>NZ_LIQT01000082.1 GCF_001418415.1 Streptomyces hirsutus
GGCCGCGCGGCCTAGCGTTCCGGTGTGAACCGCACCCCGCCCTCCGCCGAGCCCGGCGCAGCGCACTCCGGCGTGCCCCGCGGCCCGAGCCGTGACCTGTACGCCGCCGGGGCCGCCGTGCTGCTCGTGACGGCGGCCGTGCTGGTCGGCCGCCACATCCAGGGGACCAGCCGTACGCTGTTCGCCGACTGGCCCCCACTGCTGGCGTCCTGGGGCCCCCACCTCGGCCCCGGCACTCCGGCGGCCGTCCTGGTGGCGATCGCCACCGTGGCGTACGGCCCCGCCCTCGCGGCCCGTCTCCCCTGGCGGGCCCTGGTCCCCCTGACGTGGGGCACGTCCCTGGCGTGGACCTCCTCCCTCGCCCTGGTCGACGGCTGGCACCGGGGCATCGCCGTCCGGCTCACCACCCCCCACGAGTACCTCCGGGCCGTCGACCGCTTCCATGACATCCCGGCGGCGCTGCGGGACTTCACCCAGCACATCCTGCTCGGCTCCCCCGACCACTGGCCCGCCCACATCGCCGGCCACCCGCCCGCGGCCACGCTCACCTTCGTCCTGCTCGACCGGATCGGGCTGCGGGGCGGGGGCTGGGCCGGGGTGTGGTGCATCACCGTCGGGGCGACGGCCTGCGCGGCCGTGCTGGTCACGATCCGCGCCCTGGCCGACGAGGCACTCGCGCGAAGGGCGGCGCCCTTCCTCGTCCTGGCCCCGGCCGCCGTGTGGATGGGCACCTCGGCCGACGCGTACTTCGCGGCGGTGGCGGCGTGGGCGGTGGCGCTGCTCGCCCTGGCGGTCACCGGACGGTCCCTGTGGTGGGCGGGGGCGTCCGGGCTGCTGTTCGGCCTGACCTGCTACCTGTCGTACGGCCTCACGCTCGTCGCACTGATCGCGGCGGCGGTCATGGTCCTCGGCCGGCACGGGATCCGGGGGCGCCCCGCCCTGCTGGTGCCCCTGCTCGCCGGACTGGCGGTGGTCCCGACGGCGTTCGCACTCGCCGGGTTCAACTGGTGGGAGGCCTACCACCTGCTGGGCACGCGCTACCACCAGGGCGTGGGCGGCATCCGTCCCTACGGCTACTGGGTGTGGGCCAACCTCGCCTGCACGGTGCTCGTCACGGGCCTGGCGACGGCGGCGGGCCTGCGGCGGACCGGTGCGGTGCTCGTCCGCCGCCGCCACGACGCCCCCGACCGGGCGGCCGAGACCCGCCTCGCACTCCTCGTGTCCGCCGCCCTCCTCGCCCTGCTGGTCGCCGACCTGTCCGGCATGAGCAAGGCGGAGACGGAACGCATCTGGCTGCCCTTCACCCTGTGGCTGCTCCCGGCCTGCGCGTTCCTCCCCCTCCCCCGAGGTCCCGGCTCCTCCCCCGAGTTCTCGACTTTGCTCGAACAGGGGGGACCCCCACGAGCAGAGGGGACCCCCGTCCGCGCCTGGCTCACCGCCCAGGCACTGCTCGCCCTGCTCCTCAACCATCTGCTGCTCACCCGATGGTGACCGCTTCCGAGGAGGCAGCAGTCCGAGGCCATGAATGACGATCGACGCGCCGGCCGGGCGCTTCCTGCCCCGCGCCCGAACGCGTCGCCGCGCACGACCCGCCACGGCTGCCGGACCTGCTCTCCGTGGCCGGCCCGGTGCCCCCGCACGTCACCCACCTCTTCGAGCCCCACCCGCGCGGCACTCACGCGGCACTCACGCCCGCACCCATGTGCGGGACGGGGAGGGAGGTTTCCACCGGCCGGCGGCACCGCCACCGGCCCGGCAGGTCGGCGCCACCCCCGCCAAGGGCCTGTGCGACCTCGAAGCGAGACTCGTGGCAGAGGTCGGGAGGACGGCGGCGCACGACGAAGGATTCACGCAACGGATCCGGGAACGCCGGGCAGCGGACCCGGAAGTCAGTGAGGAGCGCGTGTTCGGCGGGATGGCGTTCCTGTACCGGAGCACCATGACTGCCGGCGTCACCGGCTACGGCCTCATGTCAGGGGCAACGCCGCAGTCGCGAAGGCCGACACGCTCGGCGCACGGCTCGACGAGGGCACGGGTGCCCTTGTGACGCCGACCCCGGCCCCACTCGGGCGGCGCGCAGCCGACAACCTGGTGCGACACGATTCAGATCGGTTCTGGTTGCGGTTCCGCTTGTCGCGTCGGTGCGGCCCTCGGTTCCCACGCTGTGGTGGTCCGTACGTAGCCGTAGACCACTGAGGTCATCGCCAGCACGAGCAGGGGTCCGGACACCCACGGATGCTCGGCCATCTTCAACGGCAGGAAGCGGTAGGACACCAACAGCGCAGCGAAGACCGTTGCTCCGTAAGCGACCAGCCGGATCCCTGATCGATCCCAGCCGCGGTCGAACGACCGCAGAGCCGCCTCGATCGTGAGCACGAACACCACGCCGGAAAGGAGATCCACGCCGTAGTGGTAGCCGAATCCCAGCGTTGCGGTGAGCGTGGCGATCAGCCAGAACGTGCCTGCGTACCGCAGAACGCGTGGGCCCTTCCGGGAATGGATGAAGAGCGCGACAGCCCACGCCGTGTGCAGGCTGGGCATGCAGTTCCGTGGGGTGATCCCGTCGAAGGGCATGGAGTGCGGGGTACTGATCGGCGGCGGCGTCCGCGGCCACAGGTCGGCCACCGCCCAGTGCTCGCTGGACGGAATGTCCGGCGACCACAGGCTGACCGTCGCCCAGTACTCGGTGCCGGTGCCGTAGGCGAAGAGCGGTCCGACCACCGGGAAGATCATGTAGAAGGCCGGCCCGAGAAGGCCGATCACCAGAAAGGTGCGCACCAGATGATGGCCCGGGAAGCGGCGCTCGACCGCCACGCCGCGCAGTTGATACAGCGCGACGATGACCGCGGCCACCGCGAGCTGACCGTAGACGACGTCGAGGACGTTGAAGCCGATGGGGCCGGTGGCGGTGACGACCCGGCCCACCAGCCACGACGGATCGCCCAGCGCGTGATCGGCTGTCGCCACGTACTGGTCGAGCACCGTCGGGCGGGTCTTCGAGGTGAGGAGCAGCCAGGTGTCGCCGGTCTTGCGGCCGGCCACCAGCAGCAGGCCCAGCCCGACGCCCTTCAGCAGCAGGACACGTTCCCGGCCGGTGCGGCGAGTGACCGCGATGACCGCGTGGCCCAGGATCACCCACAACGCGCCGTTGCCGAAGGGGTGGCCGCCGGTCGTCTCGGCGTCCACCGCCCACCGGACCAGCGAGAAGGCGATATCGATACCGATCGCCGCACCCACCGCGATGAACCGTTGCCGCCAGGTGAGGACCACCATCATCAACGCCATGGCGGCGTACAGCAGGCTGCCCGACTTGGGGGCGAATATCAGCTCTCGCACCTGGTTGGCGATCGGCCCCTGCAGGCCGTGGCGACGCGCGGCGAACTCCAGCGCAATGAGGAATCCGAGGGCCGCGACACCCGCCACGGCCCAGAGTCTCGCGCGTGGTCGACGCCCCACGGAGAACGCGGTCCTTCGGTTTATTCGCGGAAAGTCCCGCGGTGGTATGTATCTCAACTCTTGGCCACTTTGTTAGATTTTGGTCATGCCAGGTCGGGTTTCGCTCGTCATCTTCCGACCGGAACCGCTTTTCCCCTACGAAGGACTGCCCTTCGAAGCAGGACGGAAAGAGCACGGCCCGGGTTGCGGCGGGTCCGTCGTCGTCCCGCGCGTCACCCCCCGGCTCCGGTGCGGGACGTCGTCATGTCCCGCAGCGTCACTACACGGTCGGACTGGTCGTAGTCGGCGACGACATCCGAGTCCGCGCCGAACTCCGGGAGGCCGGACACGTCCGTGGCGGACGCGTCGACGACCGTGTCGACGCCGTAGTAGGTCGTCCACGGGCGACCGCGCCCGTACGCGTAGCGGAGGAACCCGGAGGGCCCCGCACTCAGCAGGCCCGTCCTGGGAAGCATGGCCGTGGCGGCGGGGAGGACCGCCTCTTCCGCGACCGTTTCACCGTGCGCGGTACCGACCGTCAGCAGACCGAGGCCCATGGCGAGCGTGAGGGAAACGGCGGCGCCGCGTACGAGCGCACGTCTGGCCATGCGGGTCCTCTCCGGGAAGGGCGGGCGAAAGCTTGGGGGCTTGTGCGGCGCGCCGTTGAGCCGCAGGTCACGAACCTGCGACGGGCGACATTCGTCCCCCGGACAAGTGGCCGGATCGTAGCAGTTGTCCTATACATGACTCATGTGACCAAGAGTCCGGGCAGGGGTCGGCGTACTGGTCGCGCCCGCCGCCTACGGCCCGCCGTGGAAGAAGCCGGACTTCAGGTCCCCGATGACGGCGTCGAGTGGATGCCCGCTGACGATCAACGGTCCGCTCCAGGGCGCGCTGAGTGCGAAGAGCAACGCCAGGCTCAGCCCGACCACACTCGCAACACCCACGATGAGCAGTGACGTTCGCAGGCTGCTGCGGAAGACCAGTGCGCCGGAGTTCACGATCAAGGCCAGTCCGCTGACCACAAGCGTGACCACGTAGAGCGTGGGAACCTCGCGCGAGGCGGCCGCGATGCGGGCGCGACGACTATTGGTGACGTCGTCCAGGGAGACCACCAGCTCCGTGCCTGTCGTGCTTCCCACCTCGGGCCGGGCTGCCTCGGCGCGCACGCTTCGCTCCAGCCCTGCGATCGCGCGAGCGGTGGCCGGGTCGTCACCCAACGCCGCTGCTGGACTCTTCCATTCCTTGGCACGCGTGGTCTGCAAGTAGTCCAGCAGCGCCGCATGGATCGGCTCCGACTGGACTCGCGGACTTGTCGCCGCCCATGCCAGGCGGGAGGCCGCGGCCGCCTCGTCGCTCACCAGCCCCTCTGCTGCGCGCAGGTAGCCGGCCTCGCTGGCCAGCGAGAGTGC
>NZ_LIQT01000083.1 GCF_001418415.1 Streptomyces hirsutus
GACGGGTGGCGCGGGGCCGGGTGGGGGCGGATCGTCGGTGTCCGCCCGCATTGTCCTCGCCTTGTCCTCGTCGGCCGCCGGGACCCGTTTCCATTGACCCCGTGTGGCCGAGATGTTAGACAGCGGTAAGCGACATACGCAATGGGTGTTGCATAGAACGCAACGCACCAGATCAGGAGGCTCTGATGGTCCTCGACCCCGGTTCCGACGCCTACACGCTCCTCGCGGAGGAACGCGTCGACCACCGTTTCAAGGGCCTCCCGCCGGACGCCGACGGGCTGACCGTCGGCGAGCTGGCCGCCCAGCGCCGGAACCTGTTCACCGGCGGTTTCACCACCCCGGTGCTCGCGCTGTCCGCCGAGCGGCTGGAGCACAACCTGAAGCTGATGGAGACGTACGCGGCCCGGCACGGCCTCGCCTTCGCCCCGCACGGCAAGACGTCCATGGCCCCGCAGCTCTTCCGGCGCCAGATCGAGCACGGCGCCTGGGGCATCACGCTCGCCGTGCCGCATCAGGTGCGGGTGGCACGGGCGTTCGGCGTGCGGCGGGTGTTCCTCGCCAACGAGCTGGTGGACCCGGCGGCCCTGCGCTGGATCTCCGGCGAGCTGGACGCCGACCCCGGCTTCCGGTTCGTCTGCTACGTCGACTCCGTGCGCGGTGTCGAACTGATGGACGCGGCCCTCGCCGGGGCCGCCCGCCCGGTGGACGTCGTGGTCGAACTCGCCGGGGGCGAGGGCGCCCGGACCGGGGTGCGGACGGAGGCGGAGTGCGCCGCCGTCGCCGACGCGGTGGCGGGCGCGCGCGGCCTGCGGCTGGTCGGGGTCGCCGGATACGAGGGCGAGGTGCCGGACGCCGACCCGGAGCGGGTGCGGGCGTGGCTGCGGCGCCTGGTGGCCCTGGCGGTGGACTTCGACAAGGCGGGACGGTTCGCGGGCCTCGACGAGATCGTGGTGAGCGCGGGCGGCAGCGCCTGGTTCGACGCGGTCGCCGACGTCTTCGCGGAGATCCCCGCACTCTCCCTGCCGGCGCTGAAGGTGCTGCGCTCGGGCGCGTACGTCTCGCACGACGACGGGCACTACCGCGAGCTGACCCCGTTCAACCGGGTACCGGAGGAAGGCGCGCTGGAGCCGGCGTTCCGGCTGTGGACGCAGATCGTGTCCCGGCCGTCCGACGGGCAGGCCTTCGCCAACGCGGGCAAGCGGGACGCGGCCTACGACCTCGACCTGCCGTTCGCCCAGGTGGTCCGCCGGGACGGCACGGAGCGCCCGGCCACCGGGATCTCGGTCGTCTCCCTCTCCGACCAGCACGCCTGGCTGCGCACCGACCCGGAGGCCGACCTGGAGACCGGCGACTGGCTGGGACTCGGGCTCTCCCACCCGTGCACCTCCTTCGACAAGTGGGTACTCATTCCCGTGGCGGAGGCGGACGGCACGGTGGTCGACTACATCCGTACGTTCTTCTAGGAGGGGTGGCATGGAAGAACTCGTCATCCGGGACGCCGACGTCGTGGACGGCTCCGGCGACAGCGCGTACCGTGCGGACGTGGTCGTCGACGGCGGCCGCATCGTCTCGATCGTCAAGGAGGCGGCGGCAGCGGGCTGTCAGCGCCCGAAGGCCCGCCGCGAACTGGACGCCGAGGGGCTCGTCCTCTCCCCCGGCTTCATCGACATGCACGCCCACAGCGATCTGGCGCTGCTGCGCGACCCCGACCACAGCGCCAAGGCCGCGCAGGGCGTCACCCTCGAAGTGCTGGGCCAGGACGGCCTGTCGTACGCACCCGTCGACGACCGCACGCTCGGCGAGGTCCGCCGCGCGATCGCCGGATGGAACGGCGGCGGGGACGACATCGACTTCGACTGGCGGTCGGTGGGCGAGTACCTGGACCGGCTCGACCGGGGCATCGCGGTCAACGCCGCGTACCTGATCCCGCAGGGCACGGTGCGCGCGCTCGTCGTCGGCTGGGAGGACCGGGAGGCCACCCCCGCCGAGCTGGACCGGATGCGGCAGTTGGTCGCGGAGGGCATGGAACAGGGCGCGGTCGGCATGTCGTCGGGGCTGACGTACACGCCCGGCATGTACGCCAAGGACGCCGAACTCACCGAACTGTGCCGGGTGGTGGCCCGGTACGGCGGCTACTACTGCCCGCACCACCGCTCCTACGGGGCGGGCGCGCTCCAGGCGTACGAGGAGATGGTGACGCTCACCCGGGAGGCGGGCTGCCCGCTGCACCTGGCGCACGCCACGATGAACTTCGGCGTGAACAAGGGCAGGGCGCCCGAGTTGCTGGCCCTGCTGGACGACGCGCTCGCCGCCGGCGCCGACATCAGCCTCGACACCTACCCGTACACGCCGGGCAGCACCACGCTGGCCGCCGTGCTGCCGAGCTGGGCGAGCGAGGGCGGTCCCGAGGCGACCCTCGGGCGGCTCGCGGACGACGCGACGGCCGAACGGATCCGGCACCACCTGGAGGTCACCGGCTCGGACGGCTGCCACGGCGTGCCCATGGAGTGGGACACCATCGAGATCTCCGGGGTCGGCGACCCCGCGCTGGCGGAGTACGTGGGCCGCACGGTCCAGGAGTCGGCCGCGCTGCGCGGCGAGAGCCCGTGGGCCCTCGCCCGCGAGCTGCTGCTCAAGGACAGGCTGACCCCGTCGATCCTCCAGCACGTCGGCCACGAGGAGAACGTGCGGGAGATCATGCGGCACCGGGTGCACACCGGCGGCTCGGACGGCATCCTCCAGGGCGCCAAGCCGCACCCGCGCGCGTACGGCACCTTCCCGCAGTACCTCGGCCGGTACGTACGGGAGTTGGGCGTGCTGTCGCTGGAGGAGTGCGTCGCGCATCTGACGTCCCGGCCGGCCGCCCGGCTGCGGCTCGCGGACCGCGGGCTGGTCCGCGAGGGCTACCGGGCGGACCTGGTCCTCTTCGATCCGGAGACGGTGGCCGCCGGTTCCACCTTCGAGCAGCCCCGGACACTGCCGACGGGCATCCCGTACGTGCTGGTCGACGGGCGGTTCGTGATCGAGGACGGGCGGCGCACCGACGTCCTGGCGGGGCGGGCGGTCCGCAGGCCGCCCCGCTGACCGCCCGTCCGGCCTGCCTCGTGTCCTTTGCTCACGGCTTGGGCAGGGTGCAGCCGCTCGCACCGAGGTCGAGCCTGCTGCCCGTGCCGAAGCAGGCGGTGAACGGGTAGGTCTGCTGGGCGTAGTTGATGCCCTGGCGGACCGTGACGACGCCGTTCGCGTCGACCTCGCACGGGTTGTTGACCGTGCAGCGCGCGCCGTCCTCGTTGCCGGTGTTGTTGACGGCGACCACCTTTCCGGTGGCGTCGTCGACGACCGGCGAGCCGGAGGTGCCGCCGATGGTGTCGCAGGCGGGGGTGTAACGGACCGAGTCCTTCCAGGTCCAGTTCCCCTCCTTCAGCCGGTAGGCGAATCCGTCGACGGAGCAGGTGTAGATCCGCTTCCAGTAGCCGGAGACCACGCTGATGGCGGTGCCGGCCGCCGGGCGGGTGGCGGAGAGGGTGAGCGCGTCGATGCCGTACGCGCTCCTGATCTGCGCGTAGGTGGTTCCGAGCCGGTAGACCGCCGCGTCCGTGTCGGTCATGGTCGCGTACACGAGCCGGTTGGCGCGCAGGGTGGCGACCCGGGACCCGGCGGAGTTCAGCAGGCCGAAACTGCGGCTGGACGCCCGGTCGACGAGGACCTCTCCGGCCGCGGGGAAGCCGCTCTCCAGGCAGTGGCCGTTGGTGAGCACCAGCGCGGGGTCGTCGTCCGCCGAGTGGGGCAGGCGGACGACGGAGCCCGAGCAGTTGCTCAGCGAGACGGTGCCCGCGAAGTTCACCGCCGCGGCCTTCGGCCCGGTGAGACCGGACAGGGTGTCCGCCGCGGTGCCGGCGACGCCGTCGACGACGTCGAGCACCGTGGCCGAACCCGAACCCGCGCCCACGCCGGCACCCGCGGCCGTGTCCGCGCCCGTGGGGGTGGGCGCGGTGGCGACCGCGGGGGTCACGCCCGCCCCGGCCAAGGCCAGGGCGCAGAGCGCGACGACGAGAGGTCTCTCATGTGGGGGCGTCAACTGCTTGCCGGGGAGCGTGCACGAGGGCGGTTTGACTCGATCGTGTGATGGTCGACTTCCGGGCTTGCGGCGTCGTGGGGCGTCCGGGTTAACGTGATCGTGCGATCTGGTAACGCTGGGTACGGCGCCAGTGAGCGGGGCCCCTGCTCCACCGGAGTGATGGTTCAGGGCTTCTCCGTCGCCTCCGGCCGTACTCATGTGGCCAGGTCGTACAGGGAACCCGCCTCCTGGGCCCGGACCATGCACAGGATGCGTGTCGCCGACCCGGGGTCGAGTACGTCGGGGACCAGTGCGCCCAAGACCGTTCGGGGCGTGCGGTTGAGCAGACCCACTCCTGCTCAGTCCAGAGGAACGGTCCCCTCCTGCGACGAATCCCGCGAAGGGCGGCGGGATTCCTCCGGCCACCCACAGGATTGATCGACATGCGCATTGTCAATACGTCGCAACCGGGGGAAAAGACGCCGTTTCCGGCCTTCCGGCCGGAAGATTCCGCCGCCCGGACCACCCTCCCCGCACGGACGGCGGGAGAGGTGCCCGCGGCGGGGAAGCCCGGCGCGGAGGCGATGGAGGCGGCCTCCACGACGGCTTCCACGGCGGCCTCGCTGGCAGCCCCGAGGCCGCTTCCGGGGCGAGCCGCCGGACATATCACCCGAACCGGAGCACCTCACGTGGCGGATAACACGCCGCAAACCGCATTACCGGGCCGTAAGCTCCCCTCATGCAGGTGATCCAGTCAACCAAGCTCGCCAACGTCTGTTACGAGATCCGGGGCCCCGTGCTCGAGGAGGCGATGCGGCTGGAGGCAGCAGGGCACCGCATCCTCAAGCTCAACACCGGCAATCCGGCCGCGTTCGGGTTCGAGTGCCCGCCCGAGATCCTGGAGGACGTCCTCCGCAACGTGTCGTCGGCGCACGGCTACGGCGACGCGAAGGGGCTGCTGGCCGCGCGCCGGGCGGTCGTGATGCACAACCAGACCCTCGGCATCGAGACCGACGTCGAGCACGTCTTCATCGGCAACGGCGTCTCCGAGCTGATCGTGATGGCGATGCAGGCCCTGCTGGACGACGGGGACGAGGTACTGGTCCCGTCGCCGGACTATCCACTGTGGACGGCGGCCGTCTCGCTGGCCGGCGGTACGGCGGTCCACTACCGCTGCGACGAGCAGTCCGACTGGATGCCGGACCTCGCCGACATGGAGCGCAAGGTCACCGACCGCACCAAGGCGATCGTCATCATCAACCCGAACAACCCGACCGGCGCGGTCTACGACGAGGCGATGATCCGGGGCCTGACCGACATCGCCCGCCGGCACAACCTGCTGGTCTGCTCGGACGAGATCTACGACAAGATCCTCTACGACGACGCCACGCACACCCCCACCGCCTCGATCGCCCCCGACCTGCTCACCCTCACCTTCAACGGCATGTCGAAGGCGTACCGGGTGGCCGGATACCGGGTGGGCTGGATGGCGATCTCCGGGCCCCGCGCGCACGCCGACTCCTACATCGAGGGCCTGACGATCCTGGCGAACATGCGCCTGTGCGCGAACATGCCGGGCCAGCACGGCGTGGTCGCCGCGCTCAGCGGACGCCAGACGATCAACGACCTGGTGCTGCCGGGCGGGCGGCTGCGCGAGCAGCGGGACACGGCGTACGAACTGCTGACCCAGATCCCGGGCGTGACCTGCGTGAAGCCGAAGGGGGCGCTGTACCTCTTCCCGCGCCTCGACCCCGACGTCTTCAAGATCAAGGACGACCGGCAGATGGTCCTCGATCTCCTGCGCAGCGAGAAGATCATGGTCGTGCACGGCACCGGATTCAACTGGCCCGAACCCGACCACTTCCGGGTGGTGACCCTGCCGTCGGCCGACGACCTGCGGGACGCGGTGGGCCGGATCGCCCGCTTCCTGGACGGCTACCACCAGTCCTGACCCTGTGTGTTCACTCCGTCCGGTTCTGTCAATCACTCAACTTTAGACGAGTTCTAAGCTAGGATGGTTTCCTGATAGCACTCTGGAGGCCATCCATGTACGAACCGATCCGCGCCAAGTCGGTCCACCGCACGATGGCCGGCGCTCCTGACGACTTCCCCCGCCGCTCCCGCGAGGAAGAGCTGGACATCCAGCTCGCGGGCCATCTCGCCGCCCTGCTCGCCGTCACCGACGAGCTGCGCGTCGTGGCCCCCTCGGCCGATCTGGACACGGCGGCCGAGCGGCTCGCCGAGCAGGTGACCCGCCTGCGGGGAGGACGCAGGCCGGCCCGTGCGTCGGCGACCACGAGCGGGAGCGCGCCCTGCGTCACCGCCCTGCACCGGCAGGCGCACGCCCTCGCGGGCCGCGCCCTGGTCGTCGCCGCGTCCCGCGCCGACACGGTGGCCGCGATCCTGGCCGCCGAGCGGATGGACGCGCACACCGCGGCTCTCGAGTCACGCGAACTCGCGTCCCGCTGAGCCCCGCCCCGGGGCTCCCACCAACGGCCCCGGTCCGCGTGCACCCACAGCGACGCGCGGACCGGGCGCCTCGCACCGCGCACACGGCCGACGGGGCATTCCGGGCGCCCTGCCCGGGGTGTCCCGTCGCCGTTTCCCCTCGGAGGTCACCCGCACAGCCACCGTGCGGGGGGGCGAGCGGCTCCATCGGTGCGCCGGCCCTCCCCTTCGGCCCGGACGCCGTTCGCCGCCTCCCTCGAGTCGGCCCCCACCGCGTGACGCAGTCGTCCGGCTCCGCCCGGCCGAGGCCGCGCCCGCCCTGCCGCCGTCCTTGCCGCGAGGGCGCGGAGCGAGGGCGAACGGTCTCCGGTCACGGGACCGAGGGGCCGCCGAGATAGGTGCCGGAACGGTCGTAGGGCCAGGCGTTGGCCACGCAGCCCTGCAGGCCCTTGATCTGCTGCATCATCGCCGGGGCGGGCTTGCCCGGCCCGGGGCAGGTCTCGTGGCCCCGGCCGATGCCGTGGCCGACCTCGTGGTTGATGATCAGCGCCCGGTAGTCGCCGATCGGCCCGTCGAACTCCGGTGAACCCCGCACCCAGCGCTTGAGGTTCACGACAACGTTTTCCCCGGTCCGGCAGTTCACCTCGCCCCTGGTCAGCAGGCCGGCCTCGCCGCATATCCGGTCCACCGTCCCCGGCGTCGCGATCTTCACCGCGAGGTCGTACGTCCCCGAACTCACCAGCTGGAACGCATGCGTACCGTCACGGGTCCAGCCCCGCTCGTCCGCCAGGACGGCGGAGACCTCGGCGGCGGCCGCGGCCGCCGGGATGTCGATGCCGTCCTCGACCATCACCATGTAGCGCACCACCCGGCTGCCGCTGCCGACGGTCGCCCCGTCGGTGCGGGCCGTCGTGAACGTACCGGGGCCGACGGCGGGAACGGCGATGGTCCGACCGTCGTCCGAGGCCGACGGGGACGGCGACGGAGACACCCCGGCCTCCGGGGGCGGACTGCCCGGGGCGGACGGACCGGCACTGCTGCTCGGCGACGTGCCGCCGGCTCCGCCCGGCTCGGCCGCCGCCCCGGAGCGACTCGCCTGCCACTGCGTGAAGGCGACGCCCCCTCCCAGCACGGCACAGATGAACAGACCTGTCACCAACCCCCGTCCCGCACGCCGTCCACCGGTGCCTCTCCGGGGACGGGAAAGGCGTCTTCGGTACGGAGCAACGGACGAGGTCCGCCGGCGCCGACGGGGTGCTGGCCGACTCACGGCAGACCTTCCTCTTGACGGTGCGGAACCGCGCGACGACGTGCGCCGGGCAGGCCGCCCTGACCAGGACAGATTCAGAAGCACAAGCATGCGACGGCCGAACCGGTGAACCGGACACGGCCTGTGACATGGTGTCATGCGACGGGATCCGTGCCGCCGCCGCCCGTGGTCGCAGCAGAGGGGAACCCACGGCCGACCACGCGGCAAGGCCGAGGTGACGGCAGCGGCGGCGGCAGCAGCGGACGCTCCCGCCGTACCTGGAGGACCGGGCGAAGCGGCGGTGGGCCGGGGAACGGTCCGGGAAAGGGCGAAGGCCCGTCGCCGCCCGTTCCCGTCGGGGCGGACGGGAGGGTGACGACAGGCCCAGGGCCCCCCACGCCGTTGTGCGGGGCCTCGCCGGTCTGGGGTGCTGCCGGTCTGTGGTGCTGCCGGTCTGTGGTGCGTTCACCGCGGCCGGCTCCGATCGCGCCCTGACCAGCACCATCGTCACGGCCGGCAGCGGTCAACGCACC
>NZ_LIQT01000084.1 GCF_001418415.1 Streptomyces hirsutus
GAGCGTCCTCGCCGTGCCGGCCGCCCGCCTCGCGCCCTACGCCCGCCGCGTGAAACCGGAATACCCCCGGCCCGGGCGCACCGGCTGGCGCCGATGGCTTCCCTCCTGGCGGCAGTGGCTCGGCGGCGCGGTCGCCGGTCTCGGTCTCAGCAGCCTCCTCCTCGTCGTCGCCTACGCGGCCACCGACATCCCGGACAACCTCAACTCGTACGCCACCCAGCAGGACAACGTGTACTTCTGGTCCGACGGGACACCCATGGCCCGTACCGGCTGGGTGCAGCGGCAGGCGATGCCGCTGCGGGACATCCCCGAGGACGTCCGCTGGGCGGTCCTCGCCGCCGAGAACGAGAACTTCTACAACGACCCCGGCATCTCCGTGATGGGCATCACCCGCGCCGTGCTCCGCACGTTCGGCCAGGGCGACACCCAGGGCGGCTCGACCATCACCCAGCAGTACGTCAAGAACGNNCCGCCCAGGCCTACTACGGCAAGGACGTCAACGAACTCAACGCCGGCGAGGCCGCGTTCCTGGCCGCCCTGCTCAAGGGTGCCGGCCTGTACGACCCGACCCTGAGCGGCGCCAACCGCGACCGTGCCGAGGAGCGCTGGTCCTGGACCCTCGACCGGATGGTCGACATCGGCAAGCTCTCGCCGGCCGAGCGGGCCACGTACAAGAAGTTCCCCGAGCCGCTGAAGAGCAACCCGCTGTACTCCACCGGTGAGCAGAGCGACTACCTGGTCGAACTCGCCTCCCAGTACGCCAAGAAGTCCGGGGAGATCTCCGAGAAGCAGTTCGATCTCGGCGGCTACCAGATCTACACGACCTTCGACAAGAAGCGGGAACGCCGGCTCACCGACGTCGTCACCAAGGCCCGCAAGAAGGCGCTGAAGGACGACCCGAAGACCGCGAGGACCGCGCACTACGGGGCCGCCTCGGTGGCCGCCGACGGCCGGATCCTCGCCGTCTACGGCGGCCCCGACCACCGCAAGCAGGGCTACAACGAGTCCAACGCCACGACCGTCCCGGCCGGTACGGCCTTCACGCCGTTCGTGTACGCGGCGGGACTGCAGCACGGCGTCCGCACCACCCGCGACGGAGAGCCGACGCCCGTCACCGGCGAATCCCCCTACAACGGCGACGACGACGTGCCGGTGCGCACACCGGAGGGGCCGTACTGGGACCGCAGCGGCCGCAAGGTCGCCGCCGGCAACGACGGGGACAGATCCTACGGGCAGATCTCCCTGCACCGGGCGATGGCACTCTCGGCGAACACGCCGTTCATGCAGCTCGGCATGGACACCGGCCTGGACAAGGTGCGCGCCACCGCCGTGGCCTCCGGACTGCTGCCCTCCAGCATCGGAGCCCGGGTGCCCGCCCTGTCGATGGGCAGCTCCACGCCCAGCGCCATCCGCATGGCCGGCGGCTACGCGACGTTCGCCGCGGCCGGCGAGCACACCGAGCCGTACTCGGTGCGCCGGATCACCCGCAACGGCGCCAAGATCCCCCTGGACCTGCCCGAGCCGCGCCGGGCGGTCCGCGCCGAGGTGGCCGAGGAGGTCACCTCCGCGCTCACGGACTGCTTCCGCACGGCCCACCCCGACGGCGCGCCCGCCACCGCGAAGGTGGCCGGGAAGCCCGGGACGACGGAGAAGGACACCGCCGCCTGGTACGTCGGCACGTACGAGTCCGTCTCCACAGCGGTCGTCGTCTACCGCATCGACCTCGCCGAGAGTCTCGAACCGCTGCCGCTGGACGCCGTCGCCGGAACCGCCGGCGACGGCGTCCCCTACGGCATCTGGTCCGGCGCCCTGGGCCTCCTCGGGTGACCACCGACCGGGCACCGCAGTCCCCCCACCGACTCTGGAGAATGAGCCGCACATGAAGCCATCGTCGGGGCGCCGCCGCAAGGCCCGGGCACCGCGTCGCACCGCCACCCTCCGCCCCGCGGTCCTGGCGTCGGCGGCGCTTCTCGTCGCCGGGTCGCTGACGGCGGGCTACCTGGTGCTGAACAGCACGGACGACACCGCGCCGACCGCTTCCTCGGGGGGCCGGAAGAAGGCGGCGGGGACCGCCACCGAGGAGCCGGACTGGGACGGCAGGACCAAGATCCTGGGGGACGGCTCCACCTCCTACACCGGCCCGCAGAAGGGCCGGTTGGAGCCGAAGCCGCTCAAGCCGGGCCAGAAACCTCCCCAGTTCGTCGTCTTCTCCTGGGACGGCGCACTGCAGGGCGACGACGGGCTCTTCTCGCACTTCCTGGACGTGGCCGAAGAGAACGACGCCCACATGACGTTCTTCCTCACGGGGATCTACCTGCTGCCGCAGACCAAGAAGGCACTGTACGACCCGCCCCAGCACGACCGGGGAGCCGCGGCGATCAGCTACCCCACCGACGAGCACATCCGCACCACGCTGGAGCAGCTGGGCAGGGCCTGGAAGAAGGGGAACGAGATCGGCACCCACTTCAACGGGCACTTCTGCAACGAGAAGGGCGGCGGCGACTGGAGCGTCGCGGAGTGGAAGAGCGAGATCGACCAGTTCAACTCCTTCGTGAAGAACTGGAAGACCAACACCGGCTACACGGACCTGCCCGCGCTGCCCTTCGACGTCGACAAGGAGGTCACCGGCGGACGCGCCCCCTGCCTGGAGGGCCAGGCGAACCTGCTGAAGGCCATCAAGGACTATGGCTACCGCTACGACTCCAGCTCCGCGGGAGACTTCCAGATATGGCCGGTCAAGAAGGGCGGCGTCTGGGACTTCCCGCTGCAGATGCTCCCGTACGAGGGCGGCAAGTACCAGGGTCTGTCCATGGACTTCAACTTCCTCTACAACCAGTCCGACGGCAAGACCGAGGGCGACCCGGCCATGTACCCCCAGTGGGAAGAGGAGACCGTCGACACCTACATGGCCGGGTTCAACCGCGTCTACCACGGCAGTCGGGCACCCCTGTTCATCGGCAACCACTTCGAGGAATGGAACGGCGGCATCTACATGCGGGCCGTGGAACGGACCATCGAGAACGTGTGCACCAAGAAGGACGTCCAGTGCGTGTCCTTCAAGGAACTGGCCGACTGGATGGACGTGCAGGCCCCCGCGACGCTGGAGCGGCTGCGCACCCTCGACCCGGCCCAGTCACCGGACTGGTCGACCGTCGTGCAGTGAGGCTCCGTCACCACATGGTCAACTGGCGCTCCCCTCTTCACAGTTGACGCACATCTCATGCGAGGATGCGCCTCCCGGCATCCCCCGCCGGGGCAAGAGGGGAACATCAGTGAAGTCAAGAAGAATAAGCCGCACGCGGCGCCGCGCCGCCATATTCGGGGCGGCCACCGCCTCCGTCGTCGCCGGAGCGGCGATGCTGCCCGGCTGGAGCGCGGGCGCCGCGGTCACCGACGACCCGACGGTGAACGCCAGGACCAAGGCCACCTTCCAGCAGCTCGCGGACGCGGTCTTCACCGACCGCACGGAGGCCCTGGTCGGCGGAGGCCAGGACGACCGGAACAAGCCGCTGACCGACGGCTTCTCCGGAAAGGTCCGGCTGTCCTCCGGCACGGCCCGCAGCGAGGACGCCGCACTGTCGACGCTGGACCGGCGCCGAGGCGAACTCGCGAAGTTGGGCGAGAAATACAGCAAGGGCAGCACGACCGTCACGCTGGGCGCCACGAACGTGAAGGGCCGCAAGGCGAAGGCCGAGGTCACCGAGACCACGACCCTCACCTACGAGAAGGTCCGCGGCGGTGAGCCGGGCACCACGGGGTTCCAGGCCCGCCACGAGCTGACGTTCACCGCGGACCGGAGCGGGAACTGGCAGCTGACCGGAATCCGCCCGGCCGACGAGGACAACCTCGCCGTGAACCAGACGACCGCGCCGCAGGCCACCGGTTCCGTGTCCGTGAAGTCGGCCACCACCACGCCTTCGGCGCCCAAGGCGTCGATCGCGTACCCCGGCCCGGCGAACCCGAAGAACCTCACCGCCGGCGGTCTGGACTACAAGGCGATGGCCGCCTACGCCAAGCGGTACTGGTCCGACTACAACCCGGCCTACCCGAACTACAACGGGGCGGGCGCGGGCGGCGACTGCACCAACTTCGTCAGCCAGGCCCTGAAGGAGGGCGGCTGGAAGCACGTCCCCGGCTACGTGTACGACTACACCCGGTGGTTCGGCAACGCCGACATCCAGTCGCATTCGTTCGTCGGCGTCAACGAGTGGTCCTGGTTCGCCCAGAACTCGGAGCGGACGACCAGCCTCGCCAACGTCCACCAGATGGACGTCGGAGACGTGCTCCAGATCGACTTCGACAAGGACGGGTCGAAGGACCACACCATGATCGTCACGTCCCGCAGCCAGGGCGTGCCGTATCTGACGTACCACTCCACCAACACCTACAGCAGGTCGGTGGCGAGCATCATCGCGTCGTACCCGAACGCGTCGTACTACGCCTACCGCACCTGACCGCCCGGCTCCGGCCGTGATGCGGCGGCCACGCCTCACCCGCGCACGGGCGAGGCGTGGCCGTGCGAAACGGCAGGGGGCCGCCGGACAGGGGTTCCGGCGGCCCCCCGGGCCGGATGGTGTCCCGCCGGCTGGTGAGAGGGATCTCCGCGATCCCGACGCCGCGGGGCCGGAGACGGGTGCCGTGCCGAAAGCCGTGAGCAGTCGGCGGGCATGTGTCACGCAAGCGCTCACATGAGCGGTATCAGGACAGTAGTGGCCGAAGTGCTCACGCTTTTGGTGCGGCGGACCGCCGCACCGGTCAGGAGACCCCCGTGAACCATTCCTCCCTCGGCGTCGTGCTGATGTCCGTCGGAGCCGTGGCCACCATGGCCGGAGCCCTCATGTACGTCCTTCCGGGTCCCGGCTTCCCCGTCCTGCTGGCGGGGCTGGCGCTCACGGCCTGCGGAGCCGCCGTACGGATCACCGGCGGCAGGTGAGACGGTCACTTCGCGACGTGCGTGAGGAAGGCGGTCCAGGAGGCGGGGGAGAGGGCGAGGCGCGGGCCGGCCATGTCCTTCGAGTCGCGTACGAGGACGGTGGCCGGGGCGGCGGCTATCTCGACGCAGTTGGAGGCGTCGGGGCTGTATGTGGATTTACGCCATTGGTCATCGGTCATGTGAGGCTCTCTCAGCTGTCTCGGGCGATGCGGCGGATCAGGTCGCGGGACTCGGCAGGTTCGAGGGCGTTCGACTCCATGCGGTCCAGCACTGAACGGTACTTGTCCAATTGGGCTTCCGCGTCGAGGAATTCGCACCCGTGGTGGGTGTCCAGCTGCACAGTGTCGAGCTGTGGGACAAGACCCAGCAGGTAGTCGATCGACTGTCCCGTCCCCGGGAAGGACCCCTTGCCGAACGGGATGATCCGAACGGTGACGTGGTCGAGTTCGCTCATGTCCAGCAGATGCTGGAGCTGGACGCGGACGATTGCGGGGCCGCCGTACCCCATGTGAAGAGCGGACTCGTGGATCACTGCCGTGTAAGGAGGCGGATCCTCGCGGTGGAGAATGGCTTGGCGCTTGATGCGATGGGACACGCGGTGCTCGATTTCGTGCTGCCGCAGTGGTGGCACCGCCTCGCGGAAGAGGGCGCGGGCATGGTCGGTGGTCTGCAGGAGGGCGGGGATGTGAACCACCAGTGCCACGCGCAGGGCTGCCGCATGATGCTCCAGTTCGGCGAGATCGATGAGGCCTACGGGCAGGTTCTCGCGGTACTCCTCCCACCAGCCCCGTGATCGCCGCCCGGTCATCGCGGCCAGGGCGTCGACGAGCGCGACGTCGGAGCAGGCGTATGTGCGTGCCATGGAATGGATCCGGTCGGCACTGACAGGTGTGCGGCCCGTTTCGATCATGCTGACGCGCGCCTGGTTGACGCCGAGCAACTCGCCGGCACCGGTGGCGGTGAGGCCGGCCCGCTCGCGAAGCTTGCGCAGCTCAGCGCCCAACCGCCGTTGCCGCAGCGTCGGATTGTTGGTGGGCGGCACGGCGTTTCCTTCCTGGCCGCAATGCGGCACCTCTCTCCCTCACACGAGTGAAACGTGGATGGATCCATTTGTTTTCGTAGGATCCATCTAACCATCCGCTCTACGGTGGTCACGTAACGCTCGACCGCCCGCTCCGGAAGCGCACCGTAACCGCGGCACTGCCACCGCCGGCGTCGCCGTTGAGCGAGTTCAAGTCACCTTTTCCCGTGGAGCCGTTCATGGTCACCGTAGCCCCGCCCCACCCCTGGGCGTACGCCCTTCGCTTGCCCCATGACCCTCGTGCCGTACGCGTCGCACGCATGACGGTGCGGGCCGTGCTCAGTGGGCACGGGAAGCAGGACGCCGTCGAGGCGGTGGAGCTGTTGACGTCCGAGCTGGTCACCAACGCCTACCGGCACACCAAGGGCCCCGCATCGTTGCGGCTCACCTGCCTGAGCGACGGCCGGCTGCGGGTCGGGGTGTGGGACAGCCATCCGCACATCCCCGCGCCGTTCGACGGGCCTCCCGGGGACCGGGGCGCGCTCGCCCCGGCCGGTGCCGAATCCGGGCGAGGGCTGCGCCTCGTGACGGAGTACGCGGACAGCTGGGGCGGGTGGGCGTTCGGGGACGGCGTGCTGGGGCGAAGTGCGGGGAAGCTGCTGTGGTTCGAGGTGGGCGGGCGGCGGGGCGCGGGGTGACACCCGACCGGTACGTCCGGCGCCTCTCGCCCCGCACCCGCCGGGAGTGAGAGCAACGTTCCCCGGTGGTCATCCGCTGCCACAGGGCGGAAACGCTGTCCTCCTACCTTCGGGGTCAGTCCCTCGCGGCATCCGTCCGCCGCGCCCCGGAGAACAGTGGAGGCGTCATGACAGCCCCTGGCGGTCGCTGGATCCAGCACTGGGACCCCGAGGACGAGGACTTCTGGAACCGGACCGGGGAGCCGATCGCCCGCCGGAACCTCCTCTTCTCCGTACTGTCCGAGCACATCGGGTTCTCGGTGTGGACGATGTGGTCGGTGCTGGTGCTCTTCATGGGCCCGGAGTACGGGCTGAGCCCGGCCGACAAGTTCCTGCTGACGTCCCTGGTGACGCTGGTCGGCGCCGTGGTCCGGGTCCCGTACACCTTCGCCGTCGCGGTGTTCGGCGGGCGGAACTGGACGGTGGTCTCCGCCGCACTGCTGCTCGTCCCGACGGTCGCCGCGTTCGCCGTGATGGAGCCCGGGACGTCCTTCTCCACGTTCCTGCTGGTCGGCCTGCTGGCCGGCATCGGCGGCGGCAACTTCGCCTCGTCCATGACCAACATCAACGCCTTCTTCCCGCTGCGGAAGAAGGGCTGGGCGCTCGGTCTGAACGCCGGCGGCGGCAACATCGGCGTCCCGGTGATCCAGCTCGCCGCCCTCGCGATCATCGGGGCGAGCGGCGGGCCCCGGGTACTGCTCGGCCTCTACATCCCGCTGATCGTCGTGGCCGCCGCGCTCGCCGCGCTGTACATGGACAACCTCGCCACCGCGCGCAACGACACCGGCGCAGCCAAGGACGCCGCGCGCGATCCGCACACCTGGATCATGTCCTTCCTCTACATCGGCACCTTCGGCTCGTTCATCGGCTACAGCTTCGCCTTCGGGATGGTGCTCCAGAACGAGTTCGGCCGGACCCCGCTGCAGGCCGCCTACGTCACCTTCGTCGGCCCGCTGCTCGGCTCCCTGATCCGCCCGGTGGGCGGACGGCTCGCCGACCGGTACGGCGGCTCGCGGATCACGCTGTGGAACTTCGTCGGCATGGGCGCGGCGACCGGGGTGCTGATCGTCGCCTCCATGCAGAAGTCGCTGGTGCTCTTCACCGTCGCCTTCGTGGTGCTCTTCGTGCTCACCGGCCTGGGCAACGGCTCGACGTACAAGATGATCCCGGGCATCTTCCAGGCCAAGGCGCTGGCCCGGGGGCTGAGCGGCGAGGAGGCGGCTGCCCACGGGCGCCGGCTGTCCGGGGCCTCCATGGGGCTGATCGGCGCGGTGGGCGCGCTCGGCGGCGTCGGCATCAACCTGGCCTTCCGTCAGTCCTTCCTCTCCTACGGCTCCGGTACCGGCGCGTTCGTCGCCTTCCTGGTCTTCTACGCGGTCTGCCTGGCGGTCACCCGGGCCGTATACCTTCGCCGCCCGGCGCGGCCGGCCGCCCCGACGGCCGTCGCGGAGGAGAAGCCCCGGCTCAGCTATGCCGAGGTGTGACGTAACACTGGTGACATGAAGCCGAACCGAACCTGTCACGGAGCGTTGGCAGGCTCGGTCGGCATGAGGACGAGCCGTGCCTCACGCAGCACACCGAAACGCAGCACACCGACTCGAGTGCGGGACGAGAGCGGGACGAGAACCATGCACGACGAACAGCAGAAACCCGACCGGCCCACGGAGCCGCCCACGGAGCAGGCCCCCGGCCACGGGCCGCTCGCGGGCTTCACCGTGGGCGTGACCGCCGCGCGCCGGGCCGACGAACTGGGCACGCTACTCCAGCGGCGCGGCGCCGCCGTCCTGCACGCCCCGGCGCTGCGGATCGTGCAGCTCGCCGACGACAGCGAACTGCTGGCCGCCACCAAGGAGATCATCGGACAGGCCCCGGACATCGCGGTCGCCACCACGGCGATCGGCTTCCGCGGCTGGGTCGAGGCCGCCGACGGCTGGGGGCTCGGCGACGATCTGCTGGCGCGGCTGCGCGGGGCGCGGATCCTGGCCCGCGGACCGAAGGTCAAGGGCGCGATCCGGGCCGCCGGGCTGACGGAGGAGTGGTCGCCGTCGTCGGAATCGATGGCCGAGGTCCTCGACCGGCTCCTGGAGGAGGGCGTCGACGGGCTGCGGATCGCCCTCCAGCTGCACGGCGAACCGCTGCCCGGGTTCGTGGAGTCGCTGCGGGCCGCGGGAGCGGACGTGGTGGGGGTGCCCGTCTACCGGTGGATGCCGCCGGAGGACATCGCCCCCGTCGACCGGCTGCTGGACGCCGTCGTCACCCGGACCCTGGACGCGGTCACCTTCACCAGCGCGCCCGCCGCCGCGTCCCTGCTGTCCCGCGCCGGTGAGCGAGGTCTGCTCGACGAGGTCCTCGCCGCCCTCGGACACGACGTCCTGCCCGCCTGCGTCGGCCCGGTCACCGCGCTGCCGTTGCAGGCCCGGGGCGTCGACACCGTCCATCCGGAGCGCTTCCGGCTCGGCCCCCTCGTCCAACTGCTCTGCCGGGAACTGCCGGGCCGGGCCCGCTCGCTGCCGGTCGCCGGGCACCGGGTGGAGATCCGCGGGCACGCCGTCGTGGTGGACGGCGAGCTGCGCCCCGTACCGCCCGCGGGCATGTCGCTGCTGCGGGCGCTGGCCCGCCGCCCCGGCTGGGTCGTCGCCCGCGCGGACCTGCTGCGCGCGCTGCCGGGCACCGGCCGCGACGAACACGCGGTGGAGACCGCGATGGCCCGCCTGCGCGCCGCCCTCGGCGCGCCCAGGCTGATCCAGACGGTCGTCAAGCGCGGCTACCGCCTGGCCCTGGACCCGCAGGCGGACGCGAAGTACGGGGACGACGCCTGAGCGCAGCCGGCCCAGGGGCGGGGCTCCGGACCGGGGACGGGACTCCGGTGCGG
>NZ_LIQT01000085.1 GCF_001418415.1 Streptomyces hirsutus
CCGCCCGGCCCGCGCGGGCCGACGACGAGGACGGCGGCCCCGGGTACGCGCTGGTCCGGCTCCAGGTGGTGCGGACCGCGCTGCGGGCGTGCCCCTCGCGCAGGCGCGGGGCACGGCGCAGGCGGGCCGGGCTGTCGGCTCTGCCCCCGCTGCCTCCGCTGCTGCCCCAGGTGTGGGGGCTGCGCCTGTTCCCCCGGTCCGGGGGCGCCGAGGAACTCGCCCTGGAGCAAAGGCTGTCCGCCCTGTCCGGTCCGGCCCGTGCCGCCTGGGTGCTGCGCGGTCCGGAGCGGCTTTCGGACGACGACGTCCGCGCGGTGCTCACCGACGCGGGTGCGGCCGATGCCGCGGGGGCGCTGCGCGAGGCCGACCGGGTGCCGGCCGAGTACCGGCTGCTCGGTTCTCCCGCGTTCGACCCCTGTTCGCTCCAGGCCCGGCCCACCGATCTGGTGCGGCGCCGCCGGCGTCTGAAGGCCGCGCTGGCCGCCGGGGCCGCGCTCGTCGTCTGCGGTGCGCTGTTCGGGCTGCCGGACGACGGCTGGGGCCCCGACGGTGCCGCCGCGCCGCCGTACGCGCTGAACCGGGCCGCGCAGGCCGCCCTGGACCCGGGGAAACTGACCCGGGTCTCCCCCGCCGTCTGGAAGTCCTCCGCGCGTACCGACTTCTCCGTGTGGCCGGCCCGCGGTGACCTGGCCGGCGACTCGGGCCTGCTGCGCCGGGCCCTCGCCGTGTGGGCCCGGCCCGGGGAGCGGGTGCGGGTGTCGGCGACGCCGGGCACCCCGTCCGGCGGTCCGGCCGGACCGCCCCAGTTGCTGTACGCCGGGACGGTCGACAACGCGCGCGTGGTGATCCTCCACGACGGTCTGCGCATCACCAGGTACGCCGAGCCCCTGGACGGCGCCGAGGGCGCCGCCCTCGACTTCGCCCGGGTCGACGGCGCGGACCGGGCCGGGGCGAGCGCGCTGGTGCTGGGCCGCTCCGACGGCAACGTCCGTTATCTGACGGCGCCCTGGGTCCGTTCGGCCGGTGCGCGGGACCTGCGCGAACCCGGCGCGGACACGGCGGACCTCTCGCTCACCGGCGGTGTGACCTCGCCGCTGGCGGGTCCGGTCCCGAAGCCCGGCTCGTGCACCTCGTGGAACGTGCTGGAGCTGACCGACGACACCGGCACCCGGCTGGTGACCGACCTCGGCGAGCTGGTCCCGGCCGTGCTGACCGCGGGGCGGCCCGGGGCGGCCGGTGAGGCCGGTGAGACCGCCGGTGCCGAGGCGTTGCGCACGTGGTCGCCGTTCGCCTGCTCCCTGGCGTCGATGCGCTCGGCGGGCGTACGGAGCGTGAACGCGTGGGCCTTCGCCGAACAGCCGCTGCCGGACGCGAGCGGTTCGGCGGCCTGGGTGTGCACCCGGGCCGAGACCTGGCAGGGCGGCGGTACCCGGGTGCTGGCTCAGTTCCACACGCCGGGTGCACCGGTCGGGGCGGTGGCGGCCCGGGCCGAGGACGTGCCGCAGTGCGGGGAGCGTGAACCCCGGGTGCTGGCCGGGGTGCTGTGGAAGTCCGGGGCGGGCACCTGGTACCTGCTGGCCGCCGGCAGCCGCGGCACCACGTCGGTCACCGCGACGGGCGGGGTCGAGGGCACCGCGCAGGGCAACCTGCTGACCCTCGAGGCCGAACAGGGCGCCCAGGCCGACCTCGAGGGCACCCTGGAGAACGGGGACCGGGTCACCGGGCTCCGCTGACCCGGGGCGGGCCGGCCGACGGATCGGACGATCACTGCCGCCCGGTCCGGACCGTTCACGGCCGGATTCGATCGGTAGGCTGTGTGTATGACTACCGGGGTACGTCGCAGAATGGGAGTCGAGGAGCGGCGGCAGCAGTTGATCGGCGTCGCCCTCGAACTGTTCAGCCGCCGCTCGCCCGACGATGTCTCCATCGACGAGATCGCGTCGGCGGCCGGCATCTCACGCCCGCTGGTCTACCACTACTTCCCCGGCAAACTCAGCCTCTACGAAGCCGCGTTGAGGCGTGCCGCGGACGATCTGGCGTCGCGGTTCGTGGAGCCGCGCGAGGGCCCGCTGGGGGCGCGGCTGCTGCGGGTGATGGGCCGGTACTTCGACTTCGTCGACGAGCACGGGCCCGGTTTCTCCGCTCTAATGCGCGGCGGCCCGGCGGTCCCCGCAGGCGGAGCCTTCTCGATGAAGACATCCTCGACCACCAACGCGCTGGTCGACTCCGTACGGCAGCGGGCGTACGAACAGATTCTGTCGCACATGGGCGCGGTGGATCCGCCCGCACGGCTGGAGCTGGTGGTGCGGTCCTGGATCTCGCTCGCCGAGTCGACGGCGCTGCTCTGGCTGGACGGCCGGCGTATACCGCGCGCCGAGCTGGAGACCCAGCTGGTGCACGACTTCGCCGCGCTCTGTGCCGTCGCCGCGGCCCATGACGAGGAGTTGGGCGTGCTGCTGCGCGGCCTGCTCAAGGACGAGCCGGGCGACGGACCGTTCGTCGACCTGGTGGGCCGGCTCATGGCGCTGGCGTCCCGGTGAGCACCGTGACGACGTGGGGGCTGGTCGTCGAGACGACCATGGGTTCCGGGGAGCGCAAGCACACGGAGGCACAGGTGGTGGCGCACGTCACCGGCTCCCGGACCGAGGCGCTCGCGGAGCTGGAGCGACGGGCGCGGAACCACGTCCCCATGCATCCCCTGAGCCCCAAGCGCCGTCGCCTCCTGCGGGCCGGCGACGGGTTCCTGCTCGTCGTCGACGGGGCGTGGCAGTCGTTCGTGACCCGGTTCACCGTGGCGGAGCTGCTGGAGGACTCGGCCGTGCCCCCCGCCCCAAAACCCGTGGTCGAGGCACCGGTCCCGCCGCCGGTCGCCCCTGCCGCTCCGTCGAGTGAGCCGGCGGAGCAGCGGGGCGGGCCGGCCGTCGAGCTGGACGAGGACGGCGTGCCGGTGCGGCCGGCCTGGCTGGGCCGCGCCGACCTGGCGTGAGACCGTCCGCCGGCCGGTGAGGCCCGGCCAGGGCCTCTCGTTCGGGTCGGGCCGGGCTCGCGGGGTCCGGCCCGATCCGAACGAAAGGCCTCAGCCCTCGAACTTCCGGTAGGACGCGTCGAGCTCGCGTACCTCGGCGGAGGCGTGCAGGGTCAGGTCGCCGACCGCCCGCACGTGCCGCCGCACCAGTTCCAGGACGGCCTCGGTGAGCCGTGCCTTGGTCTCCTCGGTCCGCCCGGGGAGCAGGGCGATGTGGATGTGCACCAGGGCGTGGTCCTCGGCCGGGTCGTGGCCGATGAAGACGTCGCCGGTCGGGCGCAACCGGGTCTTGCACGCGGGGAGCTTCGCCGCCGCGATCTCCACCACGGTGCTGTGCAGGTCCCGGACGAAGGCGGGCCAGTCGCACGTGAAGGAGGACTTCACTTGTGCGGAGTGGTCGACGGTGATCTGCGGCATGGGTGGGCCCTCCGGTTCCAGGTCGGAGGGCCCACCCTAGCTTCCGCGGTGGTGCGTCCGGTCTCTCAGCCGGCCGCGGTGAACACCGCGACCGAGCGGGCCGGGACGGTGAAGGTGCCGGTGTCCGCCGCGTAGGACGAGGTCTTCACCACCGCGTCCGAGCCCGCCGCCTGCACCGGGTGCAGCCGGTGGTCCGTGCCGGCGAGGGCGCCGACGCGCTGTTCCTGCCGGTCCGGCGTGGCGTTGAAGACGACGACCAGGTCACCGAGGCGCATGGTGATCACGCCGGGTGTCTCGTCCTTCCCGGACAGCGGGAAGGACAGCGCGGACTGCACCTGCCCCGCGGTGTCGAGGGAGAAGGCCCCTTCCGTCGTACGGATCCTCAGCAGGTCCCGGTACGCGGCCGAGGCGCCCTCGATCTGCGGGCACCCGACCTTCACCGCGCCCAGCAGGGGCTTGGCGTAGGGCCACTTGTCGGCGTTGTCGGCGGCCGGCGGCAGACCGCGGCCGAAGCCGTTGCCGTCGGCGCAGTTCCAGTGGATGGCGTTGAACCAGTCCCCGCTGTCGTAGGAGTTGCGGTCCAGGGACTTGGAGCGCAGCAGGTCGGTGCCGGCCTGGGAGAGCGCCGGGCCCTGCGACAGGGCGGCGGTCGCCATGGCGAGGACCTGCATGCGGGCCCGGTCGTCGGCGCTCACGGACGTCGGCAGCTTGAACGCGAGCGCGTCGAACAGCGACTCGTTGTCGTGCGCGTCGGCGTAGGCGAGGGCGTCGCCCGGGGCGGCGGCGTATCCGGCCGGTGCGCCGTTGTAGTCGACCTGGGAGCCCTTGACCTCCTTGCCGTCGGTGTCGGTGAAGCGGTACTCGGCGAGGTTGCCGCTCAGGCCCACCTTGATCAGGTCCTGGTAGTGCAGGAGCCGGGCCTTCTGCTCGGCCTCGGTGCCGTTGTTCTCCGAGGGGTTCGGGTCGGTGTAGAGGCCGGAGGCGAAGCCCTGGACGCCGGGGTCCTCGTCGAAGGGGCCGCCGCCGCGGACGGCGTCGCGGGCCCGGTCGGAGAAGGTGGCGATGCCGGTGCCGGCCATGTTCTGCTGCGTGGCCTGCTCGAAGCGGACGTCGTCGGCGATCTCGCCGAAGTTCCAGCCCTCGCCGTACAGGATGATCTTCTTGCCGTCGATGCCGTCCTTCTTGAGGGTCAGCGCGTCGAGGGCCTTGCGGACGGCGAGGATGTTGGCCTTCGGGTGGTGGCCCATGAGGTCGAAGCGGAAGCCGTCGACCTTGTACTCCTTGGCCCAGGTGACGATCGAGTCGACGACGAGCTTGCCCATCATGGCGTTCTCGGGCGCGGTGTTGGCGCAGCAGGTGCTGTTGGCCACGGAGCCGTCGGCGAGGAGCCGCTGGTAGTAGCCGGGCACGATCCGGTCCAGGACGCTGGTGCCGGACTGACCGCTGGCCGCGGTGTGGTTGTAGACGACGTCCATGACGACGCGCAGGCCGTCCTCGTTGAGCGCCTTGACCATCTCGCGGAACTCGACCGTGCGGGCCGTGCCGTCCGGGTCGGTGGCGTAGGAGCCCTCGGGGACCGTGTAGTGGTACGGGTCGTAGCCCCAGTTGTAGGCGTCCTTGGCGGCGGCCTTCGCCACGCACTCCTGCTGCTTGTCGGAGTCGGCCGGGTGGGCGGCGAGGTCGCAGTCGACGGTCGCCCGGTCGGACTTCTTCTCGGGGATGGTCGCGATGTCGAAGGCGGGCAGCAGGTGCACGTACGAGGTGCCGGCCTCGGCCAGCTTCCGCAGGTGCCTGGAGCCGTTACTGTCCTTGTCGGTGAAGGCCAGGTAGGTGCCGGGCTGCTTCGCCGTGCGGTCCTCGACGGAGAAGTCGCGGATGTGCAGCTCCTGGATCTGGGCGTCCTTGAGGGGGACGGCCTTCGGCTTGTCCAGGCCCGACCAGCCCTTGGGGGCGAGGTCGCGGTCGCCGAGGTCGACGACGAGGCTGCGCGCGGAGTCGGTGGTCAGGGCGACCGAGTAGGGGTCGGTGACCTTGTTGGTGACGAGTTCGCGGGTGCTGGGCGCCCACACCTGCACCGCGTACCGGTAGGGCTTGCCCTTCCAGGACTTCGGGCCGGTGACGGACCAGACGCCGGTGGCGTCGTCGCGCCGCATCCGGGCGGTGGAGCCGCCGATCTCCAGCGAGACGCTCTGTGCGGTCGGCGCCCACACGGAGAGCGTGGGGCGGCCGTCGCGGAAGACGGGGCCGAGCTCCGCCTTCGTCGCACCGGCCGCGTACAGGTCGTCCAGGGCGCCCGCGATCTGCACGCCGGTCGCCGCGAGGACCGCGCCGTTGGCGGCGCGCTGGGCGGCGACGACCTGGCCGCGCAGGGCCTCGCGCACACGATCCCGGTCGCGCGGGTCGACGGAGTGGGCGGTGCCGTCCTTCAGGTGCGGGAACCTCTCCTTCTGCGCGTCGGTCAGGGCGGCCGGGAGCAGCCGGATCACCCGTGTGTCGTCACCGACGACGAGCGTGCCGTCCTGCGCCTTCACGGAGCCGGTGCGGGAGGCGAGGAGCTGGGTGGAGGCGGCGCTCGCGGAGCCGTTCCAGACGACGGTGTTCCGGTCGATCCAGACCGCCTTGGAGGTGGCCAGGTCGACGGCGGCGGCCGAGCCGGGCGGCTGGGGCAGCAGGTACTTCTCCTCGCCGCTCAACAGCCACACCTCGTGGCCGTTCGCCTTGAGGTCGAGCGACTGGTCGGAGGGGAGGTCCTTCTCGTCGCCCTTGTGGATGATGTAGCTGAGACTGGTGGCACCCTCGGTGAGCGGTACCTCGAAGACCGCGCCATAGGGATCAGTCTTCACCGGCTTCAGGGGCTTCGACCAGTCGGTGGGGTCGGCGGCGCCGGTCCACACGTGCAGGCCCCAGCCGTCGTAGTCGCCGTCGGCGCGCTGGTAGTGCAGCACCGCCTTGCTCTTGTCCTGCGCCGGGTACTCGGGCCGCTCGGTGGTGACGGTCTCCTTGCCCTGCTCGATCCAGATCTCGCCGTTCTTCGTGACGTCGATCGTGCGGTCGGTGGAGACGTCCTTGGTGCCGTCCTTGTCGATCACCAGGAAGCCGACGTCCGAGGCGCCGGGCTTGAGCTTGACGTGGGCGAAGGCGCCGTAGGCGTCGCGGCCGGTGAAGGGGTGGCTGTCCGGCCACTCGGTGGCCTCGCCGTCGGCGAGGTCGCCCCAGGCGTACAGGCCCCAGTCGTCGTAGTCGCC
Source organism: Streptomyces hirsutus (assembly GCF_001418415.1). Classification (GTDB taxonomy): domain Bacteria; phylum Actinomycetota; class Actinomycetes; order Streptomycetales; family Streptomycetaceae; genus Streptomyces; species Streptomyces hirsutus. Next base: position 6,688 of record NZ_LIQT01000085.1, read on the forward strand.
GTCGGCGCGCCGGTAGTGGACGACCACGTGGTCGCGGGAGCCCGCCGTGGGCGGTTCCTCGACGGGCGGGGTGCCGGTGGTGGAGGCGGCCCGGGCGCTCGCGGTGCGGCCGGCGGAGTCGATCGCGACGGCCTTGTAGCGCAGGGCGGTGCCGGCGGGCACGTCGTCGCCGATGGTGTGGGTGACCTGGTGGGGGGTGTGGTCGGAGGAGCCGAGCGTGCGCCACTTCCCGTTGCCGGTCTGGGCGGCGAAGACGACGCGGTTGAGCTGTCCGCCCTCGACGTCGGCGGTGAGTTCGACGGTGCCGGTGGCGCCCGCTGCGGGGGCCTTGAGGGTGACCGCGGGCTTCGCGGCGGGCTCGGCGAGCTTGCCGGACGCCTTGAGGACGATCGCCGAACCCGCCGGGACGGTGACGGTGATCTTCCGGTCGGCGCCGCTGGTCACGGAGGCGTCGGTGCCGTGGATGCTGCGGAAGGCCATGCGGGCGGAGCCGGTCGCGAAGGTGGCCTTCTTCGCCTCGTCGGCGTTGTTGAAGGCGACGACGTACTCGGTGGTGTCCTGGCCGGTACGGGTGCCGGTCGCGGTGCGGGAGAAGGCGTAGACGCCGGGGCCGTCGGCCGCGTACCGCTCCTGCTGCACGCCGTCGGTGAGGGCGGGGTGGGCCTTGCGGAGCTTCGCGAGGGCGCTGATCTGCCGGTAGAGCGGGGCCTTCGTGTCGTAGGTGTCGTCGGCGTGGGTGCGGTCGGTGCCGAGGAGGTCGTCGTCGAGGTAGTCGGCGGTGCGGGAGGCGAACAGGGTCTGGCGGGCGTCCTTGTCGCCGCCGGCGCCGGTGAAGCCCTGCTCGTCACCGTAGTAGACGACGGGGTTGCCGCGGCTGAGGAACATCAGCTCGTTGGCGAGCATGTCCTTCTTCAGCAGGTCGGCGTCGGACGCCTTCGGGTTGTCCTGCTTCAGGAACGTCCCGATGCGGCCCATGTCGTGGTTGCCGAGGAAGGTGACCTGCTCGTAGGCGTTGGCCCGGTCGGTCGTGTACTTGTGGTCGTCGCCGAAGACCGAGGCGAGCTTCTGCGCGCTGCCGCCCTGGGAGGCGTACTGGCGGGCCGCCTCCTGGAAGGGGAAGTCGAGGGTGGCGTCGAGGCGGCCCTCGGTGACGTAGGGGGCGGTGACGTCGGTGTCGGCGGAGTAGACCTCGCCGAACATGAAGAAGTCGTCACGCCCCTTCTTCGCCGCGTAGACGTCCAGGGCGGTGGCCCACTGGGTCCAGAACTCCATGTTGACGTGCTTCACGGTGTCGATCCGGAAGCCGTCGATGTCGAAGTCCTTCACCCACCGCTGGTAGATCTTCTCCATGCCGTCGACGACCTCGGGACGCTCGGTCCACAGGTCGTCGAGGCCGGAGAAGTCGCCGTACTCGCTGGACTCGCCGGCGAAGGTGGAGTCGCCCCGGTTGTGGTACATCGCCGGGTCGTTGAGCCACGACGGGACCTTGACGTTCTTCTTCGCGGCGGGGACGACCGGGGTGCGCGGGAACGATCCTGCGTCGACGCGCGGGAAGGTGCGCGAGCCGTCGGCGTAGTCGGCGTCGTCGAAGGGCTTCCCGTCCTTGGTCAGGTAGGGGAAGGCGCCCTTGGAGAGGTAGTCGTAGGACTTCTCCTCGTAGTCGACGACGTCGGCGGTGTGGTTGGTGATGACGTCGAAGAAGACCTTCATGCCCTTGTCGTGGGCCTTGTCGATGAGGGTCTCGAGGTCCTTGTTGGTGCCGAAGTGCGGGTCGACCTGCGTGAAGTCGGTGATCCAGTACCCGTGGTAGCCGGCGGACGCGTCCTCGCCGGTGCCCTGGACGGGCTGGTTCTTGAAGATGGGGGCCATCCAGATGGATGTGGTGCCGAGCCCCTTGATGTAGTCGAGCTTCTGGGTGAGGCCCTTGAGGTCGCCGCCCTGGTAGAAGCCCTTGTCGGTGGGGTCGTACCCGGTGCTGAGCCGCGAACCGGTGAGTCCGCCCCGGTCGTTCTTGGTGTCCCCGTTGGCGAAACGGTCCGGCAGGACGAAGTAGAACTGCTCCCGGGTGAGATCGTGCCGCGCGGGGGCCTTCGCCAGCGTGGCGTCCGACGGGGGCGCGGGGGGTGTGGCGGCCTGAGCTGCCAGGGGCTGTACGAGGGTGGCGGCAAGGGCGGCGGCGAGCGCTGCCGCGGTGACCGCGGCCACCCGCCTGCCCTGCGTGGTGCGGCGCGCCGGGGGCGCGGGCCATCTGGGTATCACAGGCGTGAACTCCTTGCGATTACGGCACATTTCGGGTCCGACCCCACACCACGGCACAACCTGTTCCGGCCATGTCACCGGGGTGTCGCGCGACCGTATCCTCGTTGAAAGCTTTACAGCAAGGGTGTTGAAAGTAACGGTAAGGACTTGCATGCGGACGCCGACCGCGCCGCCCCCGTGAAGGGCGGCACGACCGGCGCGCGTTCAGCAGCTCGACTTGCCCGCGTACACCGCGAGGGCCGTGTTCGAGCCCAGGGTGGCGGTCAGCTGCCCCGAACCGTTCACCGTCACCGGTGTGTTGTTCTGGACGTTGCAGTACGTGCCCGCCGGGAGCGAGGTCTGGTAGGTGCGGGTCAGGGAGCCGGACTCGTGGTTGACGGCCACGAAGCCCTTGTTGCCCCGGCCGAAGGCGATGGCGTCGTTCCCGTTGTCCCACCAGTTCGTCACGGCCTGTCCGCGCGTGGCGTTGCGGAAGGCGACCATGGACTTGATCTCCGGCCAGGCGTGCTGGCACTTCCAGCCGTTCTGCCAGCAGGCGTTCACCTGACCGCCGTTGGGCGGGCCGGCGTCGTGGTCGGAGAACTCGTACCCGGAGTTGATGTCCGGGGAGCCGTAGGGCCAGGCGAGCATGAAGACGTTGGCCAGGGTGTAGTTGGCGCCGTCCTTGTAGTTCAGGGTGGAGCCGTTGCGCTCGGTGTCGTGGTTGTCGACGAAGACGCCGGAGACACCGCTGTTCATGTAGCCCCAGCCCTCGCCGTAGTTCTTCAGGTAGGCGAGGTTCTCGTTGTTGAAGACCCGCTTGAGGTCGTAGGCGTAGCGGAACTCCTGGACGTCGCCGGTGCCGGTGTACTCACTGGGCTGGACGGCCTCACCCGCGCCGTAGATGGCCTCCTGCTTCCAGTACACGCCGGGGTTGGAGAGACGGGACTTGATGTTCGCGAGGTCGGCGGCCGGCATGTGCTTGGCCGCGTCGACGCGGAAGCCGTCGACCCCGAGGGAGAGCAGGTCGTTGAGGTATCCGGCGATGGCTCCGCGGACGTAGTTCTCGCCGGTGTCGAGGTCGGCGAGACCGACCAGTTCGCAGTTCTGGACGTTCCAGCGGTCCTGGTAGTTGGTGATCTGCGAGGTGCAGTTGTCGAAGTCGGGCGACGAGTACAGGCCCGGGTAGTTGTACTTGGTGTACGAGGAGCCGCCGGTACCGGTGCCGTTGCCCGCGGCCATGTGGTTGATGACCGCGTCGACGACGACCTTCACGCCGGCCGCGTGACACGTGTTCACCATGTTCCGGAAGGCGGTGCGGTCGCCGAGCCGTCCGGCGATCTTGTAGCTGACGGGCTGGTACGACGTCCACCACTGCGAGCCCTGTATGTGCTCGGCGGGCGGGGAGACCTGGACGGAGCCGTACCCGGCGGGCCCGAGGGTGGTGGTGCACTCGCGGGCGACCGAGTTGAAGTTCCACTCGAAGAGGACGGCGGTGACGTCCTTGTTCCCGGGCGGCGCGGCCTGCGCGACGGTCGGGGTCATGACAACCGAAGCGACCGCGAGTGCGGCGACCCCGGCGAGGGTTCTGCGTGCCATGTGGGGTTCCTTCTTCATCGAAGGGTGTGGGGAGTGCGAAGGCGACTGAAGCTTCTTGCTGAAACCTTCAGAAACCTTGCGGTGACGCAGATGTTAAAGCTTCACCCTCCGAAAGGGCAGCACCCCGTACGAAGTTGCGGCAAGAAGTTACGCGCTCGCGGCGCACCAGAACGTCGTCGCCCCTCTCGTGGGCGTGCAGCCGCTCCTCGACCACAGCCGCGGATCCGGCAGACCTTCCGCCGAACTCTTACCGGCACACCGCGGTTGAGCCCAAAGGCCTGGCAGGTAGCCTCTCCCCCGGGCGTCGGAATGAAGGGGAGACGGCGCAGTGTCGATTCCTTTGATGGGCATGCTGATGCTCATCAGCCTGGCCACTGCGGCGGCGGGCATCGTGACCGTGGCTCTGATGCTGGACACCCCGCCCCTGTCTCTGTCCAGACTCTGTGCGGTTCTCGTTCTGGTCTTCAGTTCTTCGGCGGCAGCCGTGTACTGCTACGGCTGGTTCTCCGTCACCATGGGAGGGCCGTTTCCCGAGTTGTGCGAAGACCGGAACGTCTCCGGCGCCGAGTTGGCAAGCATGCAGCAGGAGTACTGGCCACTTCGCAGCGCCTGCGTCTACTCCGACGGCGCCACGGTGGAGCACGTCTCCCTGTTGATCAACGTACTCGTCTGCGTGCCGGCAAGTCTTGCCGTCGTACTGGCCTGTGTCGGCGCGGTCCTACGCAGGCGGGCCCGACCGCCTGCTGAACGGATCTCATGACCGTTGGACGCTTACGTCGCACCATGTCCGAAGGGCCCGCTTGAGGCCAGGGGAACCTCTGGCCGTACCAGGTCACGGCCATCCGAGACATTCTCGCGGGGCTTCAGGGGGTGGTGAGGCTGGGCGGCATGGAGCCGGGCGAGGAATCGATGTTCTTCATCGACGTGCCCGTCGGTTCGCCCCTGTCCGCCCGATCGAACCGGACCCCCTCGAGAACGACGCAGCCCTGCGGTCACTGCAGTGACCCACATCAGCGTGCGCCGGTTCGTATGCCGTCGATGAAGGCGGCCCAGGCGGCCGGAGCGACGAACAGAACCGGTCCGGTGGGGTTCTTGCTGTCGCGGACGGGGATGGCACCGGGGATGTCGTCGGCGAGTTCCAGGCAGTCTCCACCGCCGCCGTCGCTGTACGTGCTCTTGCGCCACACTGCGGCCGTCAGGTCGGGGCGGGTACTGCGCATGTCTCGTACTCCTTCATGGCCCGCCGGATCAGGGCCGCGGATGCCTCTGGCGGCAGGGCTCGGGCATGGACGAGATCGTAACGATGGGAGTGCCGGGTCACCATGGCCCGGTCTTCCACCAACTCACCCGAGTGGCCCGCCTCCAGGTAGGCCACGTCCGGCGCGTTGTCGAATGACAGAAGGGTGAGCGAGCCGCCCATGGCGGAATGGGCCCCCGCAGCGAAGGGCATCACCTGTACCTCGATGTGCGGGGTGTGAGCGGCTTCCAGCACGGAGGCCAACTGCTCCCGCATGACGGTCGGGCCTCCCACCGGGCGCCGGATCACCGACTCGTCGAGCACCACCCACAACAGTGGCGGTTGCGGTTTTCGGAGCAGACTCTGTCGGCTCAGTCGCGCCGCCACGTTCTCCTCGATCTCCGCCACCGTGCACCACGGTTGTCCATGGCGCAGCACCTCACGTGCGTAAGCCTCGGTCTGCAGCAGCCCCGGAACACTGTGCGCCATGTACTTGTGCATGGCGTTCGCCCTGGCCTCGTACGCCACGAACTTCCGTGCCCAGTCCGGGATCGGCGTCCGCTTGATGTGGGTCCACAGGTCGACCAGGTCGCCGTCGGCCTCCAGGATCTCGTCCAGCCTGGCGTTGACGTCCTCGGGCGGGGTCTCCTTGCCCAGTTCGAACTGGGCGATGCGGCTGTGGGCGATGGGGATCAGGTCGCCGAGCCCGCGTTGGGTGAACCCGGCGCGGACGCGGAGCTTGCGCAGCTTCACGCCGTAGAGCGCCGGCAGGGACGCGGATGGGTCGAGTTCCTTCGGCGCGGGCATCTCCTGTCCCCCCGTTTTCGATCCGGTGCAACGAAAGCCGTCACCCCTGGTGAGCGTAGCGTCACGTACCGATGATCGTGGGGAGAGTCGGGATCATCACGAAGGAAGGGCACCGCACTCATGGCATCGCAGGAACGTACGAGGCGCGCAGCCGCGATCCAGGACGCCGACGAGGCCAGGAACGAACTCTCCTCGGCACTGGACGGCGCCGGCGTGCTCCTGCCCTCGCTGGGGCTCGACACCGTCTCGCTGGCCAGCGGCTATCTGCCGCCGCTGGTGGATCTCGGACGCTGCAATCCGGGCACGGCACGCAAGCTGGCGGAGGCGCTGCGGGAGGGCCGCGCCACCGGATTGATCACCAGGGTGCGTGAGGTGAACCAGCGGAGCGAGCAGCGCATCAGGTAGCACCCGCAACGGGCGAGGCCCGCCGCTCCCGGTCGGGGAGCGGCGGGCCCTGTGCCCGGCCCGTGAGGCCTCAGTCCTTGGCGAACCACACCGTCGTGTCGCCCGGCACCTTCGTCTCGCCGTCCGCCTCGTCCACGTCACCGCTGGCGAGCAGCACCCGCCCGTACGCCGGAGTGGTCACCGCCTCGCCCGTGGTGTTCGCGACGCACACGAACTCGCCGCGCCGGAAGGCGAGTACGCCCTCCGGTGCCCGCAGCCACTCCACCGTGTCGCCCGCGCCCAGGTCGGCCTGCTCCCGGCGCACGGCGAGCGCGGCGCGGTACAGCTCCAGGGTCGAGCCGGCCGTGCCGGTCTGCGCCTCGACGCTCAGCTCGCCCCAGTTCTCCGGCTGCGGCAGCCAGCTGCCGCCGCCCCCAAAGCCGTACGAGGAACCGTCGCGGGTCCACGGGATCGGCACCCGGCATCCGTCGCGGAAGCCGTCCTGGCCCGCGCCCCGGAAGTACGCCGGGTCCTGGCGCACCTCGTCCGGGAGGTTCACGACGTCCGGCAGGCCCAGTTCCTCGCCCTGGTAGACGTACGCCGAGCCGGGCAGCGCCAGCATCAGCAGCGTCGCCGCGCGGGCTCGGCGCAGGCCCAGTTCCCGGTCACCGGGCAGCCGGATCTGGGTGCCGAGGCCCGCCGGGTTGGCGAAGCGGGTGGCGTGCCGGGTGACGTCGTGGTTGGACAGCACCCAGGTGGCGGGGGCGCCCACCGGACGCATCGCGTCCAGGGTGCGGTCGATGACCGTGCGCAGTTCCTCGGCGTCCCAGTGGGTGCCCAGGTACTGGAAGTTGAAGGCCTGGTGCAGTTCGTCGGGGCGGACGTAGTTCGCGGTGCGCTCGACGGTCGGGGTCCAGGCCTCGGCGACGAAGATGCGCTCGCCGGAGTACTCGTCGAGGATGAGCCGCCACTGCCGGTAGATGTCGTGCACGCCGTCCTGGTCGAAGAACGGCATGACATCGTTGCCCAGCAGCTTCAGCTGCTCGTGGTCCCCCAGGTCGGGCAGGCCCTCGGCCTTCACCATGCCGTGCGCGACATCGATGCGGAAGCCGTCCACGCCCATGTCGAGCCAGAACCGCAGGATGGAGCGGAACTCGTCGCCGACGGCCGGGTGCTCCCAGTTGAAGTCGGGCTGCTCGGGGGCGAAGAGGTGCAGGTACCACTCGCCCGGGGTGCCGTCGGGTTCGGTGACCCGGGTCCAGGCGGGGCCGCCGAAGATCGACTCCCAGTCGTTGGGCGGGAGTTCCCCGTCCGTGCCCTTGCCGGGGCGGAAGTGGTAGCGGTCGCGCGAGGGCGAGCCGGGGCCCTCGGCGAGTGCCCGCTTGAACCACTCGTGCTGGTCGGAGGAGTGGTTGGGCACGATGTCGACGATGATCCGCAGACCCAGTTCGTGGGCGTCCCGGATCAGCGCGTCCGCGTCGAGCAGGGTGCCGAACATGGGGTCGACGGCACGGTAGTCGGCGACGTCGTAGCCCGCGTCGGCCTGCGGGGAGGCGTAGAAGGGGCTGAGCCACACGGCGTCCACCCCGAGGTCGCGCAGGTACGGCAGGCGGGAGCGGATCCCCTCCAGGTCGCCCATGCCGTCGCCGTTGCTGTCGGCGAAGCTGCGCGGATACACCTGGTAGATCACCGCGTCCCGCCACCAGTCGTGGCGCCTGGTGGCGGTGGCTACGGCGGCGGTCGTGGGGGCCGGGGCGGCGGCGTGCTGCTGGCTCATGTCGTCCTTGAATACGTGGGGTCGGTCAGGGAAGCGAGTGGGGCCGGGGGCCGAGGAGGCGGGAGGCGGAGACAAGGCGGCCGCGGTGCCGGCGGGGTCTGGGGGTCCCCCCTGCTCGAAGAGCTTGGGGGAGGACACCGCGGCCGCCTACCCCGCGCGCTGCGCGCGCGGGAGTCGTCGGACGGAGGGCGTTAGCCCTTCGTGCCGCCCGCGGTGAGGCCGGCCACCAGGTTCTTCTGCACGAGGTAGAAGAACGCGGAGACGGGTATCGCGATCAGCACCGCGGTGGCGGCCATGAGGTTGCGCTGGGCGTCGTGCTCGCTGACGAAGCTCTGCAGACCGACGGCGAGCGTGTACTTCTCGTCGTCCAGCATGAACGTCGTGGCGAAGGCGACCTCGCCGAACGCGGTGATGAAGCTGTAGAAGGCGGCGACCGCCAGGCCCGGCTTGGCGAGCGGCAGGATCAGCCGCACGAACGTGCCGAACGGGGACAGCCCGTCGACCCGGCCCGCCTCGTCGATCTCGAACGGAATGGTGTCGAAATAGCCCTTCATCAGCCACGCACAGTACGGCACCGCGGTCGAGCAGTAGACGAGGATGAGGCCGAAATAGGTGTCGATCAGCTGAAGGTCGGACAGGATCTGGTACATCGGGACCATCAGGACGGCCACCGGGAACATCTGGGTGACCAGCAGGACCCACATGAACTTCTTGTATCCGGGGAACCGCATCCGGGACACCGCGTACCCGGTGGTGGCGGCGACCAGGACGCCGATGACGGTGGTGCCGAGCGAGACGATCAGCGAACTCTTCAGCCAGTCGAAGAAGTTCGTGTTCTGCAGCACGAACGCGTAGTTGTCCAGCGTCATCTTGCCCCAGATGCCGCTGGGGCGCAGATAGTCGTCCTTGTCCGGGCCGAGGGACAGGAAGACCAGCCAGGCGACCGGGAACAGGGCGACCAGGCTCGCCACGATCAGGATGCCGTGCGCGCCGAGGGCGCCGCCGCGGCTGATCTCACCGCGCCGCCGTGTCCCGGACCGGCGGGGTGCGGTCCTCCCGGCCGGCTTGCCCGTCACCACGGCCGGCGGTGGGGTGTCGAGGGTGCTCATGGGGGCTCCTGCCTCAGATCGCGAGCTGCTGCTCATTGCGGTTCAGCCAGCGGCGGTAGAAGGAGGTGAAGACGATCAGGATGGCCAGCAGCAGCATGCCGTAGGCCGCGGACTGCGCGAAGTCGCGCGGCTGCTGCCCGAAGCCGAGTTGGTACGCCCAGGTGACGAGGATCTGTGCGTCCGGGGCGGTGTTGCCGAACAGCAGGAAGATGACGGCGAACTGGTTGAAGGTCCAGATGATGCCGAGCAGCACGACGGTGGAGCTGACCGAGCGCAGGCCCGGCAGGGTGACGTGGCGGAACCGCTGCCAGGCGCTGGCGCCGTCCATCTCGGCCGCCTCGTACAGGGTGCCGTCGATCGACTGGAGGCCGCCGAGCAGGGAGACCATCATGAACGGCACACCGCACCAGGTGTTGACCATGATCGCGGCGAACCGCTGCCAGAAGGTGTCCTCGAGCCACAGCGGCGTCGGCAGGCCCAGGGACTCCAGGCCGGAGTTGATGATGCCGGCGTCGGCGAGCATGAACCGCCAGCCGAAGACGGTGACGAAGGTCGGCACGGCCCACGGCAGGATGAGGATCAGCCGGTAGAAGGTGCGGCCGCGCAGCTTCTGGTTGAGCAGCAGGGCCAGGCCCAAACCGATGGTGTAGTGCAGGCAGACGCAGGCGGCCGTCCAGACGATCGTCCAGATGAAGTGCGACCAGAAGCGGTCGTACGACGTCTCGCCCCAGAGGATGTCGGCGTAGTTGTCCAGGCCGATGAACTTGTACGTGGCCTCGATCTCGTTGACGCCGATGGTGCGGGCCGAGTTGAGGCTGTTGGCGTCGGTGAGGGTGAGGTAGAAGCCGTACGCCAGGGGATACAGCACGAGGACGCCGAGCACGACGACCACGGGCACGATCATGGCGAAGGCGTACCAGTACTTCTGGTAGGCGTGCTTCAGGCGGCCGGCCCGGCCGGCTCGGGGCGGGCGGTCACCGCTGCGCTTGCCGGTCGCGCGGTCGATGGCGACTGTCATGGTTCGGCACCTTCTGGATGATCAAGGGGTTCGGCACACAGGCCGGTGGCCGCCGGATCCTCCCCTCCTGGAAAGGGACCCGGCGGCCACGCGGGCTCTACTTGCTGAAGTCCGGCACCAGCTTGGCGATGGCGGTCTCGGCGTCGTTCAGTCCCTTGTCCAGGGACTCCTTGCCGCCCGCGATCTGGGGCAGTTCGTCGTCGAGCGGACCCCACAGGGAGCTGTACTCGGGCAGGGCCGGGCGCGGCTGGGCGGCCTCGAGGACCGTCTGGTAGCCGGCGATGCCCGGGTCGGCCTTGACCTTGTCGGTGTAGGCGTCGTCACGCGTGGGCAGCGTGGAGTTCTTCAGCGCGATGGTCTCCTGGGCCTTGGCCGAGGTCATGAAGTTCACGAACTTCAGCGCGGCCTCCTGCTTCGCGGCGTCGGAGCCGGCGTAGACGGAGAGGTTGTGGCCGCCGGTCGGGGCGCCCGCCGTGCCGGAGGAGCCGGCCGGGACGGTGGCGATGCCCAGGTTGTTCTTGTCCTTGAAGGCCGAGCCCTTGTAGAAGTTGGTGATCTCCCACGGGCCCTGGATGATCGCGGCGACCTTGCCGTTGACGAACGCGTCCTGGATGTGGGCGTAGGCGTCGGCGGTGGTGTCGGCCTTGTGCAGGCCCTTGCCGTCGAAGAGGTCCAGCCAGGTGCCGTAGGCCTTCTTGGCCTCGGGCGACTTGACGGTGATCTTCTTGGCGTCGGCGTCGACCGTGTCGGTGCCCTCGCCGTAGAGGAAGGACTGGGCGTAGTAGGCCTGGGTGGAGCCCCAGTAGCCGTCGACGCCGGTCTTGCCCTTGATGGTGGCGGCGGCCTTCTTCAGGTCGTCCCAGGTCTTGGGGGCCTCGACGCCGGCCTTCTCGAAGAGTTCCTTGTTGTAGACCAGCGCGAGCGTGTCCGTGACGAACGGGACGCCGTAGACCTTGTCCTCGTACGTCGCCTGCTCGATCAGGTTGGACTTGAACTTCGCCTGGTCCTTCAGCGCCTCGGTGCCGTCCAGCGGCAGGAAGAAGCCCTTCTTGGCGAAGGCGGGGGTCCAGCCGACCTCGGAGCGCAGCACGTCGGGGGCGCCCTTGGAACCGGCGGCGGTGTCGAACTTGTTCTGCGCCTGGTCGAAGGGGACGTTGACGTACTTGACCTTGACGTCCTTGTTGGCGGCCTCGAACTCCTTGACCAGGGCCTGGTACGTCGGCGCCTCGTTGGTCGCGTTGGAGGTGTCCCACCAGGTGATGCTGACCGGGCCGTCGGCCGAGTCGCCGCTGTCGCTGTCTCCGCCGCAGGCCGTCGCCGTGAGGGCGAGGGACGCCACCAGCGCGGTGGCCGCTATGCCACGCCGCATGAGTTCTCCTTGAGGGTGAAAGCCCGTATGTGCAGGTGCGGCCCCGTCTGCCGACCTGCCTCTTCGCCGACCGCGCCGATGGGGCCGCCGGGCGACGTGAACGTAACAGCGATGCAACCGATCCGAAAGACCTTGCTGAAAAATTTTGCAAGGAAGCCCGACGGTTACCCCGTCGTGACCTCTCCTTGACCCCTCCTCAGGGCACCCCGATCGCTGTGCCACCGCCGGTTTTTCGGTGTCAGGACAGGAGTTCGGACAGTTGTGCAAGACTCTGCAAGTACTTGCCATCCGTTTCCGTCGGGGGAATCATCCGTTGCGGTACGGAACGCCGAGCACTCCTGCCGAGTACGACCGGCCGACCACGACATGAGGGACCGCGATGACCCAGCAGCCCGCGACGGGCCGTTCGACCGCACGCGCCAGGCGTCCGGCCGGTGTGCAAGGAGTGGGGCGGCCGATAGGGTCCGGTGCTGTGACCACACGTCTTGCCGACATCGCTGCTCAGGCCGGGGTGAGCGAGGCGACCGTCAGCCGCGTGCTCAACGGCAAGCCGGGCGTCGCCGCCACCACCCGCCAGTCCGTCCTCGCCGCCCTCGACGTCCTGGGCTACGAACGCCCGGTGCGGTTGCGGCAGCGCAGCGAGGGCCTGGTGGGGCTGATCACTCCCGAGCTGGAGAATCCGATCTTCCCGGCGCTGGCCCAGGTCATCGGGCAGGCACTGACCCGCCAGGGCTACACGCCGGTGCTGGCCACCCAGACCCCGGGCGGGTCGACGGAGGACGAGCTGACGGAGATGCTGGTCGACCGCGGGGTGGCCGGCATCATCTACGTCTCCGGACTGCACGCGGACACCACGGCCGACATGCAGCGCTACGAGCGGCTGCGCGCCCGGGGGGTGCCGTTCGTGCTGGTCGACGGCTTCTCGCCGAAGGTGCAGGCGCCGTTCATCTCGCCCGACGACCGGGCGGCGATGGCGCTGGCGGTCACGCATCTCGCCTCCCTCGGCCACACCCGGATCGGGCTGGCGCTGGGGCCGAAGCGGTTCGTGCCGGTGCAGCGCAAGATCGAGGGCTTCGTCCGTAGCGTGCAGGAGCAGTTGGGGCTGGCCGCCGAGACCGTGGAGACGGAGCTGGTCCAGCACTCCCTGTACACCTTGGAGGGCGGCCAGGCCGCCGCCAGCGCGCTCATGGACCGCGGGTGCACGGCGGTGGTGTGCGCCAGCGACATGATGGCGCTGGGTGCGATACGGGCGGCCCGGCAGCGCGGGCTGGAGGTGCCGACGGACATCTCGGTGGTCGGCTTCGACGACTCCCCGCTGATCGCCTTCACCGACCCGCCGCTGACCACGGTCCGCAAGCCGGTCCCGGCGATGGGCCAGGCCGCGGTGCGCACCCTGCTGGAGGAGATCGGCGGGACGCCCGCCCCGCACAGCGAGTTCGTGTTCATGCCGGAGCTGGTGGTCCGCGGCTCGACGGCCTCGGCGCCCGGGGACCGGAACCGCCCCTAGGGCCTGTCCGGCGGCCGGCGCCTCAGGCGCGGGGACCGGCACGTATTCCCCCGGGTTCTCCGGGCAGGGGGTGCCCCCGGCCGCGTCGTCGTCGCGCTCCTCCGCCTCGCAGCCGCACGCTCCCCCAAGTTCTCGGCTCCGCTCGAACAGGGAGGGACCCCCAGGACCCCGCTCACCCCGGCCGGAAAGCCGCCGCGCGTCGCCTCCGGCCCGATCCGCCGGCCGGGCCCCGGCCGGGACGCGGCGGCGGCCCGCCGTGACGCTCCTGCTCCCCGCCCCCGCGCACACCGGCGAGGAGCCCCGCGACGGCGTCGCGGCTGCCGCGGTCGCCGGCCCCTGCCGGTGGTACATGGGATTCTCAGGGGCGGGCGGGCCGGTCGCCCCAGTCGAGGCGGAGCACGGCCAGGTCGTCGGAGTGGCGGCCGGCGTTCAGCGCTTGGGTTTCCTTGATGAGGAGGTCGACCTGGTCCGCCGGGTCCGCCGACGGCAGGTTCCCGATCAGCGCGAGCAGCCCTTCGACGCCGAGCCGCTCGCCCTTCGTCCCGTTGTGTCCTTCGATGAGGCCGTCGGTGTAGACGGTCAGGGCCCCGGCGGCCGGGAGCGGAACGACCGTGGAGGGCCAGCTGCACTCTCCGGGGACGATGCCCAGGGCGATGCCGTGTTCGGCGCTCACCTCCCGGGTCCCCTCGGTCGTGGTGAGGAGGGGCTCGTGGTGGCCGGCCAGGTGGAGGACGGCGGTGCCGGAGCGCTGATCGAGGGTGAGGAGCGTGCAGGTGGCGAACAGTTGCTGACTGTCGCGTTCGGCGATCAGGAGGCGTTCCATCAGGTGCAGCAGGTCGTCTCCGCGGTGCCCGCCGAGCACCAGGGAGCGCCAGGCGATCCGCAGGCAGACACCCAGCGCCGCGGCGTCGGGACCGTGGCCGCTGACGTCGCCCACGACGGCGTGCACCAGCCCGTCGTCCCCCTCCACCACGTCGAGGAAGTCACCGCCGAGCAGGGCCATCGCGGCGCCGGGCAGGTAGCGGGACGTCACCTTCACCGTGGAGGTGTCGAGCATCGGCTGGGGCAGCAGACCGCGTTCCAGGCGGGCGTTCTCCTCCGCCCGCAGCCGGGTGGCCTGGGCCTGGGCGCTCGCGCGTTCCGTCCGGCTCCGGTAGACGGCGTAGCGCAGCGTTCTTCGCAGCAGGTCCGCCTCGACCTTGCCCTTGACGAGGTAGTCCTGCGCTCCGGCGGCCATGGCCTCGGTGCCCGCCCGGTCCTCGGACAGCCCGGTCAGGACGATCACCGCGGTGTGCGGGGCCAGTCCGCGCACGGCCGTGACCGCGTCGACGCCGGACACGTCGGGCAGGTGCAGGTCGAGGAGAACGCAGTCGATCGGGCTGCCGGCCAGTTCGGTGCGCGCCTCGGCCAGAGCGGTCCGGGTGGTCAGCGCGAACAGCATCCCCGTGTCGTGCAGGAGTTCCTCCACGAGCAGGGCGTCGCCCGGGTCGTCCTCGATCAGCAGGATGCGGTACACCGGCCCCTCGGAGGCCGATTCCGGCACGGCTGTCGTGACTGCGGTCATCGCACCGGCTCCGCGTCGGCGCGGGCGGCCTCCGGCACGGTGGACGGGCCGGGGCTCTCCGGCGGCCGGGGGGCGAGGGTGAAGGCGATGCGTGTGCCGTCGTGGTGTTCCGGGTCGATCCCGATGGTGCCCCCGTGGAACTCGACGATCTTCTTGCACATCGCGAGGCCGATTCCGCTGCCGGTGTAGGTGTCCTTGGTGTGCAGCCGCTGGAAGATCACGAACACCTTGTCGGCGTACTCCGGTGCGATGCCGATGCCGTTGTCGGTGACGGTGAACCGCCACAGTTCGCCGTCCCGGGCCGCCGTGACGTGGATCTTCGGCGTTTCGCCCGGGCGGCGGAACTTGACGGCGTTGCTTATCAGGTTCTGCCAGAGCATGCCCATCTGGGTGGGGTCGGCGAACAGGGTCGGCAGCGGATCGTGGGTGATCTCCGCTCCGGCCTCCTCGATGCCGACGCTCAGCTCGGACAGGGTCCTTTCCAGCACCTTGTCCAGGTCGACGCTCTGGTGGGAGTTGTGCAGCCGCCCGACCCGGGAGAAGTCGAGCAGGTCGTTGATGAGGGTCTGCATGCGGTTCGCCCCGTCGACCGCGAAGTCGATGTACTGGTCGGCCCGGCTGTCGAGCTGCCCTCCGTAGCGCCGCTGGAGGAGCTGGGTGAAGCTGGAGACCTTGCGCAGCGGCTCCTGCAGGTCGTGGGAGGCCACGTACGCGAACTGCTCCAGTTCGGCGTTGGAGCGCTGGAGGTCCGCGGCCTGCGCGTCCAGACGCAGCCGGGTGTCCTCGCTGAGGGCCAGTTCCCGCAGGAGGCGCTGTCGCATGAAGTCGATCTCGTGGCCGAGGTGCCGCAGGTCGGCGGGACCGGTCGGGGTGATGGGGTGTTCGAAGTCACCGCCGGCGACGGCGCGGGCGTCCGCGCCGAGCCGCTCCAGCGGCGTGTTGATGCCGCGGCGCAGTCCTTCGAAGATCAGGGCCGTGAGGACGGCGATGAGCACCGCGATGGCGCTGAACACCCCGTTCCTCAAGGCCATCGTGTCCCTCAGGTCGTCCCTCACGCGTACGCGGTCCGCACGCAGCTGTTCCTGCTGGCTGCTCAGGGCGGCGCGTACGTCGTCGAAGGCCGCCTTGCCCTCCGTCGCCCGTTGGATGGCCACCGGTGAGGGTGAGCCGGCGGGCGTGGCGGCCACGGGCCGGGCGATCCTCTCCTGCCACTTCGTCACGGCGTCCCGCACGGTCTTCAGGTCGTCCAGACCCGTGGGGTCGTCCCGGAGCAGCTTGGTGAGTTGCGCGAGGCTCGCTTCCTGCTCGGTGAGCCCCTGTTCGTAGGGGGTGATGAAATCCGGTATGCCGGTGAGCCCGTAGCCGCGGATTCCGGTCTCCTGGTTGAGCACGGCCGTTTCCAGGCGGATCGCGACGGTCAGCGCGGGGGACCGCACGTCCACGAGTTCGTTGCTGATCGACTCGGTCCGCCCCAGGACCCATGCGCCCGCGGTCCCGAGCAGGGCCAGAACCACGAGGGACGCGGCCACCCCCACGCGAAGCCACCGTCTGGTGGTCCACGTGGAGAACCCTCGCATGCGCGGTCGCCTCTCGTCGCCGGTCATTCCGTGGGCTCCTCGTTGTGGCAATCGCGGTGAAAGTTGGGCCAGGACACCTTAGAGGGCGACAACCCTTGTTGTCGCGGAGCTGCTCCGGGATCTAGAGTGCCGGGCATGCCCGGCAAGGACTTCGTATCGCGGATCACCCCGCAGGAGACCGCCTCCCTCACGGACGCGGCGGTCGGTGATCTTGCGCAGCGCCTTGCCCGCAGGCTTCTGGGAGCCCCGTCGCACCCTCCACCGGACGACCCGGCACCCGCCTTGGCTCTGCTCCACGTGCTGGATCATCTCAAGCAGGCCACTGAACGGCTCCAGCAGGAGGCGGCCGCGGCCGCCGCCCGCGCGGGTGCCGGCTACCCGCAGATCGGTGCCGCCTGCGGTATGACCCGGCAAGGTGCGCGGCGCCGCTGGCCGGGGCTTTTCCACCATTCCACCGAGAAACCCACGGAGCATCCGACCATGACCACCCCTGCCCGTCCTTTCGACGTCCTGCTCGTCGAGGACGACATCGCCGACGCCATGCTCATCGAGGAAGCCCTCTCCGAGCGCGGAGCCCGCAACCTCGTCCAGGTCACCGACGGAGTCGCCGCGCTGGAACACCTGCGGACCCCGGGCACCCCGCGGCCCGACCTCATCGTCCTCGACCTGAACATGCCCCGGATGAACGGCCGTGATCTGCTCAAGGTCCTGAAGAACGACGACGACCTGCAGACGATCCCCGTGGTCGTCCTGACCACGTCCACCGCCCCGGACGACGTCACGGGCGCGTACAGCAGTCACGCCAACGCCTACGTGACCAAGCCCGTCAATCTGGAGGAGTTCGAGCAGGCCGTCCAGAGCATCGACTCCTTCTACCTGGACACCGCCACCCGGCCCCGCCTCTGAACCGGCCGGTGTCACCGGCCCGGTCCCGGGAATCCGGGGCCTCTCCTGGGCGCCGTGTCGTCCGCGGGTCACAGGTCGCAGGTCGTAGGCGGCGAGTCCTCGCGCCCTGCTCCGGGAGGAGGCCGCGGGGCTCTCTCCGGGGGAGAACATGCGGGTCGACCGAGACCGGGGGATGATCTGCGGGAGGGGCTTATCTGGCAGACTCTGTGCCCATGGGTGAGACGACGGTGACCACGCTGGAAGGTCGGCATCAGGCCGCAGCGCACCCCGTCGAGGACCGGACGGGGGCGGGACTCCTGCGCCGCTTCCGTACCCCCCGCCGACCGCGGCTGTGGTTCGAGATCCTGCTGATCGCGGTGAGTTACTGGACGTACTCGCTCGTCCGCAACGCCGTGCCGGAGCAGAAGTCCGAGGCGCTGCGCAACGCGGACCGGCTCTGGGACCTGGAGCGGCAGCTCGGTCTCGCGTTCGAACAGTCGGTCAACCACGCCGTGAACTCGGTGACCTGGCTGGTCGTCGGCATGAACTACTACTACGCGACACTGCACTTCGCGGTCACGCTGGGTGTGCTGGTGTGGCTCTACCGCAGTCACCCCGGTCGTTACGCGGCGACCAGACTGGTGCTGTTCTCGACCACCGCCGTCGCTCTGGCGGGTTACTACCTGTTCCCGCTCGCCCCGCCGCGCCTGATGAACGGCGGCGACTTCGTCGACACCGTGGTGGTCCACGAGACCTGGGGCTCGATGGCCTCCGGTGACCTGAAGAACATGTCCAACCAGTACGCCGCGATGCCGTCGATGCACATCGGCTGGTCGGTGTGGTGCGGGCTGACCCTCTTCGCACTGGCGACGGTCCCGTGGGCGAAGGTCCTGGGCCTGCTGTACCCGGCGGGCACGCTGGTGGTCATCGTCGCCACCGCCAACCACTTCTGGCTGGACGCGGTGGGCGGCGTGCTCTGCCTCGCCTTCGGCTACGCGCTGGCGACCCTCTGGTACGGGAGCAAGCCGTACGCACTGCCGAGAGAGGCGCCGGACGGCGGGGGCGGG
>NZ_LIQT01000086.1 GCF_001418415.1 Streptomyces hirsutus
CAAGATCCCCGACTGTGAGGATGAGGGAGGCACCGCTCGAGGGTCTGACCCGATCCCCGATTGACGCTTCGGCTGTCCTTACTCTGAATCGTCGACCTTCCGAGCGGTGCCGTTGCGCGTACCGGCTCGGCGATCGTGACCTCATAGGAGCTTGACCGAAGCGGTCCCATCACAGTCGTGTCCGTCCGCCGGGCCGGTGCGCGCGAGCCCATTCACCGCGCGCGGAAGGAACAACCCGGCCACCATGCCACAGCCCATCGAGGTGATCGGCGGGATCGACACCCACACCGACGTCCACCAGGCCGCCGTCATCGACACCATCGGCCGGCACCTGGCCACCGAGGCGTTCCCCACCACGCCTGCAGGCTACCGGCGCCTGCTGGAGTGGCTGCGCTCGCACGGCCGAGTGCTGGTCGTAGGCATGGAAGGCACCGGCTCCTTCGGCGCCGAACTCGCCCGGTACCTGCACGCCAACCAGGTCACCATCATCGAGGTGGACCGACCTGACCGGCGAGCTCGCCGCGCGGCAGGCAAATCCGACCCCGTTGATGCCTACGCCGCCGCCACCGCGGTGCTCTCCGGCCGCGCCAAGGGCACCCCAAAGCACCGCGACGGCTCGGTCGAGGCAATCCGCGGCCTGCGCGTGGTACGCGCCAGCGCCGTCAAGGCCCGCACCCAGACCATCAACCAGATCAAATCATTGATCATCACCGCACCCGCTGCGGTGCGTGAAGCGCTGCGCTCGCTGACCACCACCGAGTTGATCCGGCGCCTGGCCGCCAGCCGTCCCGGCGCCGATCTGACCGACCCGGCCACAGCCGTCAAACTCGCTCTCAAGCGTCTGGCCAAGCGCTACCGGCACTTGAGCGAAGAAATAGCAGACGCGGACGCCGATCTGCGCGTTCTGATCGCCCGCACCGCGCCCGGCCTGCTCGCGCTGCCGGGCGTTGGGACCGAGACCGCCGGGCAGTTGCTGGTCACCGCCGGGGACAACCCCGACAGGCTCGTCTCGGAGGCGTCCTTCGCCCACCTGTGCGCTGCCGCACCCGTGCCGGCCTCTTCCGGGCGCACCGACCGCCACCGACTCAACCGTGGCGGTGACCGCCAGGCCAACCGTGCGCTGCACACCATCGTGCTGGTCCGCATGCGTCACGACCCACGCACTCGCGACTACGTCGCACGACGCACTCTCGAAGGGCTCAAGACGAAGGACATCTTCAGATGCCTCAAGCGCTTCGTCGCACGCGAGGTCTACCACCACGTCACGAGCGCATTCAGCAGCACACCATCGACATCCCCAGCGACTTGACGATCTATAGGAGCTTCAGAGTCGCTCAGTGCCCACAAGTCGTCGTCCACGATCCACGGCCGGGTACTCACACCCTCCCGAACGGCCGAATCCTCACATCGGTCACGGCCTACCAGGCCACCTCAACAAGATCGCGTTACGAGCTCAAAGAAACGACTATTTCATGGCGGACAAGAAGGGGACCACTGCAGTAATCGGGGTGTTCAACTCCGAAACCAAAGAGTACGTAAACAGGATAGGGATCAACGGAGGCGGCGCTCAGCCATCTTCTTGGACCCTTCGCAGCGGCGAGGAATTTGTACAGGCTCCCGGCCACGCAGAGCAAGGGATCCTCAATTCCCTGGGGCCCAACGAACATGTAGTGTACGGAGCCGCCTCACGCAACTTCTGTCGAGATACTTGCCTATGATCGACACCCGCGGAGTCGAACTCGGAGGCCAGAGAGGTACGTGTCCCGATCTTCCCCGAGGACTTCCCCGGGAACGACACGGATTTCGTACCCCTCTGAAACCCGTCATGGACTGGCCTGTCCGGTCGGGAGCTGCATCCACTCGCTGAAGAGGTGTGGTGCCCTGTCACCCACTTTCCTGGACACCACACCAAGCGGCACTGCTAAGAAGTCATCTCATTTGGTGAGTCTGCGGTAGCAGATGAGAGTGCAGGCGATGCTCGTGAAGGCGAGGAAGTGCTCGGCCTTGCGTTCGTAGCGGCGGTGGAGGCGGCGGCAGCCGGCGAGCCAGGCCATCGTGCGTT
>NZ_LIQT01000087.1 GCF_001418415.1 Streptomyces hirsutus
CCTGCACTCTCATCTGCTACCGCAGACTCACCAAATGAGATGACTTCTAAGGACAACGCCCGGGCGTACCTGCTGAAGGCGAACGGGCACGTCGTCGGCTACCTGGTGGCCCATGACACCGATCATCATCGGCCGTGGGACCTCGTCGACGAATCGCCGCTCGGCGATGCGGACGACACCCTGCGGCCGCGGATCGACCTGGTCTGGGTGGCCGACGCCTATCGGCGCCAAGGAGTGGGCGCCACGCTCGTCCAGGCGCTTGCCGACGACTTCGGTTCCCCTGTCGCCGAGGTGTCCTGGTCCACCCCGATCAGCCGGTCAGGGCGACACCTCGCGCGCCGGCTCTCGCCCAGTGGCATCTGGGTGAGCTGAACGCTCGGAGCGTCGCGGTGGCGCGCAGAGGGCACCGGCAGGGCCCCATTCGAAGCGCGTCACATCACAGACTCGCCGAGGACCCCCGCGCCTGGGAGGTGGCGGGTGCGTCTTGCCCCCGCTGATGCCGCCTGGGTAGGCTGCCGATGGCCATGCGGATCCCGGGCTGAAGCGCCGGGTCTGACAGCGACTCACCTCCGACCCATGCGGACGATCCGGTAGCTCGTGCGACACGTCGGTTGACATGGTTCCCTCGTTCTTCTGCGGCCCAGGCGCGTGTTCGTGCTGGCGACCGCTCCTGAGATGTGATGTGAGACAGAAATGATTCATTCGTTCATCGCGCACACGAGCCCTGGCCGGAGCAGGGTGTTCGCCCTGGTGAGGGGTCCTGGGGACGAGCTGGAGGCGGTGACCACACTGGGAGCCGGTGATCTCCACTTGACCGGGGAACTGGTCAGTGCGCTGAACTCCTTTCTGTACGACCGGGACGACCGTGTCCTGGGAGAGGTGCTGGACCGGGTCCCCAAGGCGGTGCGCATGGCCGCGCAGCAGTATCTGAAGGACAAGTGCGCTCCGATCATGGGGGCCTTCACCGAGTGCGGGCCGGTCGAGGTCGTTCGCGAGGCTGTGTTCTTCGGGCAGATCGACGAGGAACTCGAGGAGTACCTCGAGTGTGCTTACACGATCGGGCTCGGCATCCGCATGTCGAATGAGCGGCAGTGCGAGGGCGGCGTCAGATGGGTCATCCGGCTGCTCAACGACGAGGTTTCCGTACCGGCCAGCGCCGAGCCGCGCACCTGGGCCATCCCCGCGGGGGCAAAGCTCGCGCGGACCTGGACGAGCAAGCAGAAGGCCGACAGTGCCGGTCCTGTTCGCGGCGCGCTCCAGGTGGCGGCGGATGCAACGGATCAGGGACGGTGGGTGAGGATCCATACTCTTCTGCACAGCCGCTACGACGTCGACTTCGAAGGCAGCGGAACCTCGGAGTTCGTCGTCGACGTCTTCGACGCCCCCATCCCGCTGAAACAGCAGGGCGAGTAGACCGGGGGGCTTCGGCCCGGCTTACTCGCCGGACCACCCAAAACGGCGCCAGAGGGATTACTTGCAGCTGTTGCCGCCACGGATGGCCGTGACGGTTTGAGTCAGCCCCACTCGGACGGTCTGAAGTGGCCCCACTCGGGGGCGCGTTGGTGGTGTACAGGGGTTGTGACGGCTTGAAGTGGCCCCGGCCTCGGTCTTGCGGTGGGACGCTCGACGTGGTCCATGTTGGGGGGACTTCTGGTGTCCTTGACCAAGGAAGAGATCTTTCAGCGCATCCGCCACGATTCCTGGCGGGAGGGCCTGTCGATCAGGGCACTGGCCCGGAAGTACGGGGTACATCGCCGACTGGTGCGGGAGGCGTTGTCCTCGCCGGTGCCGAAGCCGCGCCGACCGCCGGTGCGCCGTTCACCGCGGCTGGAGCCGTTCAAGAAGACGATCGACGATTGGCTGCGGGCGGATCTGGAGGCTCCGCGCAAGCAGCGGCACACGGTCCGGCGGATCGTGTCCCGACTGGAGGAGGAACTCGGGGCCGATGTCCCGTATCCCACGGTCCGCGACTACGTGGCGGCCCGCCGCCCTCAGATCGCCGCGGAGGCCGGCGCCCCTGTCGACGGGTTCATCGTCCGGCACAACCGGCCCGGCGCCGACGCCGAGGTCGACTTCGGTGAGGTCTGGGTGGACCTGGCGGGGACGATGACCCGGTGCTACCTGTTCGCCTTGCGTCTGGCCTACTCCGGCAAGGCAGTGCACCGGATCTCGGTGTCCTGCGGCCAGCAGGCGTTTCTCGAAGGACACGTGCACGCCTTCTCGGTGCTCGGGGGTGTTCCCGGCGGTCAGGTCCGGTTCGACAACCTCACCCCGGCGGTCACCAAAGTGGTCTTCCGGAGCCGGTCGCGGGAGGAGAACCCGCGCTGGACCGCATTTCACCAGCACTATGGCTTCGTTCCCTTCTACTACGAGCCCGGCTTGCGCGGCGCCCATGAGAAGGGCGGGGTGGAGGGGCAGGTTGGCTACTTCCGCCGCAACTACCTCACCCCGGTGCCGGAGACCGGCAGCCTGGACGAGCTCAATGCCCGGTTCCTGGAGTTCGAACGCCGAGAGGAGGCCCGCAGAATCGGTCTGCGGATCCGCACTATCGGCCAGGACTTCGCGCACGAGGCGGGACAGCTCATGCCGCTGCCCGGCGAGGTGTTCGAGACCGGACTGACACTCACACCGCGGGTCGACCGCTACGCGATGATCACCGTGAAGATGTGCCGCTACTCGGTCCCGGCCCGGTTCATCGGGCACAAGATCCGAGTGGTGCTGCGGTCCACCGAGCTGATCGCCTACGACGGCCGCACCGAGATCGCCCGGCACCCCCGGCTGACCGGCCGGGGCGAGGAACGCATCGTCCTGGACCACTTCCTGGAGGTCCTCCTGCGCAAGCCCGGCGCTTTCGCCGGCTCCGAAGCCCTCGACCAGGCCCGGGCGGACGGCTCCTTCACCACCACCCACGAGGCACTCTGGGCCGCGGCAAAGTCTGCCCTGGGCGACATCGAGGGCACCAAGGTCCTGGTCCAGGTCCTGTTGCTGCACCGGCATCTGCAGCACGCCGACGTGCTCGCCGGCATCCGGGCCGCCCTGGCGATGGGCGCCTTCACCCATGATGTCGTCGCGCTGGAGGCCCGCAAAGTCGCCGAGACCGGCGGCCGGTCCCCGACCGTCAGTGCCGACGTCCCAAGCCCCGAGCCTCCGGCGCCCGCTCCGGATCCGCAGGTCACCAGCCTGACCATGCGGCGGGTCGCCCAGCTGCCCATCGATAACCGACCGCTACCCGTCCTGGAGGCGTGGGACCAGCTCCTGCGTGGTCCCCGGAAGGAGTCGTCATGACCAGCCCGCACCACACCCTGACCGAGCCGGCCTCGGACGCCGCCATCGACACCGCATGCCGGGTGCTCCGGCTTCCCACGATGCGCGCCCAGTTCGGGGACATCGTCAGCCGGGCCGAACGCGAGCACCTGTCCTACCGGGGATTCCTCGCCGAACTGCTGATGGCCGAGTGTGAGGACCGAGACCGCCGCCGGTCCGAACGCAGGATTCGCGCCGCCGGCTTCCCGCGTCAGAAGTGGCTGTCGGATTTCGACTACGGTGCCAACGCCAACATCAGCCCCGCAGTCATCAACAACCTCGCGACCTGCGAGTGGATTCGCAAGGGCGAGCCTCTGTGCTTGATCGGTGACTCCGGCACCGGCAAGTCCCACCTGCTGATCGGTCTGGGCACCGCCGCCGCGATGGCCGGCTACCGGGTCCGATACGCGCTCGCCGCGAAGCTCGTGAACGAGCTCGTGGAGGCGGCGGACGAAAAGCAGCTGACCAAGACGATCGCCCGCTACGGACGTGTCGACCTTTTGTGCATCGATGAGTTGGGCTATCTCGAGCTCGACCGCCGGGGCGCCGAGATGCTGTTCCAGGTTTTGACCGAGCGGGAGGAGAAGAACAGCGTGGCGATCGCCTCGAACGAGTCGTTCGGGGGCTGGACCAAGACCTTCACCGACCCTCGTCTCTGCGCGGCGATCGTCGACCGGCTCACCTTCAACGGGGCGATCATCGAGACCGGCACCCAGTCCTACCGCCTCGCTCACACCAAGGCCCAGCAGCAGCTCAAGGCCGTCCCCTGACCCCGCGGCCCACGCTGGAGCAGGATCACCGTTCCCTCTCGGCCCACTCCCTCACGCTGAGCGCCCGCCTCATGCGAGCAGCGATGTCCGTCTTCGCCGTCGCGTCCAGCATCTCCGCCAGCTCCTCGAAACTGGCGGGCCGGACGTCCAGCAGACTCAATACCTCCTCGCCGGTCCGGACCGTGAGCAACAACTCGCACCGCCACTGCGGTGACACTTCCGGTCGATGACTGAGCCAGTGCTCCAACGCCGGGAACAGATAGTGCACCGCCGCCGCCTGGGCGTGCTCCCGCAGCCAATCGGCCGGAAGCCGCTGACTGAAGCCCAACCGTGCCGCTTCCAGTTCCAACAGGAGGAGCTGATCGGTGTCCACGGCTCGGATCATCCGCGGCAGCACTGCAGTCATGCCGCGATCATGCCACCAGACGACGCCGGTGGGGCCGGCTCGCACCGACAGCCGGGGCCACTTTAAACCGTCACACCGCCCCAATCGATCTCCGGGTGGGGCCACTTCAGACCGTTCGAGTGGGGCCGACTCAAACCGTCACGGCCACCCATCTGGTCATGAGACCCATCTGGCCCTCTGCCAGCATCCTCCGCTCACGGGGGAACCTCACTCCGGTGCGCGGCTCATCTCCAGGAGCCGCAGCCAATCGCGCACCGCAACAGTGCAGCTTGCCCTGTGCGCCCGGTTCATCGAGGACCCAGGCAATGCAACTACGACGCTTCGGACGTCTTCAGTGGATCAACTCCGGGATGGCGGCGCAAAGAATTCCAGCTGGATGTTGTCAGGGTCACGCAGGGCGAGTCCGGATCCGTAGTGGGCGTCGACGATTTCGCCGTGCTCGATGCCTAGGTCATTCAGGCGCTTCCGCCAGTTCTCCAGTTCGGCTCGGTCGGCGCAGGCGAAGGCTACATGGTCGAGGCCGACTCGGCGCTCATCGAATCGAGCCCAACCCTGATCAGTGCTCGCGGTGTCGGGAGGAAAGGCGTGGAGACCGAGCATCGTGCCGTTCCCGAGGGCGAAGATGATGTGGTGAAAGAGGCCGGTGTCCTCGTCCAGGATCGGCTCGGCGCCGATCAGCCGCTGGTACCAGGCCGCGCTCGTACGCAAGTCGGACACGGTCAGTGCAACATGTGCCAGTGCAGGAAAATTCACCATCGTCACTGCTTCCTTGAGAGTCAGTTCTTGTTCGCCACGTCCGTTCGCCAGGTCGGCATGTCCCGTTCGCACCACGGCCGGCAGATCGACTCTCTGGACAACAAGGCCAGTCCCAGACGGGTAGTCGCAAGGAGACGCCGTCAATCTCACAGTCCCAGACCAGCACGAGCGCGTCCAACGCAGAACAGACCCATGCCGGGCCACGGTAGCCCCGCCTGAGTCGGGTGAAACGGCGACTCCACCGAGAAAAAGCCACAGTGACTCCCAAACTCATCGACATTGATTATGAGAGAGGGCCCCGGCGTGACTACCGAATTCTGTCCCCTGTCATCCAATCGAGGCGTTTGACGGACACTGCCAGGGGCGTCCGGGCAGACAAGGGGGTCAGGTGGTGGCCGCGGCGGGGCGAGGTCGATTCGGGGCTGCCTCGTATACACATCT
>NZ_LIQT01000088.1 GCF_001418415.1 Streptomyces hirsutus
GAAGCGGTGCACGAGGACGGACACGTCGCCGTGGCGCACCGGAGCGACTGGAATGCCGTTCTCGCGCAGTCGCTCAACGGTCGGGACCTGGCCGGCCCAAGGGCCCCCGCCCCGCGCCCCGACCCCCGCGAGGCAGCGCAGCGAGCGGTCGCCAAACTGCGATCTGTCTGGCAGGCCCAACGACCCGTCCCTTCGAAGGATCTCTGAGGAGGCATCTACGTCAACCGGATGAAACGAAGCGGCTCGGTCACGGATGGAGTCTGTGAACGCGGCTTGATGATCCAGGTCAAGGCTCGCTCACAGACCTTTGACGCCAACCCATCGACCCGGAGCAAGCCCAACGGATCGGGGACCTCCAGGAAGCTCGTTGGCGTGTGATGGCGTGTCAGTACGTGAACCTGGCGCTGTTGAGCCCTCAACGCAGCCGGGTTCCACGACCGCGTGCTCCGGCTGCCCGACCAAGCATGACCGCTTGACCTGATGCCGCCAGGCTGCCTTCTGCTGGACCTTGACCATCCGGATGGCCTGTGCCGTTGTTGTCGAAGGGCACCCGCCAGTCGAAGGCGAACGGGAGCGCCTGATCGCCTTCGGTGCCGAGGCGGGCGAGCAGGTTCGCGACGCTGCCCCTTGCAGCGCTGTCACCGTGGCCCGGGGTGGGTGCAGGGTCTGTCCGGCGGTGATTTCCTCGTAACGGTCAGCGAGGCGTTCGAGGGCGCCCTGGGCCCGCCCGATTCGCGGCGAGTTGTCTTGCTCACCCAGTGGACTGTTGCTAAGCCTTGGGCACTCGACCTAGGGAGCACGCTGTGCATCAAGAGCCCCCTCTTCCCTTTCCTCCGCGTTCACGTGTCCGAGCATTCATCTGCGCCGCCGTGGCCATCGCCCTCGTGATGCTCACCGCCGCGGCCAGTCCCCCCGACGCGGACACCCGGACCGCGGCAGACCCGGCAGCCGTGGTCCGCGAGTGGAACGCCATCGCCATCGACACGATCAAGACCAGCCTCGGCCCCCGCCCCTCCGGGCAGGTAGCGATCTGGGAGGGGTTCGTCTCCGTCGCCGTGTACAACGCCGTGGTGGGGATCGAAGGCGGCTACGCCCTGTACAAGTGGCGCGAGCGCGGTCCGGCCAAGGCATCCTCCGCGGCGGCCGCCGCCACTGCGGCCCACGACGTCCTGCTCACCTTCTTCCCTGCGTTCAAGGAGGGGCTCGACACCGCCTACACGGACTCGCTCGCCGCTCTTCCGGCCGGTCAGGCCAGAGACCGGGGCGTGGACTACGGAAGGCGCGCTGCCGCCCGCATCATCGAACTCCGGGAAGGGGACGGCCGGTTCGCGGACGTTCCCTTCACCGCTTCCCCGGCACCGGGGGTCTGGCGGCCCACCCCGCCCGCGTTCCAGCCCTTCATCGACACCTGGCTCGCCAGGCTCCGCCCGCTCCTGCTCGCCTCCCCGCAGCAGTTCCGCCCCGGCGGACCGCCCGCCCTCTCCTCGACCGCTTACGCCGAGGATTTGCAGGAGCTGAAAGCCATGGGCGCGAAGACCGGCTCGGGCAGGAGCGCGCAGCAGACCGAGACCGCCCTCTTCTTCAGCGGCAACTTGGTCGCACAGGTCCAGACAGCCGTACGAGACCACGCCGCCCGGCACCGGCTCGGGATCGCCGAGACGGCCCGGCTGTTCGCCGCGGTGAACGCGTCGGCGACCGACGCCGTCGTCACCGCATGGGACGCCAAGCTCCACTACGGCTCCTGGCGGCCGATCACCGCCATCCGCCTCGCCGACACCGACGGCAACCCCGCGACGACGGCAGACCCGGCCTGGGAGCCGCTGCTCCTCACCCCACCACACCCGGACTACATCGCCGGCCATACGACCGTCGCCGCTGCCGTGGCACGCGCCCTGACCGGCCTCCTCGGCACCTCGCGCGTCGACCTCTACCTCTCCTCCGAGGTCACCGGCACCACGCGGTTCTACGGGTCCGCCGACGACCTCAACCGGGATGTCGTCGACGCCCGCGTGTGGGGCGGCGTCCACTCCCGCACGGCGGACGTAGCCGGCTGCCGGGCCGGCACCCACGTGGCCGCCTGGGCGCTGGACCACTACTTCCAGCCAGTCGCCAAGGACGGCACCCAGCCGTCCCCGCCGACACGAACTGCTCGGCAGTACAGGCTCGCCGAGCCGAAGTGCGGCAACGACACCGACTGAACCACAGAGCCGAAGAGGACCCGGCGTCGAGCCGGGTTCTCTTGGCCGCCCCTAAGATGACTTCAGGTGGCGCTGCCGGCCGCGGTAGGGCCGTTCTCGGCGTTGACTTCGGGTCGGCCATTGTCGAATGCCCGGCCGACAAGAAGGCGATCACATCACGCGGCTGAGGGCCCCGGAAACCCCGGGCCCTCAGCTTCGGTCGTCCGGATCGGCTACCGGGGCGGCCATTCCTGCTCCTCAACCGCTGTTCTTGCGTCCTCCGTTGTGGGTACTCAGCGTGACGCCCGTCCCGGCATGGAGCTTGCCCGGCTTGCGGCGGCGTCGACCTCGGCGGGACCGGATCGGCGGGATGCCCTTTACCAGCGGGATCAGGGCCTGGCTGTCGTGGACATTGGCGCCGGAGATGCCGACGGACAGGGGCAGACCGGTCCGCTCCGTGATCAGATGGATCTTCGACCCGTACTTGCCCCGGTCGACA
>NZ_LIQT01000089.1 GCF_001418415.1 Streptomyces hirsutus
GGCGGAGATGTGCCGAGGGCGGCGACGCACCGAAGGCGGAGATGTGCCGAGGGCGGAGATGTGCCGAGGGAGGCGCCGAGGCCGGTTCAGGGGGCCGGCGGGGCGTCCCGGTCGACGGGGTGGGCCTGTTCGACCGTGATGTGGGCCGTGGCGGCCAGCTTGGCGCGGTGGACCCTGTACCCCTCGCTCGTGCGGGCGTGTTCGCAGGCGGCGGCCTTACGCCACCACAACAGGCCCGTGTACAGCCGCGGATCGGCCACCGAGCGCAGCAGGTCGCTGCCGCCGAAGGCCTCGTCCGACACGCACTGACCGACCAGCGAACCGAAGGCCAGTTCGAACCGCTCCGCGTCGCCCGTCACCAGAGCGCGGACCAGCACCAGCCGTTCGGCGTCGGACGGAGAGCCGTTCACGGCCATCCGGCCCACGCTGACCAGCAGTTCCGCCTCCGTACGGAGGGTGGTCGCGAGACCGCGCGGGCCGGCCGGCGCCGCCGGGTCCTGGTGCACCACCCGCAGCAGCCGGTCCAGGCCGGTCCACCGCTCGAGGTGCACGTACGCGCCGGGCCGGTCCGTCAGGGCCACCGTCACCCGGGAGACGAACCCCTTGCGGGACTCGCGGTAGCGGGCGTACCCGAGGAGTTCACGCTCGAACACCGTCCTCGCCGCCTTGGTCGTGAAGCGTTCCACGACGGTCAGTTCCCGGTCGCCCTCGCGCTGGGACACCATCCCCACCCCTCCTGGCCCCGTGTGCATACACCCCTGGCGCATCCGACCACACCCCGCTCGAGTGCCGCTCGAGCACGGACGGAGCGCCCCGCACCCGAGAGTTCCTCGAGGATCCACCGAGCCGCACGCGCGACCGTGGCCTTCCCCGACGCACAGAAGGGACGGCACGCATGACCGCGTCCAAGATCCACGGCAGCACCGTCACCCGAGTCGTACGCGAGCGGCTGCTGCGGCCGATCTGGAACTCCCTGGTGGCTTACGGAGCGATCTGGCTTCCCCCCGATCAGAACCCGTTCTGGCAGCAGTACCGGTACGAGGCCGTACCGGAGCAGCGCCCGGTGACCCCGGAGCCCGTTCCCGGCGGGAACGACAGGACCGAGTCTGGCCGGACGACCTTGAGCGCGTCTTGAGCCGTGCCGGTCGCCCGGGGGCCCGCACGGACCACGACGAGGACGGAGCAACGCCATGACCACGGCGGTGACCACGACGGTGGACCGGGCGGACTCCTCGGAAGCCGCCGTCCAGGAACGCGTCGCCCGGCTCGAGTACGACTTCGGAGACCTCGACGACCCGGGCAACCCGCTCGGCGTCCAGCAGTTCCTCGCCGCGGACGCGGGCCGGCGTCTGCTGCCCGCCGCCGAGCGGCTGCTCGACGCCTTCGGACTGAACGCCGAGTTCGTGCCCGGGGAGCTGGGCGGCCGGCTCGACCGGCTGGACGCACTGGCGCGGGTGCTGCGCGTCGTGTTCCGGCGCGACGCGGCCCTCGGCCTCGGCCACGGGCTGACCTCGTACCTGGCCGCCGTCGTCGTCTGGGCGGGCGGATCCGCGCGCCAGCGCCGGGACACCGCCGGGCTGCTGCTCGACGGCGGCCGGATGGCCTGCGCCTACCCCGAGCCGCCCCAGGGCAACGACTTCCTGCGCAACCGGCTCACCGCGCTGCCGGACGGCACCGGCCACCGTCTCAGCGGCCGCAAGGAGGCCGTCAACAACGCGGGCCGCGCCGACGCGCTCGTGCTGTTCGCGCACACCCCGGACGGGCTGAGCGCCTTCCTCGTGCCGGGCCCGGCGGACGCCGCGGGCCGGGGCCGGGAGGTGGGACTGCTGCCCCGACGGCCGACGGCCGGAGTACGCGGCTGCGTCATCGAAGGCCTCACCTTCGACCGGCACCCGCTGCCCGCCGGACACCTCCTCGGAGCGGCCGGGGACGGGGCCCGCCTCGCCGAGCGGGCCTTCCCGCTCACCCGGGGCGCCGGCCTGTCGATGGCGCTGGGCTGCGCCGACACGGCGCTGCGCACCACGGTCGCGTTCGCCCGTGCGCACCGCTCCCGCAGCCGCGCCTCCCTGCACTCGGCCCGCACCCGTACCGCACTGGTCGGCGCCTTCACGGACCTGCTCGTCTGCGACTGCCTCTCACTCGTCGCGACCCGGGCGGCCCATGTGCTGCCCCGCGAGAGCCGGACGCTGGCCGCCGTCGCCAAGTACCTGCTGCCGACGGTCCTCAACGAGACGATGGACGACCTGTCGATCGTGCTCGGCGCCGAGTCCTACGCCCCGGACGGGAGCTACGGCGTCTTCCGCAGGACCGCCCGCGACCTGCCGATGATCGGCCTCGGCAGTGCGGGCGCCTCGGCGAGCAGAGCGGTGCTCGTCGCCCAGCTGCTGCGGCTGCCCTCGCTCACCGCGGCCCCCGCCACCGACGCGCCGGCCGTGCTGTTCCGTCCGTTCGACGCCGGCCTGCCGCCCTGCCGCCCCGAGGACCTCGAACTCACCCCCGACCGGGACTCGTTGCTCGACAGCGTCGAGGCCTGGGCGCGGGACGCGGACGGCACCGCGTCCGGCGGGCGGAGGACGTACGGAGATGCGTACGGGGGTGCGCCGGCGGAGGCCGCCGCGGTCCTCGTGGCCCACCTGCGCGCGCTGCGCGCGGACTGCGCCGAACTCGCCGCCCGGCCCGCCGGCCACCCCGTCAGCCCCCGCGCCTACGCGCTGGCCGACCGGTACGCCCTGATCGTCGCCGGCGCCGCCTGCCTCGGCGTCTGGCGCCACCGCCCGCCCGGCGGCTTCCTGGCCGACCCGGTCTGGGCCGCCATGACGCTCACCCGCATCGCCGGCCGCCTCGGCACCCGGGCGGTCCGCCCGCCCGCGTCCGCCGCCGACCACATGCTCACCGAACTCCTGCACCGCTTCGACGACGCCCGCAGCTACGACCTGTACTCCACCGCGATCGGCCGTTAGGGGCTGTCCGACACATGCCCCGGCCGGCGTTCCACCGGCCCCGGGTGCCCGGCGTCCGCGCCCAGAGGAGGGACGACCCCGTCATGCGATGTCTCGCTGAAATCCCCTGTGCCCCAAGGGCGGTGGCGTGATGCGGTCCGTGCGGCAGCGGGGTCCGGGGGAGTCCTGGGGGGCCGTGTGCCGGGCCGTGGTGGAGCAGGGGACCTGTGTGGTGCACGCGCTGGTCGACGACTGGCTGCCGCCCGAGGGGCGGGACCCCCGTGCGCTGGCCGCCGATCTCGGGGCGGACCACGAGCGGTACGCGCGGATGCCCGCCTCGCGCAACCGGGACCGGTTCGTCGCCTCCCGGCTGCTGCTCAAGTCCGCGGCGAGTGCCGTCCTCGGCACCCTGCCCCGCGAGCTGGAACTGGCGTACAAACCCGGCGGGCGCCCGTACCTGCGCGGCATCGACCAGCTCGACGTCGGGCTCAGCCACACCGACGGACTGCTCGTCGTGGGCCTGACCCGGTTCGGCCGGATCGGCGTGGACACCGAACCGGCCGACCGCCGGATGCTGGAACTCGGCACCGAGCTCAAGGCCTGCACCCCGTTCGAACTGGAGGCCCTCGAGCGGGTTCCCGCCGAGCGGCGCAACCACGAACTGGTACGGCTGTGGACGCTGAAGGAGGCCTACAGCAAGGCGATCGGCCAGGGACTGCGGTTCCGCTTCACCGAGTTCGGCTTCGGGCCGCAGGGCGAGCGGCTGAGCGTGCTGCGGCCCGACGGCACACCCGGAACCGGGCGGGAGTGGTCGTTCCACAGTTGGCTGGTCGAGGACGCCTACACCGTCAGCGCCGCCGTCCACGACCCGGGCTTCGGCGACCGCCCGCAGTCCGGCGCCGACCTGCCCCTGCTGCCCGTGCTCGTGGACCCGCGCTCCAGCGCCAGTTGAGCGGTGACCGAGGACCTGCGGTGACGCTTCGGTTCGCGCATCTGACCGAAAAGGTGCGGAACGAAGGGGGATCCGGGTGCAGCGCTATCTCGCGGTCCGGCCGGTGTCCGGCACGGGCATCCGGCTGTTCTGCTTCCACCACGCGGGAGCCGGAGCCCTGGCCTTCGCCGGCTGGCAGCGCAGGGTCGGCCCCGGCGTGTCCGTCCTGCCGGTACGGCTGCCCGGCCGGGAGACCCGGCGCCGGGAGGACCGGATCACCGACGGCGCCCGGCTGGTCGAGGAACTGCAGAACGACCTCGGCCCCCTGCTGGACGAGCCGCACGCGTTCTACGGGCACAGCATGGGGGCGCTGGTCGCCTACCGCTTCGCCCAGCACCGCGTGCGCACCGGACAGCGGCCGCCCGGGCTGCTGTCCGTCGGCGCCTGCTCCGCACCGCAGCTGCCCGCACCGCTGCTGCAGACCCTGCTCCGCCCCGAACTCCCCGACGAGGAACTGATCCTCTCCCTCGGCGGCCATGACAGCATTCCGGCGCCGCTGCGGAACCGGATCGGCTGGCTCACCGCCACCCTCGCCACCCTGCGGGCCGACCTGACCCTCGCGCAGGACCTGCGGCAGGCACCCGTCACCGGACTGCCCTGCCCCCTCGACGCCTACGCCGGAGAGGCCGACCCCCTGGTCCCGGCCACGGAGGTGCGGGCGTGGAAGCACTGCACCACGCACCGCTTCCGGCTCCGCCCCGTCCGCGGCACGCACTTCTTCGTACGGGGCCGTGACGTGCCCCGCGCGGTGGGGGAGGCCCTGCGGTCCGCCGGGGACCCGACGACCGGGGCCGCCGCCGTGCCGACGGAGACCCCGCGGCCGGACACCGCGCGAGCGGACCTCGCGCGCCAGGACATCACCCGCCACGACGCGGCACCGCACCGGGCCGGCCCCCGGCCGGCTCACGGCTGATCCCGGCTGCCCCACGCAACGCGAAGGAGATCCGCGCATGGAAATCAGTGTGCTCGGCCCGTTCCGGGCCACCCTGTCCGGGGTGCCCGTCCACCTCACCGCCGTGAAGCCGCGCAAGGTCTTCGCGCTGCTCGCCCTCCAGGCGGGCCAGGTCGTCTCGGTGGCCTCACTGGTGGAGGAGGTGTGGGGCGAGAGCCCGCCCCGCAGCGTCCAGACCACCCTGCAGACGTACATCCTGCAGATACGCAACGCCATCGCCGCCGCACTCGGCGACGACGCCAACGGGGAGGGCGCCTTCCTCCCCAACGGCGCCAAGAGCGTCCTGGTCACCGAGCCCGGCGGCTACCGGCTCGACGTCCACGGGGGACTCCTGGACGCCCACGAGTTCGACGCCCTCGCCTCGGCCGGCCACCGTGCCCTGGACCGGGGCGAAGGGACCGACGCCTCCTCGTACTTCGGCCGGGCGCTGTCGCTGTGGCACGGCCGCGCGCTCGCCGACGTCCAGTGCGGGCCGCTGCTCGAAGTGGAGGCCACCCGGCTGGACGAGTCGCGGATGAGCGTTCTTCAGCGCCGGATCGAGGCAGACCTGAGGCTGGGCCGCCACCATGAACTCGTCGGCGAACTCTCCGGGCTCGCCGCCCGGCATCCGCTGCACGAGGCGATGCACGAGCAGCTGATGCTCGCGCTGTACCGGGTGGGGCGCCGCAGCGACGCCCTGACCGTCTACCGGCAGCTGCGCCGCTGCCTGAACCAGAGCCTCGGACTCGACCCCTCACCCAGCGTCGAGCAACTGCACCGCGCGGTGCTCGATTCCTCGCCGCGGCTCGACCTGGACACGGCGGCACGCGCGGCACACGCAGCACCCGAAACACACGCAGCACCCGAAACACACGCAGCACACGCAGCACATGCAGTACCCGCGGCGACGCACGCCGCGGGCCCGCAACTGGCGAGGGCCAACTGACCCCTCAAGCAAGCGAGAGGAAGCATCGTGAGCGATATGACCCTGTCCGAACTCGGCGACCTGCTGCTGGAATGCGTCGGTGCCCCGGAGGAGGGCATGGCGCTCGAGGGCGAGCAGGCCCTCGACACCCCGTTCCTGGAGTTCGGCTACGACTCCCTCGCCCTGCTCCAGGTCACCAGCGTGATCAACCGCAAGTACGGCATCGTCCTCGACGACGACGCCGTCGCGGAGGCCGAGACCCCGCGGATGCTCCTGCGGATGATCGGCGTCGCGCCGCACGCCGGGGCGGTCCGGTGACCGCTGGGGCAGCGGCACGCCGTGTGGTGGTCACCGGCGGGACCAAGGGCATCGGCCGGGCGACGGCACTCGCCTTCGCCCGGGCCGGCGCCCGGCTCGTCGTCTCGTACGGGCACGACGACGCGGCGGCGAAGGAACTGGCCGCCGAGCTGGACGCGCTGGGCGCCGACGCCGAGACCGTCCGGGCCGACCTGACCACCCGCGAGGGCGCCGAGACGCTGGCCCGGACGGTCGTGGGCCGGTTCGGCGAAGGCGGCCTCGACGTCCTCGTCAACAACCTCGGCGTCGACGGGCACATGCCCTTCGCGCAGCTCACCGACGCCGAATGGCACCGCGTCACCGACCACAACACCACGTCCGCCTACCTGGTCACCCAGGCGCTCCTGCCGGCGCTCGCCGACGGCGCGTCGGTGGTCGGCGTCGGCGCCTCGGTGGCGCTCCGCGGCCGCCCCTTCGGCGTCCACTACAGCGCCTCCAAGGCCGCCCTGATCGGGTTCACCCGCGCCCTCGCCAAGGAACTCGGGCCGCGCGGCATCCGGGTCAACCTGGTCGCCCCCGGCGTGACCCGAGCCGGCCCCGAGGACGGACCGCCGCCCCCCGTCGCGGAGAAACTCGCGGCGCTCACCGCACTGGGCCGGCTGGGCCGGCCCGAGGACGTGACGGGCGCGGTGCTGTTCCTCGCCGGGGACTCGGCCGCGTACGTCACCGGCACAACCATCGAAGTCGACGGAGGAATCTGATGCCCTACGCAGCCATCATGTACCGGGTCAAGCCCGGCCACGAGGACGAGATCGCCGACATCTTCACCAACTTCCGGCGCGTCGACACCCCCGACTTCACGGCCCAGGACGGTTCGGCGGCGGGACGGCTGCTGGGCACCGCCGTGTTCGTCCTGGAGGACGTCGTCGTCCGGGTCATCCACTACGAGGGCGACTTCGCCGCGCTCGGCCGCCACATGGCCTCCCAGCAGGGGGTGCACACGGCCGAGGCCGCCCTGCAGCCGCTCCTCCTCGAACCGCGCGACACCAGCTCGCCGGCCGCGTTCGCGGAGTACTTCCGCAAGGCCACCATGCGCACGGTCGCCCAGTTCACCGTCGACACCCACCCCGCCGGGGCCGCGGCGTCATGACCGAGGTGCTGGGAGTCGCGGCCCTGATCGGCAGCGGCCTCACCGCCGGAGTGCTCTTCGCCGTCGCGCTGAGCGTGCTGCCCGCGCTCTTCGCGATGGAGACCGGCACCTACGTGTACGCACACCGGCTGCTGGGCCGGAACTGGGACCCCACGATGCCCGTCATCGTGCTGTCCAGCACCCTGGCCGACGGCGTACTGGCGGTGGCCGTCACCGGCACCGCACGGCCGCTCTTCGCGGCCGGCGCGGTCCTGCTGCTCGGCGTGTCCGGGGTGTCCCACCTGTGCAACGTGCCGATCAACCGCCGCGTCAAGGCGATCACCGACCCGGCGGCCCTCCCGCCGGACTGGGAGGACCCGCGCCCCCTGTGGCGCCGGTACCACTACCTGCGCACCGCCCTGGCCGTACTGGCCCTGACGGTCAACGCGGCTGCCCTGAACGCAATGTGACGCCACATCACGCCGAGGCCGCACCCCCGGATCCTCCGGGAGTGCGGCCTCGGCGTGTGCGTCCGGCCGGCAGGGCGCGGCGCGGGGAGGGCGAAGGCCGTGCCTCACGGCCGGGTGGGGCGGGCCGATGGCGTGCCCGGTACGGCCGGGCCGAACGGATCGGAGCCTGCCGGAGCCGAACGGATCGGAGTCTGCCGGGGCCGGACCGCCCGGCGGTTCTCGGCGGCGCGGACGGTCGAGGGCGAGCGTGGGCGGGTCCGGGGGTTGGTAGCTGCTCGCCGGGGGGGTGCGCACGAGGCCGCGTTACCTCGATCGTGTGATGGTTCGTTCGTGAGCCTGTGGTGCCCTGGGCCGGCTGGGCTGAGGTGAGCGTGCGATCTGGGACGCCGGGTATGGCGTCGGCGTGCGGGGCCCCCGCTCCACCGGTGTGATGGTTCGGGGCCTCCCCGTCGCC
This sequence comes from Streptomyces hirsutus, assembly GCF_001418415.1. Lineage (GTDB taxonomy): Bacteria > Actinomycetota > Actinomycetes > Streptomycetales > Streptomycetaceae > Streptomyces > Streptomyces hirsutus. The sequence continues at coordinate 8,137 of NZ_LIQT01000089.1, forward strand.
TCTGGCCACACCCACTATGGCCAGGTCGTGAGGGAACCGGCCTCCCGAGACCGGACCACGCACCGGATGCGTGTCGCCGACTCGGGGCTGAGTACGCCGGGGACCAGTGCGCCCAAGACCGTTCGGGGCGTGCGGCTGAGAGGGCTCACTTCTGCTCAGCCTTCAGGAACGGTTCGTGGCGCCGCGAGGTGCGC
>NZ_LIQT01000009.1 GCF_001418415.1 Streptomyces hirsutus
CTCGCCAAGTGCTACGGCGGTGACATCTCGCGCAAGCGCAAGCTGCTGGAGAAGCAGAAGGAGGGCAAGAAGCGGATGAAGATGGTGGGCGCCGTGGAGGTCCCGCAGGAGGCCTTCATCGCCGTCCTCTCCAGCGACGAGAACGCGGGATCGGGCAAGGGCAAGAAGTAACCGGGGGTTACCGGAGGTGGCCGGGGAAGTCACTCCGNNGCCCGTCGTGCGCGCGCACGACGGGCCTCGGCGCGTTCGCGGCAGGTCCGCGGGCGGTCCCACAACCGGTCCGTCGTCGGTTCCGTTGTGGCCCGTGAGGTGATTCTCTGTGCAAAGTGACAGGCCGTGACCCCTTACGCAGCCGCCGGTGGGCCCTTACTCTGTCCCTGCCCGACGGTTACTCGCGAGTTAAACAAGGGTACGTGAACGTAACCGGCCGACTACCACCCGCATGCCAGTCGTACACCAACCGCATCTGAGCCAGCCGCACCGTCGCGGGCCCCGGAGGATGTCTTGAGCGACACACAGACTTTGATCGAGAACCGGCCGCCGAGCGTGGCGACCCTCTTCCTGGAGCGTGTCGCCGCCACACCGGACGCCGAGGCGTACCGCTACCCCGTCCCGTCCGCCATCGGCGAGGGCCCCGACGACTGGAAGTCGCTCACCTGGGGCGAGGCCGCCGAGCGGGTCACCGCCATCGCGGCCGGTCTGATCGAACTGGGCGTGAACCCGGAGGAGCGGGTGGCGCTCGCCTCCGCCACCCGGGTGGAATGGGTCCTCGCCGACCTCGGCATCATGTGCGCGGGCGCCGCCACCACGACGGTCTACCCGCAGACGAACCTCGAGGAGTCCGCCTACATCCTGTCGGACTCCGACAGCCGGGTGCTGATCGCGGAGAACGCCGAGCAGGTCGCCAAGGCGGTGGCGAAGCGCGCCGAGCTGCCCCACATCGGCCATGTCGTGGTCATCGACACGGACGGCGTCGAGACGGACGACTGGGTGATCAGCCTCGCCGAGCTGGAGCGCCGCGGGGCGGCCCGGCTGGAGAAGGACGCCGGTCTGGTCAAGGAGCGGGTCGCCGCGATCACCAAGGACCAGCTGGCCACCCTCATCTACACCTCGGGCACCACCGGCCGCCCCAAGGGCGTACGCCTGCCGCACGACAACTGGTCGTACATGGCGAAGGCGATCGCCGCGACCGGGCTGGTCGAGGCGGACGACGTGCAGTACCTGTGGCTGCCGCTCGCGCACGTCTTCGGCAAGGTGCTCACCTCGGGCCAGATCGAGGTCGGACACGTCACCGCCGTCGACGGCCGCGTCGACAAGATCATCGAGAATCTGCCGGTGGTGCAGCCGACCTACATGGCGGCCGTGCCCCGCATCTTCGAGAAGGTCTACAACGGGGTGGCCGCCAAGGCGCGGGCCGGCGGCGGCGCCAAGTACAAGATCTTCCAGTGGGCCGCCGGCGTCGCCCGCGAGTACGCCAAGGTCACCCAGGACAACTTCCGCCGCACCGGCACCGCCAGTGCCCCCTTCGGCCTCACCGCGAAGCACAACGTCGCCGACAAACTGGTCTATGCCAAGATCCGTGAGGCGTTCGGCGGCCGCCTGCGCGCCTGCGTCTCCGGGTCGGCGGCCCTCGCACCCGAGATCGGCTACTTCTTCGCCGGCGCCGGCATCCACATCCTGGAGGGGTACGGCCTCACCGAGTCCTCCGCGGCCTCCTTCGTCAACCCCGGCGAGGCCTACCGCACCGGTACCGTCGGCAAGCCGATGCCCGGCACCGAGGTGCGCATCGCCGACGACGGCGAGATCCTGCTGCGCGGCCCCGGCATCATGGAGGGCTACCACGGGCTGCCCGAGAAGACCGCCGAGGTCCTGGAGTCCGACGGCTGGTTCCACACCGGCGACATCGGCGAGCTGTCGCCCGACGGCTACCTGCGCATCACCGACCGCAAGAAGGACCTCATCAAGACCTCCGGCGGCAAGTACATCGCGCCCGCCGAGGTCGAGGGACAGTTCAAGGCGGTGTGCCCGTACGTCTCCAACATCCTGGTGCACGGCGCCGACCGGAACTACTGCACCGCCCTCATCGCCCTCGACGAGGCGGCCCTCGCGCCCTGGGCGCAGGAGAACGGCCTGGCGGGCAAGTCGTACGCGGAGATCGTCGCCGCGCCCGCCACGGTCGAGATGGTCGACGGCTACGTCAAGCGGCTCAACGAGGGTCTCCAGCGCTGGCAGACCATCAAGAAGTTCCGCCTCCTGCCGCGCGACCTCGACATCGAGCACGGCGAGATCACCCCGAGCCTGAAGCTGAAGCGCCCGGTGGTGGAGCGGGAGTACAAGCACCTGATCGACGAGATGTACGCGGGCGCCCGGGAGGCGTGAGCCGCACGGGACGCCCCGTAGGGCGTGAACACCGGGGCGGGTGCCCGGACCGATTCGGTCCGGGCACCCGCCCCTTCCGGTCCGGAACTCGCGCTCCCGGAACCGCGAAGCCGGAAGCGAAGGCCCTACGGAAAAGCGTGAGCAGCCAGCAGCCAGCAGCCAGCAGCCAGCAGCCAGCTAGCCACATGACACTTGAGCACTCGAACGAGCGGCGTGTGGGCAGGGACGGCCGAAGTGCTCACGCTTTCCCGGACACGCCTTGGAGGGCTCAGCGGTCCGTTGCGAAGTTCACGAACGCGGCCCAGCCGACCGTATGGACGGAGAGGTGTGGTCGATCCACGTCCTTGGAGTCGCGGACGTGGACGGTTCCCGGGGCGACGGCTATTTCGACACACTCGCCGCCTTCGTTGCCGCTGTAGCTGCTCTTGTGCCAGACAAGCCGTCGACGGCTCTCAGTGCTCATCTTCCGTCCGCATCCTCTCGATCAGGGTCAGAGACTCTCGCGGAGTGAGCGCCTGGGCCCTGATGCTGCCGTAGCGTGCGGCCAGGATACGGACCTCGTCCAGGTCTGTGGCCAGCCGTGCGGAGGTCTGCACTTCCGTATACGCCACCTGTGGCTTTCCCCTCGGCATCAGCAGGGTGAACGAGCCTCCCATACCTGAGTGTTCGGTCCTGCGCGTGGGCATGACCTGCAACTCGACGGTACGCAGCCGTCCGAGTTCGAGCAGTCGGCCCAACTGCTCCTTGTGGACCTCGCGCCCTCCCAGCGGTCGACGAAGTACCACCTCTTCGATCACCACGGTCAGTATGGGAAGGGGACGTCGGGTCAGGATTTCCTGGCGGTCCATGCGTGAGGCCACGCGTTGTTCGACCATCTCTTCGTCGAGCAGGGGTTTGCGCATCTCGTACAAGGCGCGGGTGCGTCCCTCGGTCTGGAACAGTCCGGGGATGTCGTGGTTGTTGTAGAAGTTGATCTCGACCGCATCCGCCTCCAGTCGCGCATAGTGCCGGAACCATGCCGGGTGGCGGACCCGTGCGCGGGCCTTCGCCCGCGCCACGTCCTCCTTCGTCGCCTTCAGCAGCCCTCCGGCGTCGAGCAGGTCGTCCGCCGCGTCGAGGAATTCCGGCTGTGGTGTTCTGCGGCCCCGTTCCAGGGACGAGACGAGGTCCTCGCCGTACCCCAGCCGGTCACCCAGTTCCTTCTGGGTCATGCCGGCCCGTTCCCGAAGCAGCTTGACCTGTCTGCCCACAGCCCGGTTCAGGTCGACGAGACCGTCCGTGTCCTCCGAGGGCTCGGGGCAGCCTTCGGTATCGCTCTGACGGGGTCCTGATGCCATCACACATCCCCCAACCCGCCTGCCTGCCGCCCAGTTACTCCCGTCAGCACGGACACGCAACCGTCAACGGCGGTACAGGCGCGTGCCGTACCAACGGTTCCTCTGGTCAGCGTACGACCAGCCGGACACGCTCTGTCACATGAAGTACGAAATCCGTGACCAGTCCCGGGTGTCCCCCCGTGCCCCATCTCCCGAGCCCTTCAGGCAACGGTTCAGCTCGACACGACGTGGAGCACGTCTCGCGCGCCTGCTCGCGGCCCAGCAGTTGGCGGCCTGGGGGTGGGCCAAGGGCAGCGAGTGCCTGGAGGCCGCCGAACTGGTGGTGGGTGAACTCGCCGCGAACGCGGCCACGCACGGTCACCTGCCCGGACGGGACTTCCTGCTCACGATGACCCTCATCGGTTGTCCGGAGGGGCGTTCCGGCATCCTCCGGATCGAGGCCGCCGACTGCCGGGGAGAGCGGCTGCCCGCCCCGGTCGCGGAGCCCCGCTCGCTCGGCGAGCAGGGGCGCGGACTGCTTCTCGTGAGTGCGCTCGCCTCCGGTTGGGGCGTCGCACCCCGGCCTCCCTCGGGCAAGACCGTCTGGGCCGAACTCCCCGGCCCTCCGCTGCAGCAGGTGCACCCCTGATCGTCCACCTGCCTGTCCCGGGAAATGAGGGGCCCTTGGCCCGGAAAGTCGTCTCGGACCGGTGCTTGCCCTCGCAGGCCGGCTCATCGGTGCAGGTGAGCCAGGCTTCCGTCCTGCGTGGGGTAGGAGTGCTCGTGGGGCAGGAGCTGCCGTGCGGCGTCCAGGTCCCCCTCCCGTACGTGCTCGTGGATCGTGTGGGCGAGTGGCGTGACGTCGGTGATGCGGACGATCCACTCGTCGGCGTAGAGACGGGCGGCTTCACCGGCGAGACCGAGCTGGAGGGACCGGTGGGGAAGCGGCCGGAGGAGCAGGTCGCGTTCGGGGTCCCATTGCACCCGGGCCGGGGCCCGCTTCAGTTGTCGCTTCCAGACGGCACGGTCGGCGTGGAGCCCGTGCTCGTAGTGGGACAGCAGGCGTGTGCCAGTGCCCACTCGAAGCCTTCCCGGGTGATGTCGACGGCGAGGACGGTTTCCTGGCCTTCCTTGGTGCCCCATCCGCAGCGGTACATCATCCACCTCTCTTGCCGGGCAGGAGGAGCCGCATCGTCTTCGGGGCGATGCGGCGTCCCGGAAGGGGACGGTGGCGGGCTTGGTCATGGGAGGGGTGTGATGGTGCGTGGCCGGGAGTGGTGGCGGGGGCCGGTCGCTCGTTCGAGTGAGCAGGGCCGGATACGAAGAGGCGAGCGAGTGGCGGGGCTAGGTTGGGCGGCATGTCACGTTTCCGGATGTACCCGACGGGTGAGCAGGCGGGCGTCATGCTCGGGCACTGCGCGCACGCCCGGTACGTGTGGAACCTGGCCGTCGAGCAGCACGCGCACCGGAAACCGGGGCGCAGGTCCGCTCCCGGGTTCGCCGAGCAGTGCCGTCAGCTCACCGAGGCCCGGCGGGAGAACGACTGGCTGCGTGCCGGGAACGCGGACGTGCAGCAGCAGGCGCTGCAGGACTTCGCCAAGGCCAAAGCCGCGCGTTTCGCTTCCGGGTTCGGTGAGCCGGCCTGGCGCAGGAAGCACAGGCATGAGGGCTTCCGCGTGATCGGCACCGACCGGGTGCCGGAGTGGGAAGCCGACGGCACCCCGAAGCTGAACGCCGGGGGCGGGCAGGTCATGGGCCGCTCGGTGGTGGTGCGGAGGCTGAACCGGAGGTGGGCGCGGGTGAAGGTGCCCGGCTGCGGCTGGGTCCGCTTCCGCCTCACCCGCACCGAGCTGCCCGCCGCGAAGACCTTCCGGGTCACCTTCCGCAACCAGCAGTGGCACATCGCCTTCGCGATCATCCCCGAACCGGTCGACGCACCGGACACGGGGGAGGTCATCGGCATCGACCGGGGCGTGACGATCACCGCCGCCCTCTCCGACGGACAAAAGCTGAACTGCCCGCAGCTCACCACCCGCGAGCGCGCGCAGATTCGCAAACACCAACGGCGCGCCGCCCGCGCGCCGAAGGGCAGCGAGGCCAAGGCCGCCGAGCACGCCAAGGTGGCCAGGCTCAAGGCTCGGGAGGCGGCCCGGCGCAAGGACTGGTGCGAGAAGACCTCCACCATGCTCGCCCGCACCTACCGCCTGATCCGGTTCGAGAAGCTGAACATCACGACCATGACCGCCTCCGCGAAGGGAACCATCGAACAACCCGGTACACGGGTGCGGCAGAAGGCCGGGCTGAACCGGGCGATCCTCGCCCAGGGCTGGGGCCTGCTCCGCCGCCGGACCGGGGAGAAGGCCCCGGGCCGGGTCGAGGACGTCCCCGCCCCCTACACCTCGCTGCGGTGCAGCGCCTGCGGCTGGATCGAGAAGGACTCGCGCAAGAGCCAAGCCGAGTTCGTCTGCGTGTCCTGCGGGTTCACCTGCAACGCGGATGAGAACGCAGCGGTCAACGTCGCGGCAGGACAGGGCGGGATCCCCCGCCCCCGGCGTGCAGCCGGTGCCGGAGGGGTGACAGCGGCCACCGGCCGCTCGAGCACCCGTGAACCTCGACCCACCCGGGTCGGAATCCCCCTCTTCTAAGAGGTGGAGGATGTCAAAGGAACGACGGCTTGATCCACGTCAAGCCTCGTTCGCAGCCCCTTGTCAGGCGGGTGCAGCGGCGGCCCGATGCAACAGTTCGCCCACTGCGTCCTGGAGCTGCCCTGGTTACCTCCCAGTCACGTTGACCTGCCCGGACGCCCTGGGCAGGCTGCCTTTGACGAGTGGATATGCGGGACGACGATTGCTGGATAGAGTCGTCTCGTTACACCTGGTTGTGGGGACAACCAGAGTGTCTTGGGGAGGGCCTGCAGCACATGAGTCGTCGCTCTACTGGTTTTGTCGGCGCGTGGGCCGAGGTGCAACGGCAGCAGCAGCGCCAGCTGGAAGTTGAAGCCAGACGTCGGAGACAGGAAGCTCAGCAAGCGCGCGCCTACCAGCGGCGAGCCGCCCAGAGTCACCGCGAGTACAGGCAGGCGGAGGCGCTGCGTCGCACAGAGGAACTGGACGCGCAGGTTGCGTCGTTGCAGGACCTTCTCGCTTCAGGCTGTCAGGCTCCGGCTTTCAGGATTTCCTCGCTCATGCGCGCCGAAGAGGTCCAGCCCTTCGCTCCAGGACCATTGGCGCAACCCGTGCCGATGCCTGATTTCCATCAGTACCAGACGCAAGGCGGCTGGACTGCCAGTCGCCGGGCCCTGGCGCAGGCCGAAGCCCGGACGCGCTTCGAGCGGGACTGGCAGGCTGCGCAGGCCGCGGAAACTCACCGGCAGCAACAGCTGGCCTCGTACCAGCGGGAGTACCAGCAGTGGGCCGATGCTCAGCTCGCTGAAGTACGGCGGCACAACGCCGGCGTCGTCGCGGTGACCGAAGGCGTGAGACGCCGGGATCCTGATTCCGTGGTGGAGCACTTCTCCGCTGTTCTCTATGCCTCAACAGCGTGGCCTGAAGGTTTCCCGCGCCAGGTCGCGGCCGCCTACGATTCTGCAGCCCGGCAGCTGGTGCTGGATTGGGAATTTCCCGCCTACAGCATCGTCCCTGAGACCAAGTCCGTCCGGTACATGTCCGGGACCGACCAGTACAAGGAAAACCCTCGCCCGGTAGGCCAGCGCCGAGCTCTTTACAGGGAAGTCCTCGCGCAGTGCATGCTGCTCGTTCTGCATGAACTCTTCGCCGCTGACGAGCTGGGCGCGCTTGAGTCGGTGGCGCTGAACGGGTTCGTCGACGGACATGACCCTACGACGGGCCGACCGGACCATATCTTCCTGGCCACTGTCATGGCCTCGCGCTCTTCGTTCCGTGACCTGCACTTGGCACAGGTCGACGCGGGCAGCTGCCTGACTGACGCGCTGCGAGGGCAACTTTCGGCTCGGCCGGACCAGCTCACGTCAGTCCGGCCGGGTCGGCGGCCGCAGGATGTCGGGAACCGCGTTGTCGCTCACGGCAGCGATGAGGACCCGGACCTGTACGACATGGATCCGATTGCCTTCGAGAACCTCGTGGCCGGGCTCTTCGAGGCCATGGGGATGCAGGCGGTGACGACCCAACGCTCGAACGACGGCGGTGTGGACGTCAAGGCGTTGGACCCGACGCCCATCCGAGGTGGTGAGATCGTCGTCCAGGTGAAGCGCTACCGCAGCACGGTGCCACCCACCGCTGTGCGTGACCTGTACGGGACCGTGCAGGACGCCGGTGCCAACAAGGGTGTCCTCGTGACCACGTCAGGGTTCGGGCCCGGCTCCCACACTTTCGCCAACGGCAAGCCGTTGGAACTGATCTCGGGCCCTGAGCTCGTTGACCTGTTGCATCGGCATGGGCTCCGTGGGCGGCTGGGTGAGAGCGGTCGTCAAGCCGCACCGCAGCCGGCCCCGTCGGGTCCGGACACCGCGTTGCCCGACGACTACAACGTTCTGGGCATGTCGTGGACCGGAAGCGTCGCCTTGGATGTGTGTGCTCTCGTCTGCCGTGGGAACCGAGTCCTCAGTGACGATCACTTCGTGTTCTTCAACAACCCGCAGACACCGGACGGCTCCGTGCGTGCTCTCCCTGCCACCGCACCTGACAAGGCCGCGATCTGTGTCTCGTTCGACGGGTTGCCGGACGAGGCTGACCGATTCGTGCTGGTGGCAGCCATCGACCCCGAGGTCAACCCGGATGCCGACCTCTCCGGGTTCACGGACGCCCGCATCCGCCTGCTCGACCCGCAGCTGGCTGAGTTGGGACAACTCGAAGTCTCCGACGGCCGGCCACACGAAACCGCCTTGGTGCTCGGCTCCTTCCGTCGAAGGCCGAACGGGGACTGGGACTTCGTCCTGGGCGGTAAGGGCTACGCGGGCGGCCTGGAGGAGCTCGTGCAGGACTTCGGCATCGAGGTCGAGTAGATCCGGCTGCTGCGCTGGAGGGCTGTGAACGCTGCTTGACGACCCACGTCATCCGGTCCCGTCGCCACAGCGAGGGGAAACGGCCCTCCCCTGCGCGTCGCCGAAGTCCTGCCGGCCGTCGAGGCGCGGACACGGGAGGCGCGTGGTGCGCACGGCCGCGCCGCGCCCGGCCGGGCGGGAACCCGCCCCTTCCGTCAGTGGTGCGGTGCAGGATGCGGTCATGGAATCCGCAACCATTGTCCGGATGCTCTGGGACCGCATGCAGGACCGGGACTGGACAGGCGTCGGCAAGCTGCTGGCGGCCGATGTCGTCGTGGAGTGGCCGGTCAGCGGTGAACGCATCCTCGGCCGGGACAACTATGTGCGCGTCAACGCGGAGTACCCGGAGGGATGGTCGATCGACGTGCTCCGCATCGTGTCGTCCGGGAACGAAGTGGTCTCCGAGGTCGAGGTCCCGCATGCCACGATGGGCGTCCACCGGGTGGCCTCCTTCTGGACCGTTCGCAACGACCTGATCGTCAGCGGCCGCGAATACTGGACGGAGCTCGGCGCGGACCCTTCGCCCGCGTGGCGGGCCCCCTACGTCCAGCGCATGTGAGCACTCGCACGCGATTGCTCGAAAGCGATCGATTTTCGGCCAGTTCTTGACCGGGTGCGGGGCACTGTTCCCGCTCTCAGTGGTCCACTTCGGTAACTCGTTGCTTATGGGTAGGGTCGGTCTGTCACCCTGGCGGCATTGATCGCGGTGTATTCGTACGAACAGTCCGGGAGCTGCCCATGGGGGCCATTCCGACGCAACGGGAGACCTCGCGTGCCGCCTCGGAGGCGTCCGCGCAGGCGTGCGCACGGGCGGACGCGACCCTGTCCGGCGGCCCCCTCGCCCCGGGGTCCGCGCGAGCCCTGGTGCGGGCGGCGCTCGCCGAGTGGACGGAACGCGCGCTGCCCGGTACCGAGCACCTCACCACCCGGGCCGGCCACGACGCCACGCTCATCGCCAGCGAACTGGTCACCAACGCCGTCGTGCACGCCGGGACCGAGGTACGGCTGAGCTGTCGGCTCGAGGCGGAGACCGGCGCGCTCGTCATCGAGGTCGCCGACCGCCACCCCTCCCGTTCCCCGCGCGACAGCGAGCCGGACGCGCCGTCCGGCGAGAGTCCCGAGTACGGGCGCGGGCTGCGGCTCGTGGCCGCGCTCTCCGAGGCCTGGGGGATCACCTACCGGCCCGGCGCGCACACGAAGTCGGTCTGGGCCCGCATTCCCGCCCGGGGCCTCGTGGCGGACGGCACGGACGACACGGATGACGTGGGCGACCCGGACGGCATCGACGGCTCGGCCGGTACGGACGACTGGCTCGAGGCGTACGCGTACGAGGGGGAGCCGGAGCCGCCGCGCGGGGCCGGGGTGCCCGCCGCGCGGAGCGGGGCCGACGGGGAGGCGTGGAGCGCGTCCCGGCGGGACGGGTCCTGGCTGGGGCGCGGGGCGCTGTCGTTCCTGGCCGAGGCGTCCGACCTGCTCGCCGGGCAGCTCGACGAGGATCTCGTCGCCGCGCTCACCGGGCAGCTGATCGTGCCGCGGCTGGCCGACTGGTGCGCGGTGTGGCTGGAGGACGAGACCACCGGCCATGGCGACTGGAGCGACGGGGCACGGGCCGGCGGGCCCCGCCTCGCCCGGGTCTGGCACGCCGACGAGAGCCGCGTCGAGGAACTGAGCAGGGCGCTCGAGCAGAATCCGCCGCCGCTCTCCGACCCGTTATGCCCCGGCCCGCTCGTCTACCCCTGGCCCGAGAAGGCGCTCGACCCGCCGCAGGCCGGCCTCGGCCCTCTGCCGGAGGGCTTCGGCCTGCCGGAGGCCCCTTTCAGCCTGCCGGAGGTGCCCGACGGCGCCCCGCCGTACGACTACGGCATCCCCGTGGCCATCCCCGGTACCGCCCTCGCCTACCGTCTCGTCGCCGGCGGGCGGCCGCTGGGAACGCTGGTGATCGGGCGGGCCGGGATCGGGCGGTTCCCGGACGAGGTCACCGGGCTGGTGGAGGACCTCGGGCGGCGCGTCGCGCTCGCCATCGGCGCCGCCCGGCAGTACGCCCGGCAGGCCACCATCTCCGCCGTGCTCCAGCGCGGCCTGCTGCCCAGCGCCGTCGCCGAGATCCCCGGCGTGCACTCCGCACTCGTCCACGAGCCCCTCGACAAGGGCGGACCGAGCGGCGACTTCTACGACCTGTTCCAGGCCGACGAGGGCCGCTGGTGCTTCGCCATCGGCGACGTCCAGGGCAAGGGCCCCGAGGCGGCCGTCGTCATCGGGCTGGCCCGCCCCTGGCTGCGGCTGCTCGCCCGTGAGGGCTACCGCGTCGCCGACGTCCTCGACCGCCTCAACCAGCTGCTCCTGGACGACGCCACGGAAGCCGCCGACGCCGCCGCCCGTGCCCTCGTCGCCGCCGGCGCCCGTCCGACCGCCCCCGGGGACGGGCCCCAGACCCGTTTCCTGTCCCTTCTCTACGGCGAGCTCACCCTCGTCGAGGACGAGGACGAGGACGAGGACGGCGACGGTGGCGGTGGCAGCGACGACGGTGGCAGCGACGACGGTGGCAGCGACGGCACCGGCGGCACCGGCGGCCGTGTCCGCGCCCGCGTCACCCTCGCCTCCGCCGGGCACCCCCTGCCGCTGCTGCTCGCACCCGACGGGACGGTCCGTACCGTCGCCCAGCCGCAGACGCTGCTCGGGGTCATCGAGGACGCCACCTACACCAGCGAGACCTTCGAGCTGCGCTCCGGCGACACCCTGCTCTGTGTCACGGACGGCGTCACCGAGCGGCGCTCCGGCTCCCGCCAGTTCGACGACGGGGACGGGCTCGCCACGGCGCTGGCCGGCTGCGTGGGACTGGACGCCGGCCTGATAGCGGAACGCATCAACCGGCTCGTCCACGAGTTCGGCGCGCGGCCGCCGGCCGACGATCTCGCCCTCCTCGTGCTCCAGGCGGACTGACGCCCGCGACGCGGAAAGGAGACGCGGAAAGGAGCCGCGGGAAAGGACCGGGACACGTGCGGGACAATGGAGCACATGCCTTCCGCACTCCCCGACGGCGAGCCCGTCCCCGCCGACGGCGCGCTCCCCGCGTTCGCGCTCGCCGGGGCCGCCGACCGCCCCCTCGGGTTCTACCTGCACGTGCCGTACTGCGCGACCCGCTGCGGCTACTGCGACTTCAACACCTACACCGCCACCGAGCTGCGCGGCAGCGGGGGAGTCCTGGCGTCCCGCGACAACTACGCCGACACGCTGACCGACGAGGTCCGCCTGGCCCGCAAGGTGCTCGGCGACGACCCGCGCGAGGTCCGCACGGTCTTCGTCGGCGGCGGCACGCCCACCCTGCTGGCCGCCGACGACCTCGTACGGATGCTGGCCGCGATCCGCGACGAGTTCGGACTCGCGGCGGACGCCGAGATCACCACCGAGGCGAACCCGGAGTCGGTCGACCCCGCCTATCTGGCCGCCCTGCGCGAGGGCGGCTTCAACCGGATCTCCTTCGGCATGCAGAGCGCCCGGCAGCACGTACTGAAGGTCCTGGACCGCACACACACCCCCGGCCGCCCGGAGGCGTGTGTCGCCGAGGCGCGGGCCGCGGGCTTCGAGCACGTCAACCTCGACCTGATCTACGGCACCCCCGGCGAGTCCGACGACGACTGGAGGGCCTCGCTGGACGCGGCCCTCGGCGCGGGCCCCGACCACATCTCGGCCTACGCCCTGATCGTCGAGGAGGGCACCCAGCTCGCCCGCCGCATCCGGCGCGGTGAGGTCCCGATGACCGACGACGACGTCCACGCCGACCGGTACCTGATCGCCGAGGAGACCCTGTCGGCGGCCGGATTCGACTGGTACGAGGTGTCGAACTGGGCCACCTCGGACGCGGGCCGCTGCCTGCACAACGAGCTGTACTGGCGCGGCGCCGACTGGTGGGGCGCGGGCCCCGGGGCGCACTCGCACGTGGGCGGGGTGCGCTGGTGGAACGTGAAGCACCCCGGCGCGTACGCGGCGGCCCTGGCCGAGGGCCGCTCGCCGGGTGCCGGGCGCGAGATCCTCTCCGAGGAGGACCGCCGGGTGGAACGCATCCTGCTGGAACTGCGCCTCAAGGAGGGCGTCCCGCTGTCCCTCCTCCGCGCGGAGGGCCTTCGGGCCGCCGACAGGGCCCTCGCCGACGGTCTGCTCCAGCCGGGCCCGTACGAGGAGGGGCGCGCGGTGCTGACGCTGCGAGGGCGGTTGTTGGCGGATGCCGTGGTCAGGGATCTGGTGGACTGATCACTCGGCGGAGTGAATCACCGCGGAACGCGGGTTCGGTCTCTAACCTGGTTCGTAGGCTGCCGATAAAAGGACGCGGCGGATGTGGAGGGCCACGGAGATGACCGCTGTGGACGAGCGTGGGATGACCAGGTTCTTCGAGGAGTTCGAGCCTCCCGAGGGGGTCAGGGTCGAGCTTCTCCGGGGAGAAATCGTGATGATGGCCGGTCCCGATCTCGTGCACAACATGATCGTGGAAGATGTCCTGGACCAGATCCCGCGCAAGCAGTGGGCTCGTCTCCAGACCCAGGACATCGACATCGTCGACGAGGCCAGCGAGCCTGTGCCGGATCTGGTGGTCCTCAAGCGCGATGCCATGCCCGGGGCAGGGCGTCTGCTGCCGTCCGAGCTGATCACACTGGTGGTCGAGGTCGTCTCCAAGACCAGTGTCGTGCGGGATTACCTCGTCAAGCGGTCGATCTACGCCGCCGGCAAGGTTCCCGCGTACCTCATCATCGACCCGATCATGGAGCACTGCGTTCTGCTCACGATGCCGGTCGGAGAGGGCGATGCAGCTGACTACAAGGCACAGCTGAAGCTGGACTTCGGTGATCGACTGCCGCTCGACATGCTGGGCATCGGACTGGACACCAGCGAATTCGGCACCTTCCCGGGCGTCAGGCCCCACCGCTTTCCGTGACGAAGTCGATCAGCTCCTCCACCCGCCCCAGGAGCTCCGGTTCCAGGTCCTTGTAGGACCGCACCCGTCCCAGAATGTGCTGCCAGGCCTCGCCGGTGTTCGCCACGCGCCACCCCAGGGCCCGGCACACCCCCGTCTTCCAGTCCTGGCCGCGCGGGACGCGCGGCCAGGCCCCGATGCCCAGGGACGACGGCTTCACCGCCTCCCAGACGTCGATGTACGGGTGGCCCACCACCAGGGCGTGCTCACTGGTGACCGCCTCGGCGATGCGCGACTCCTTCGAGCCCGGCACCAGGTGGTCCACCAGGACCCCCAGCCGCGCGTCCGGGCCCGGACCGAACTCCTCGACGATCGCCGGGAGGTCGTCGACGCCCTCCAGGTACTCCACGACCACGCCCTCGATGCGCAGGTCGTCGCCCCACACCTTCTCGACCAGTTCGGCGTCGTGCCGCCCCTCGACGTAGATGCGCCCGGCGCGTGCCACCCGCGCGCGTGCGCCCGGGACGGCCACCGAACCGGACGCCGTACGGGTCGGCCGGGACGGACCGGCGGCGGGCCGCACCAGCGTCACCACGCGCCCCTCCCACAGGAAGCCACGCGGCTCCAGGGGGAACACCCGGTGCTTGCCGAAGCGGTCCTCCAGGGTCACCGTGCCCGCCTCGCAGCGGATCACCGCGCCGCAGAATCCGCTGCCGGGCTCCTCCACCACCAGGCCGGGCTCGGCCGGCACCTCGGGGACGGGCCGGGACTTCTTCCACCCAGGGGTCAGGTCAGGAGAGTACGGGCGCATTCTGATGACGATAGGAGAAGCAGGCCCCCGTTCGGCCGAAGGTTCAGCCCGACACGCCGACACGAGCCGCGAGGGCGTCGCGCTGGGCGCGTACGAACGCCGCGTCCACCGCCGCGCCGTGGCCGGGAACGTACACCGCGTCCTCGCCGCCCAGGGCCAGCAGCCGGTCCAGGGCGCCCGGCCACTGCGACGGCACGGCGTCGGGGCCCGCCTGCGGTTCGCCGGACTCCTCCACCAGGTCGCCGCAGAACACCACCGTCGGATCGCCGGGCACCAGCACCGCGAGATCGTGCGCCGTGTGCCCCGGGCCCGCGTTCGTGAGGAGCGCCCGCCGTCCGCCGCCCAGGTCGAGCATCCGTTCGCCGGGCACCGTGTGCCGGGGGCGGACCAGCGCGTCCACCGCCTCCCGGGCCGCCCGCGCGTCCAGACCGTGGCGCTCCGCGTCCGCGCGCAGCTCCTCGCGCCCCCGCGCCAGCACCGTGTCCAGGCCCACCGCGCCGAACACCTCCGCGCCCGCGAACACCGCCGCCCCCAGCACATGGTCGAAGTGGGGGTGGGTGAGCGCGAGATGCGTCACACGCCGTCCGGCGAGCGCCTGCGCCTCGGCCCGCAACCGTGCGCCCTCGCGCAGGGAGGAACCGGCGTCCACGAGCAGCACCGCGTCCGCGCCGACCACGAGCCCCACCGTGCAGTCCCAGACCGGGAGCCGGCACCGTCCCACTCCCGGCGCCAGCCGTTCCCATCCCGACTCTTCCCAAGCCACCGTCATACCGCGACGCTAACGGCCTACGGCTTTCGCCGCGCGACGGCGTGGGACCGGCCTTGCCCGGGGAGTACCCCCCGGCCGTACACTGGGCGGGGAGACTGGCACTCGCGTGCGAAGAGTGCCAGGGAAGGTACCGGGCGGACGACTTCTGGAGGTGTGCGTGATGCTCAGTGAACGCAGGCTCCAGGTGCTGCGCGCCATCGTCCAGGACTACGTCGGCACCGAGGAGCCCGTCGGCTCCAAGGCCCTCACCGAGCGGCACAACCTGGGCGTCTCCCCGGCCACCGTGCGCAACGACATGGCGGCCCTGGAGGACGAGGGGTTCATCGCCCAGCCGCACACCAGCGCCGGGCGCATCCCCACCGACAAGGGCTACCGGCTCTTCGTGGACAAGCTCGCCGGCGTCAAACCGATGACCGCGCCCGAGCGGCGCGCCATCCAGAACTTCCTCGAGGGCGCCGTCGACCTGGACGACGTCGTGGCCCGCACGGTGCGGCTGCTCGCGCAGCTCACCCGGCAGGTCGCCGTCGTGCAGTACCCGTCGCTGACCCGTTCGACCGTGCGGCACGTGGAGCTGCTCCCGATGGCGCCCGCGCGCGCCATGCTGGTGCTGATCACGGACACCGGGCGGGTCGAGCAGCGCATGGTCGACTGCCCGGCGCCGGTCGGCGAGGCGACCCTGGCGGATCTGCGGGCGCGGCTCAACAGCCGTGTCGCGGGCCGCCGTTTCACCGACGTACCATCCCTCGTCGAGGACCTCCCCGAGGGCTTCGACCCCGAGGAACGCGGTACGGTCTCGACCGTGCTCTCCACTCTCCTGGAGACGCTGGTCGAGGAGAACGAGGAGCGGCTGATGATCGGCGGCACCGCCAATCTGACCCGCTTCGGACATGACTTTCCCCTGGTGATCCGGCCTGTTCTGGAGGCACTTGAGGAGCAGGTCGTGCTCCTCAAGCTGCTCGGAGAGGCGAAGGATCCGGGCGTGACCGTCCGTATCGGTCATGAGAACGCCCACGAGGGACTCAACTCCACGTCCGTCGTGTCGGTGGGCTACGGTTCGGGCGGCGAGGCGGTTGCCAAGCTCGGCGTGGTCGGACCGACACGCATGGATTACCCGGGAACGATGGGAGCGGTACGAGCAGTGGCACGGTACGTCGGACAGATCCTGGCGGAGTCGTAAGTGGCCACCGACTATTACGCCGTACTCGGCGTACGCCGGGACGCGTCGCAGGAAGAGATCAAGAAGGCCTTCCGGCGACTCGCCCGCGAGCTGCATCCGGACGTCAACCCGGATCCGAAGACGCAGGAGCGGTTCAAAGAGATCAACGCCGCCTACGAGGTGCTGTCGGACCCGCAGAAGAAGCAGGTCTACGACCTCGGCGGCGACCCGCTCCAGCAGGCCGGCGGCGGTGGCGCGGGCGGCTTCGGCGCGGGCGGCTTCGGGAACTTCTCCGACATCATGGACGCGTTCTTCGGCACGGCGTCGCAGCGCGGTCCGCGCTCGCGCACCCGCCGCGGCCAGGACGCGATGATCCGCCTCGAAGTCGAGCTGGACGAGGCCGCGTTCGGCACGACCAAGGACATCCAGGTCGACACGGCGGTCGTCTGCACCACCTGCAGCGGTGAGGGCGCCGCACCCGGCACCACCGCGCAGACCTGTGACATGTGCCGCGGCCGGGGCGAGGTCTCGCAGGTCACGCGGTCCTTCCTGGGCCAGGTCATGACCTCGCGCCCCTGCCCGCAGTGCCAGGGCTTCGGCACCGTCGTCCCGACCCCGTGCCCGGAGTGCGCGGGCGACGGACGGATCCGCTCCCGCCGCACCCTGACGGTGAAGATCCCGGCCGGTGTGGACAACGGCACCCGGATCCAGCTGGCCGGCGAGGGCGAGGTCGGCCCCGGCGGCGGTCCCGCCGGCGACCTGTACGTCGAGATCCACGAGCTGCCGCACAGCACCTTCCAGCGGCGCGGCGACGACCTGCACTGCACGGTCACCATCCCGATGACGGCGGCGGCCCTCGGCACCAAAGTGCCGCTGGAGACGCTGGACGGCATGGAGGAGGTCGACATCCGGCCCGGTACCCAGTCCGGCCAGTCGATCCCGCTGCACGGCCGGGGCGTCACGCACCTGCGCGGCGGCGGCCGGGGCGACCTCATCGTGCACGTCGAGGTGCAGACCCCGGGCAAGCTCGACGTCGAACAGGAGCGCCTGCTGCGCGAACTCGCCAAGCTCCGTGGCGAGGAGCGCCCGCTGGGCCAGTTCCAGCCGGGCCAGCAGGGACTGTTCTCCCGGCTGAAGGACGCCTTCAACGGGCGCTGACGGGTGCTTTCCGCGGGGACCGGACGAGGTTCCCGCGGTGTCCTCCCGGAAGCGTGCCGCACCCAGGGCGGGATCGGCCCCGGATCCGGGGCCGGACCCTTTCCGGTCCTTCGTCGATCCGCTCCCGACTCCTTTCCGACGCATTTCCGATCCACCTCTGATCCACCTCCGATCTGTCTCTGATCCGCCCCGGTCCAATTCGGAGATGTCCGAAGGACGTGGCAACATGCCGTCATGTCCTTGGCCCTCACCGACCTCCTCCGGCACCCCGTGGTGCAGGCCCCGATGGCGGGCGGAGTCGCCGTGCCGCAGCTCGCCGCGGCCGTGTCCGAGGCGGGCGGGCTGGGGTTCCTGGCGGCCGGGTACAAGACCGCGGACGGGATGTACCAGGAGATCAAGCAGCTGCGCGGGCTGACCGGCCTCGCCTTCGGCGTCAACGTCTTCATGCCGCAGCCCGAGACCTCCGACCCCGCCGCCGTCGGCGTCTACGCCCACCAGCTGGCCGGTGAGGCCCCCTGGTACTCCACCGAGCTCGGCGACCCCGACTGCGGCCGCGACGACGGCTACGACGCCAAACTCGCCGTCCTGCTCGACAACCCGGTGCCGGTGGTGTCGTTCCACTTCGGCGTGCCCTCCCGCGACGTCCTGGACGCCCTGCGCCGCGCAGGCACGTTCACGCTGGCCACCGCCACCACCCCCGACGAGGCGCGGGCCGTGGAGGAGGCGGGCGTCGACGCGGTGATCGCGCAGGGCGTCGAGGCCGGCGGCCATCAGGGCACCCACCGGGACGACCCGGAGGCGGACGGCTCCGGCATCGGACTGCTGTCGCTGGTCAGCCAGGTGCGGGAGGCCGTGGGCATCCCGGTCGTCGCGGCCGGCGGCATCATGCACGGCAGTCAGATCGCCGCCGTCCTCGCGGCCGGCGCCTCGGCGGCCCAGCTCGGCACGGCGTTCCTCGCCACCCACGAGTCCGGCGCGCACGCGCTGCACAAGCAGGCGCTGACCGACCCCCTGTACGCCCGCACCGAACTGACCCGCGCCTTCTCTGGACGTCCGGCCCGCGCTCTGGTCAACCGTTTCCTGCGCGAGCACGGCCCGTACGCGCCCGCCGCCTACCCGGACGTCCACCATCTGACCGCCCCGCTGCGCAAGGCCGCGGCCGCCGCCGGGGACCCGCAGGGCATGGCGCTGTGGGCGGGACAGGGCCACCGGATGGCCCGCGAGCTGCCCGCCGGGCAGCTGGTGGAGGTGCTGGCCGCCGAACTCACCGCCACCCGGAACGCGTTGTCGGCGGGAGGTGCCCGATGACCGCCCCGGTCTTCGTCGTGGACGACTTCGGCACGGACGGCTCCGGCCACCACGTGCTCGACGGCCCCGAGGGACGGCACGCCGTCTCCGTGAAGCGGCTGCGGGCCGGGGAGACCGTCGTCCTCACCGACGGCGCGGGCCGCCGGGCCGAGGGCGAGGTGACCGGCACCGAAGGCAAGGACCGGCTGATCGTGCGTCTCGGCGACGTCGTCGAGGAACCCGTGGAGTCGCCCCGGCTCACCGTCGTCCAGGCCCTGCCCAAGGGGGACCGGGGCGAGCTGGCCGTGGAGACGATGACCGAGGTCGGCGTCGACGCGGTCGTGCCGTGGTCGGCGTCGCGCTGCGTCACCCAGTGGCGGGGCGAGCGCGGGCTGAAGTCCCTCGGCAAATGGCGGGCGACGGCCCGCGAGGCGGGCAAGCAGTCCCGCCGGACACGCTTCCCGGAGGTCGCGGACGCGGCCACGACCCGACAGGTTGCGTCACTTCTCGCCGAAGCGGACTTCGCCGCCGTCCTCCACGAGAGCGGCACCGAACCGCTCGCGACCGCCGAACTCCCCGCCTCCGGCACCATCGTGCTGGTCGTCGGCCCCGAAGGCGGTGTCTCCCCCGAGGAGTTGGAGCTCTTCGCGCAGGCCGGCGCCGAGCCCTACCGTCTGGGCCGCAGCGTCCTGCGCACCTCCACCGCCGGCACCGCGGCGGCGGCCGTCCTCCTGGCCCGCACGGGCCGCTGGTCGTGACGGCCCCGGTCAGCCGTCCGCCGCACGGCCGGCGGCGACCGCCGGGAACAGCTCCCAGCCGTCGAGCTCCGCGGCCCCGGCGAGCAGCCCGCGCCGGGCCGCCTCGTCGACGAAGGCCCGTACGACACCGGGCTCGTGCAGGTTCGGCGTCCCCAGCCCCCTGACGGCCACGCCCCCCGAGTGCAGGAAGCCGTCGGGGACGAAACGTCCCTCGCCGCCCCGGAACACGAGGCGCGTCGTCCGCCCGTCCCTGCGCAGTGCGAGCACCTCCTGACAGGGCCCCTCGGTACTGTGCCGATGGCGCACCGACCACAGGTGAACGGCTGCTTCGCCCGCACCGGAACCGTCCACGACGAGTCTTCCGAGGCGGCGTTCGCTGCGCATCCGCCCACGGTAGTGCGCGGTGGCCGTATGCGCCCTACCGTCACGCCGGTGACGGTGGCAGGCTGCCGTCCATGGCGTCCAAGAGGGCACTGACAGGGAGTTGGCCCAGGCCTTGGCCGAGGTCGTGGCCGAGGTCGTGGCCGAGGGCCGGGCGGGGGACACGGTGGCGGCGGCCGGTGCTCGCCGTGGGGTTCGCCGTGGTCGCCGTGGGCGGGGCCGTGGCGTGCGAGCCGGGCTCGGTCGGCTCGGCCGCGGTGGCGCTCACGACCGACAAGACGGTCACGCAGGAGCTCAACCGCCAGAAGGACGGCGTGCGGTGGCTCAGCTGCACCGCCTCCTACGGCGACGACGCGAGCGCGTCGTCCCGGTCCGCGAGCGCGAGCGAGAAGACCGTGGCCACCGTCGACTGCGACGGGGAGACCGAGAACGGCAAGGAGATCACCGTCACCGGGAAGATCACCCACGCCGTCAACGGCGCCTGCGTGCGCGGGGACATCACCGCGAAGGTGGACGGCGAACAGGTGTTCCGGGTCGACGGCCTGGGCGACTGCGACGCCACCAGCCCGCCGGCGGTGGGCGAGCCCACGAACCGCGGCCCGCGGCCCACCGTCACCGTCACGGTCACGACGACCGTGTGGTGCGACCAGTACCCCTCCTGCCGCCCTGTCGAGGGCAAGTGATCCAAACCTCTGTCCACGCCGACCGTGCTTGCATAGGGTGATCGGGTGACACAGCCTGCATCGGTTGCCTCCGCCGCTTATTTCCGGTTCCCGCATCTGCACGGTGAGTTGGTCGCCTTCACCGCCGAGGACGACGTGTGGCTCGCCCCGCTCGACGGCGGCCGCGCCTGGCGGGCCAGCGCCGACAACGTGCCGGTGACGATGCCCCGCATCTCGCCCGACGGCACCACCGTCGCCTGGACCTCCACCCGTGACGGCGCCCCCGAGGTGCACGTCGCGCCCGTCGAGGGCGGCCCCGGCAGACGCCTGACGTACTGGGGGAGCGGGAAGACCCAGGTGCGCGGCTGGACCCCGGACGGGAAGGTCCTGGCGCTCAGCACCCACGGCCAGGCCAGCCTGCGCCGCACCTGGGCCCGTGCGATCCCCCTCGACGGAGGACCCGCCACCACGCTGCCCTACGGCCCCGTCGGCGACGTCGCCCACGGGCCGCGCACCGTCCTGCTGTCCGCGACGATGGGCCGCGAGGCCGCCACCTGGAAGCGCTACCGGGGCGGCACGGCGGGCAAACTGTGGATCGAGCGGGAGACGGGAGACCTCGGGGCCGCCGACGCCACCGAGGTCACCGAAGCTCCCGAAGCCACCGCACTCCCCGGCGAGTTCGTACGCCTGCACGCCGACCTCGACGGGAACATCGAGTACCCGCTCTGGGTGGGCACCAGGATTGCGTTCCTCTCCGACCACGAGGGCACCGGCGCGCTGTACTCCTCCCTCGCCGACGGGTCCGACCTGCGCAGGCACACCCCCCTCGGGGGCACCTCCCGCTCGAGCGAAGCCGAGAGTGGGGGAGGGTTCTACGCCCGGCACGCCGCCACCGACGGCACCCGCGTCGTCTACGCCAGTGCCGGGCAGCTGTGGCTCCTCGACGACCTGGACGGGGCCGAGCCCCGCCCGCTCGACATCCGGCTCGGCGGCCAGCGCGTCGACCTCCAGCCGTTCCCGGTGAACGCGGCCCGCTGGTTCGGCTCCGCCGCCCCCGACCACACCGCGCGCGGCAGCGCCGTCTGCGTGCGCGGCGCCGTCCACTGGGTCACCCACCGGTCCGGGCCCGCCCGGGCCCTCGCCGCCACCCCCGGCGTCCGCGCCCGGCGCCCGCGCACCTTCCGCGCGGACGGCGAGGAGTGGGTGGTGTGGGTGACGGACGCCGAGGGCGACGACGCCCTGGAGTTCGCCCCGGCCACCGGCCTCGCCCCCGGCGCGACCCCGCGCCGGCTCGCCGCCGGACAGCTCGGCCGGGTCCTGGGACTCGCGATGTCACCGGACGGCAGCCGCGCCGCGGTCGCCTCGCACGACGGCCGCGTCCTGCTCGTCGAGCGGGAGACCGGCGAGGTCCGCGAGGTCGACCGCAGCGCCGACGGCGACGTCTCCGGGCTGACCTTCTCGCCCGACTCCGCCTGGCTCGCCTGGTCCCACCCCGGCCCCCGCCCGCTCAGCCAGCTGAGGATCGCCAGCACCACCGACCTCCAGGTCACCGAGGCGACCCCGCTGCGCTTCCAGGACTACGCGCCCGCCTTCACCCTCGACGGCAAACACCTCGCGTTCCTGTCGACCCGCTCCTTCGACCCGGTCTACGACGAGCACGTCTTCGACCTCGCCTTCGTCGAGGGCGCCCGGCCGCACCTGATCACCCTCGCCGCGACGACCCCGTCGCCGTTCGGCCCGCAGCGGCACGGCCGCCCCTTCGAGACGCCGGACCGGGACGAGACCCCCGACAGCGAGGGCACCCCCACCACCCGGATCGACCTGGAGGGGCTCGCCGACCGGATCGTGCCGTTCCCGGTCGAGGCCGCCCGCTACTCCAACCTGCGCGCCGCCAAGGACGGGGTGCTGTGGCTGCGCCACCCGGTGCGCGGCGTGCTCGGCGCCACCAGGGCCACCCCCGACGACCCCGACCCGAAGACCGAGCTGGAGCGGTACGACCTCGCCCAGCAGCGCCTCGAGCATCTGACCTCGGACGCCGACCACTTCGAGGTCAGCGGTGACGGCAAGCGGGTGCTGCTGTGGACCGACAGCCGGCTCAAGGTCGTCCCCAGCGACCGGCGCGCGTCGGGCGACGACGACAGCGACAGCAACATCACCGTCGACCTCGACCGGGTCCGCCAGTTCGTCGACCCGGCCGCCGAGTGGCGGCAGATGTTCGACGAGGCCGGCCGCATCATGCGGGACAACTACTGGCGGCCGGACATGAACGGCGTCGACTGGGACGCCGTCCTCGACCGCTACCGGCCCGTCCTGGACCGGCTCGCCACCCACGACGACCTGGTCGACCTCCTCTGGGAGGTCCAGGGCGAACTCGGCACCTCGCACGCCTACGTCACCCCGCGCGGCGGCTTCGGCGGCGGCGCCCGGCAGGGCCTGCTCGGCGCGGACATCTCCCGCCACGAGGACGGCAGCTGGCGCGTCGACCGCATCCTGCCCGCGGAGACCTCCGACCCGGAGGGCCGTTCCCCGCTGGCCGCGCCCGGCGTCGCGATCCGCACCGGTGACGCGATCGTCGCCGTGGCCGGACAGCCGGTCGACCCGCTGGCCGGACCGGCCCCGCTGCTGGTCGGCACCGCGGGCAAGCCCGTGGAGCTGACCGTCTCCCCGGCCGGCGGCGGCGACCCGCGGCACGCGGTCGTCGTCCCCGTCGCGGACGAGGAGCCGCTGCGCTACCACGCCTGGGTCGCCGACCGGCGGGCCCATGTCCACGAGCTGTCCGGCGGCCGGCTCGGCTACATCCACGTCCCCGACATGCAGGCGCCCGGCTGGGCCCAGATCCACCGGGACCTGCGGGTCGAGGTGATCCGCGAGGGCCTGATCGTGGACGTCCGGGAGAACCGCGGCGGCCACACCTCCCAGCTCGTCGTGGAGAAGCTGGCCCGGCGGATCGTCGGCTGGGACCTGCCGCGCGGCATGCGCCCGGAGAGCTACCCGCAGGACGCGCCCCGCGGCCCGGTCGTCGCCGTCGCCAACGAGTTCTCCGGCTCCGACGGCGACATCGTCAACGCGGCGATCAAGGCGCTCGGCATCGGCCCGGTCGTCGGCACCCGCACCTGGGGCGGCGTGGTCGGCATCGACAGCCGCTACCGGCTGGTCGACCACACCCTCGTCACCCAGCCCAAGTACGCCTTCTGGCTGGAGGGTTACGGCTGGGGCGTGGAGAACCACGGCGTGGACCCGGACGTGGAGGTCGTCCAGCGCCCGCAGGACCACGCGGCGGGCCGGGACGTCCAGCTGGACGAGGCGGTACGGCTGGCGCTGGCCGCGCTCGAGGAGACACCGGCGAAGACGCCGCCGACGCTGTCCTGACCGACGTGACCGACGTGACCGACGTGACCGAGCTGACCGATGCGGCCGAAGCAACCGAGGAAACCGAGACAACCGAGACAACCGAAGAAGCCGAAGCGGCCGAGGTAGCCGAAGAGTCCGGCGCGATGGTGTGACGGATACGATGCCGGGTAGGCGATCAACCCGGCGCGAGGAGGCACACCCATGGCAGGGGAACCGCAGGACGACTGCCTGTTCTGCAAGATCGTCGCAGGACAGATCCCGGCGACGATCGTCCGGGAGACGGACACCACCGTCGCCTTCCGCGACATCAACCCGCAGGCGCCCACGCACGTCCTGGTGATCCCGAAGGCGCACCACAAGGACGCGGCGGCCCTCGCCGCAGCCGCTCCCGAGGTCGCGGCGGACCTCCTGCGCGAGGCGCAGGCCGTCGCGGACCAGGATCAGCTGGAGAGCCACCGCATCGTCTTCAACACCGGCAGCGGCGCCGGCCAGACCGTCTGGCACGCGCACGCCCACGTCCTGGGCGGCCGCGGCCTCCACTGGCCGCCCGGATAGGCAGCCCCCTGTGTCCGTACGCGAACTGGTGGTGCTCGGCACCGCCAGCCAGGTCCCCACCCGCCACCGCAACCACAACGGCTACCTGCTGCGCTGGGACGGCGAGGGCATCCTGTTCGACCCCGGCGAGGGCACCCAGCGCCAGATGCTGCGCGCCGGGGTCGCCGCGCACGACCTGAACCGGATCTGCGTCACCCACTTCCACGGCGACCACTCGCTCGGCCTCGCCGGAGTGATCCAGCGCATCAACCTCGACCGGGTCCCGCACCCCGTCACCGCCCACTACCCGGGCTCCGGGCAGCGCTTCTTCGACCGGCTGCGGTACGCGACCGCCTACCGCGAGACGGTCGGCATCACCGAGGGACCCGTCGGCGCCGACGGCCCGCTCGCCCGCACCCCCGGGTACACGCTGGAGGCGCGGAAGCTGTCGCACCCCGTCGAGTCGTACGGCTACCGGCTGGTCGAACCCGACGGCCGGCGGATGCTGCCCGACCGGCTCGCCGCGCACGGCATCAAGGGCCCGGACGTCGGCCGCATCCAGCGCGAGGGCACGCTCGACGGGATCGCGCTGGAGGACGTCAGCGAGGTGCGGCGCGGCCAGCGGTTCGCGTTCGTCATGGACACCCGGCTCTGCGAGGGGGTGCAGGCGCTCGCCGAGGGCTGCGACCTGCTCGTCATCGAGTCCACGTTCCTCGACGAGGACGAGGAGCTCGCCGTCGAGCACGGTCATCTGACGGCCGGCCAGGCGGCCCGGGTGGCGCGGGACGCGGACGTGCGGCACCTGGTGCTCACCCACTTCAGCCAGCGCTACGGCGACCCGGAGGAGTTCGAGCGGCAGGCGCGGGCCGCCGGGTACACGGGCGAGCTGACCGTGGCCCGCGACCTGCTGCGAGTGCCGCTCCCCAAGCGTCGCTGAGGCCGCCCGTACGATGTTTCGATGCCCGTACCGAAAGCTGAACTGCACCTTCACATCGAAGGCACCCTCGAACCCGAGCTCGCCTTCGCCCTCGCCGCCCGCAACGGTGTCGACCTGCCCTACGCCGACACCGACGCCCTGCGCGAGGCGTACCGGTTCCAGGACCTCCAGTCGTTCCTGAACCTGTACTACGAGCTCATGGCCGTGCTGCGCACCGAGCGGGACTTCGAGGACCTCGCCGACGCCTACCTGGCCCGCGCCGCGGCGCAGGGCGTGCGGCACGCGGAGATCTTCTTCGATCCGCAGGCGCACACGGCCCGGGGCGTCGGCATGAACACCGTGGTCGACGGGCTGTGGCGGGCGCTCGGGCGCAGTGAGGAGACGCACGGCGTCTCGACCCGGCTGATCCTGTGCTTCCTGCGGGACGAGTCCGCCGAGTCGGCCCTGGCGACCCTGGACGCGGCCAAGCCCCACCTGGACCGGATCACCGGTGTGGGCCTGGACTCGGCCGAGGTCGGCCACCCGCCGGCGAAGTTCCGCGAGGTGTACGAGGCGGCCGCCGCGCTCGGGCTGCGGCGCGTGGCACACGCCGGTGAAGAGGGTCCGCCGGAGTACATCACCGAGGCGCTGGACGTCCTCGGCGTCGAACGGGTCGACCACGGGCTGCGCTGCGTGGAGGACCCGGCGCTGGTGGCGCGACTGGTGCGGGACCGGATCCCGCTGACCCTGTGCCCGCTGTCGAACGTCCGGCTGCGCGCCGTGGACACCCTCGCCGCCCACCCGCTGCCCGCGATGCTCGACGCCGGCCTGCTGTGCACGGTGAACTCCGACGACCCGGCCTACTTCGGCGGCTACGCAGGCGACAACTTCGACGCGGTGCGCGACACCCTCGGCCTCGGCCCGGAGCGGCTGCGCGAGCTGGCCCGCAACTCCTTCCTCGCGGCCTTCCTGGACGACGACGAGGAGCGGCGGGGCCGGTACCTCGCCGAGGTGGAGGCGTACGTCTTCCAGTAGTCCCCGTGTCCCCGTGCCCGTGCCCCCGTGTTCCCGCCGTCCGGTGCGTCCGGCGCACGAACCGATGGTGGTGCCACCCCCATGGACACGGGCCGCAGACCCATCGATCGCCGCACCGGCGACAGCGAACCGAGCACCGCCGAGAACAGCGGGCACTGCCTCCACGTCGACGAGCCCGAGGTCGCCGTCGAGGCGATCGGGAGCATCGCCGCGCAGGCCGCCGGCTGACGCTCCGGCACCGGTTGCCGTCGACCCATTGACGACCCTGGTTCGCCTATTTAACCTCTGTTCTCATACATGGATGACCTTCATGAGGGGAGACGGCGCGGGTGAGCCCCGGCACGGGCACGGGCACGGACGCGGAGACGGACACCGCGGCCGTGGTGCGGCGGCTGCGGGACGCGATGGCGGGCGGTGTGCTGTCGTTCCCGCTGACCGCCTTCCACGACGACGGCACCCTCGACCCCGACGGACAGCGCGCCTACCTCGCCCGCCGGCTCGCCGCCGGCCCCGGCGCCCTCTTCCCCGCCTGCGGCACCGGCGAGTTCTTCTCCCTGGACGAGGACGAGTACCGGCAGGTCGTCGTCCTCACCGTCGAGGAGGCGGCGGCCCGGCTCCGCGGACGCCCCGTGGGCCCCGTACGCGCCCCGCTCACCGACCCCCCGCTCACCGACCCCTCGCCCTCCGACCTCACCGACCTCAAGGCCCTGCTCGCCGCCGGCCTGGACCTCGTAGGAGCCGCCCTGTGACCGCGCAGAACGCGTCAGCCGTGCCGACCGCCCGCGACCTGACCATCACCGAGGTACGGCTCACGCCGATCCTGGTCGCCGACCCGCCGCTGCTGAACACGCAGGGCGTCCACCAGCCGTACACGCCCCGGCTGATCGTCGAGATCGTCACGGCGGACGGGACCACCGGCGTGGGGGAGACCTACGGCGACACCAAGTACCTGGAACTGGCCCACCCCTTCGCCGAGCAGCTCAAGGGCCGCAAGGTCACGGATGTGAACGAGTTGTTCGCGCTCCTGGACGAGGTCGCCGTCGCGGCCGCCCGGGTCGACGACGCCGTCGACGTCGGCGGGCTGCGCGGCGTGCAGACCGCCGACAAGCTGCGGCTGTCCATCGCCTCCGCCTTCGAGGTCGCCTGCCTCGACGCCCTCGGCAAGAGCCTCGGCCTGCCCGTGCACGCCCTGCTCGGCGGCAAGCTCCGCGACACCGTGGAGTACAGCGCGTACCTCTTCTACAAGTGGGCCGGCCACCCCGACGGCGTCCCGGCCGAGAAGGACGACTGGGGGGCCGCCCTGGACCCGGCCGGTGTCGTCGCGCAGGCCCGCGCCTTCAAGGAGCGGTACGGCTTCGGCTCCTTCAAGCTCAAGGGCGGCGTCTTCCCGCCCGAGGAGGAGATCGCCGCCGTCCGCGCCCTCGCCGAGGCCTTCCCCGGCCACCCGCTGCGGCTCGACCCCAACGGCGCCTGGTCCGTCGAGACCTCGGTCGAGGTGGCCGAGGCGGTCGGCGGCATCCTGGAGTACCTGGAGGACCCGACGCTCGGCACCCCCGCCATGGCCGAGGTCGCCGCCCGCACCGGCGTGCCGCTGGCGACCAACATGTGCGTGACGACGTTCGCCGAGATCAAGGAGGCGTTCAGCACGAACGCCGTCCAGGTCGTCCTCTCCGACCACCACTACTGGGGCGGACTGCGCAACACCCTGCACCTCGCCGCCGTCTGTCGCACCTTCGGCGTGGGCGTCTCCATGCACTCCAACACCCACCTCGGGATCAGCCTGGCCGCGATGACCCACGTCGCGTCCACCGTCCCGGGCCTGCACCACGCCTGCGACTCCCACTACCCGTGGCAGTCCGAGGACGTCCTCACCGAACGCCTCACCTTCGAGGACGGCGCCGTGCGGGTGTCCGACGCGCCCGGCCTCGGCGTCACCCTCGACCACGACCGGCTCGCCGCGCTGCACCGGCGGTGGCTGGAGGACGACGGCGCGCTCCGCGACCGCGACGACGCGGCGGCCATGCGGATCGCCGACCCCGACTGGCTCCCCCCGGCGGTGCCCCGCTGGTGAGAGGCCCCGCGGCACGCCGGACCCGGGAGCGGGGGAGCGGCTCCGGCGTGACGGGCGGCGCGTTGTCGGTGGCGTGGTGCACACTGGCCGAAACCGCACCAGGCCAGGGAGCGCATTGTGGAGGCGTCCACCACGTCAGCCGGAGAGGGAATCACCGACAGCGCCGCTCAGGATGTCATCGGCCATGCCGGTGTCCCGGCGGGGGCGCACTGCCAGCCCCAGGCCGACCCGCTCGCCGCGCTGCGCACCCCCGACGACCCGCCCTGGGACGTCTACCTCACCGGTACGGTCTTCCTCGACATCATCTTCACCGGGCTCGACTCCGCCCCGGTGCGCGGGACCGAGTCCTGGGCGCGCGGGATGGGGTCGAGCCCCGGCGGCGTCGCCAACATGGCCACCGCCCTGGCCCGCCTCG
>NZ_LIQT01000090.1 GCF_001418415.1 Streptomyces hirsutus
CGGTGACCGGCCGGTCACCGCACGTGTGGCGTCGGTACATGGAGCAGGGCACCGCACCGGGCCGCAGCACATCTCACCGTGTCCACCTCCGCACCAGGCCGTATCCCGGCCGTGCCCGGCGCCCTCAGGCCGGACGGACCACGCTGTGGATCGACGACTCGCCGTCGTAGAAGATCGACTCCTCGCGGACGTAGGTACCGGGCTTCGGCGCGTGGATCATCATGCCGTTGCCGATGTAGACGCCCACATGAGTGATGTCGTCGTAGAAGAAGACGAGGTCACCGGGCTGGGCCTGGGACACCGAGACCGTGGTGCCGGCCTCGACCTGGTCGTACGTGGTGCGGGGGAGGGAGACGCCGGCGGCCTTCCACGCGCCCTGGGTCAGGCCCGAGCAGTCGTAGGAGTCGGGGCCGGTGGCACCCCAGACGTAGGGCTTGCCGATCTGCGCGCGGGCGAAGGCGAGCGCCTTCTCGGCCTTGGCCGCGTACGAGGAGTCCGCCGAGGTCGACGGCGTGGTCGACGTGGAGCCGGAGGAACTGGAGGAACCGGAGGAGTCGGAAGTGCCGGAGGGGCCGCTCTCCGCCTGCTGCTGTCGCCGCTCCTCCTCCTCCGCCTGCTGCTGCTCCGCCTGCTGCCGGGCGAGCTCGGCAGCCTTGCGGACGGCCTCTTCCCGCTTCTTCTCCTCGGCCGCCGCGAGCCGCGCCTTCTCCTCGGCGGTCAGCTTCGACATCAGCTCCCGCGCGGTGCTGAGCTTCTTCTGGACCGTGGCCTTGGCGGTCTTCAGGTCGTCCTGCGACTCGGTGAGCGTCGTGAGGCTCTCGGTGGCCTCCTTGCGCTTCTCCATCGTCTCGGACTGCTGGGTGACGTAGTCGTCGACCGCTGCCTTCTGGCGGCCGGTCATCCGGTCCATCAGCTGGTCCCGGTCGAAGAAGTCCTGCGGGGAGTCCGCGAGCAGGAAGGTCGCCGTGTCGGGGACGCCGGCACCGGTCCGGTACTGGGCGGCGGCGAAGAAACCCAGTTCCTCCCGTGCCTCGTTGAGCGTCTGGGTGCGCTTGGCCACGTCGTCGAGGAGGGTGTCGACGCGCTTGCGCTGCTTGGTGGTCTTCTCCTTGACCGCGTTGTACTTCTCGGTCGCCGACTCCGCCTGGCGGTACAGGTCGTCGACCTTCTTCTCCACCTCCTCCAGGCTCGGCCGGTCGTCGTCCGAGGGTGCGGCGTCGGCCGTCTGGGAGAGGAGGGCGACGGAGGTGAGGGCCGCCGTGGCGAGAGCGGGGGTCCGTATGCCGGCCACGCGCGTACCTGGGGTGCGCGACTTGCGGTGCGACGCCAAGGGAGGCGACTCCTTCCAACGTTCCGCCGCCGCGGGGGAGCGGCAGGGGCTCCCGGCCGTCCAGGCTCCAGGGGGATTCGGGAGGGGTGCGAGCGGGTAGGCCGGAAGGGCTGCCCTACGGCCGCCCCGGGGAGGGAGCGGGCCGATTCACCCCGGGTTCCCGGTGGGTCCCCGGCTCCGGCTGCCGCAGCGGCAGCGACGGACTCGGCGGAGGCCGCTCGTCCGGCGAGGTTCGCCGGTGGGGATCGCACGGCCCGCCCGAACCGTAGCCAACTCATGTGCCTCGTGTGAAGGTTGATGGGTGATATGCCCGATACATTTTCGTGACCTTCTTCGTCACGTCACCCAGGGTGAGGGTGTGGTCCTCGAGGGTGGGCGCGCGTCCGGTCACCGGACGCGGGGCGGTGGTGATCGCCGGAATACGGGGATGTTCTCGGGGTGGCCGCGGGTTGTCGGTAAGGCGTCCTAGACTCGGAGGGCGATGAGCAGCCTCTTTGACGACAGCTTCCTGGCGGACCTCCAGGCCCGGCGCGGCCCTGCGGACGAACCTCCGCCGCCACCCGAGGACGATCATGTACCGGAGCAGGTTCCGGACGATCTGTTCGACGGGAAGTTCGACGTGCCACCGGACCGGGACACCCACTACCGCGACGGCGCCCCGCGCCCGGTGCTGGACCCCGCGGCCCTCCTGGAAGGGCTGAACGACAACCAGCGCGCCGCCGTCGCGCACTCCGGCTCCCCCCTGCTCATCGTGGCCGGCGCCGGCTCCGGGAAGACCCGTGTGCTCACGCACCGCATCGCGTACCTGCTTGCCGCGCGGAGCGTCCACCCGGGCCAGATCCTCGCGATCACCTTCACCAACAAGGCCGCCGGCGAGATGAAGGAGCGCGTCGAGCAGCTCGTCGGCCCGCGCGCGGGCGCGATGTGGGTGATGACGTTCCACAGTGCCTGTGTGCGCATCCTGCGCCGCGAGAGCAAGAAGCTCGGCTTCACGTCGTCGTTCTCCATCTACGACGCCGCCGACTCCAAGCGCCTGATGGCCCTGGTCTGCCGCGACCTGGACCTCGACCCGAAGCGCTTCCCGCCCAAGTCCTTCAGCGCCAAGATCAGCAACCTGAAGAACGAGCTGATCGACGAGGAGGACTTCGCCGCACAGGCGGGCGACGGCTTCGAGAAGACCCTCGCCCAGGCCTACGCGCTCTACCAGTCGCGGCTGCGCGAGGCCAACGCGCTCGACTTCGACGACCTGATCATGACCACGGTCAACCTGCTCCGGGCCTTCCCGGACGTCGCCGAGCACTACCGCCGCCGGTTCCGGCACGTCCTCGTGGACGAGTACCAGGACACCAACCACGCCCAGTACGCCCTTGTGCGCGAACTCGTCGGCACCGCCGAGTACTCCGCCGGGCACCCCGCCGACGTACCGCCGGGCGCGGACTGCCTGCCGCCCGCCGAACTGTGCGTGGTGGGCGACGCCGACCAGTCGATCTACGCCTTCCGCGGGGCGACCATCCGCAACATCCTCCAGTTCGAGGAGGACTACCCGAACGCGACGACGATCCTGCTGGAGCAGAACTACCGCTCCACGCAGACGATCCTCAGCGCCGCCAACGCCGTCATCGAACGCAACGAGTCCCGCCGCCCCAAGAACCTGTGGACCAACGCGGGCACCGGCGCGCAGATCACCGGATACGTCGCCGACACCGAGCACGACGAGGCCCAGTTCGTCTCCGACGAGATAGACCGCCTCACGGACGCGGGCAAGGCCAAGGCCGGAGACGTGGCCGTCTTCTACCGCACCAACGCCCAGTCCCGTGTCTTCGAAGAGGTCTTCATCCGGGTGGGCCTGCCCTACAAGGTCGTCGGCGGTGTCCGCTTCTACGAGCGCAAGGAGGTCCGGGACGTCCTGGCCTACCTGCGGGTGCTCGCCAACCCCGAGGACTCGGTGCCGCTGCGCCGCATCCTCAATGTCCCCAAGCGGGGCATCGGCGACCGCGCGGAGGCCATGATCGACGCCCTCTCCCAACGGGAGAAGATCAGTTTCTCCCAGGCTCTGAAGCGCGTCGACGAGGCGTACGGCATGGCCGCGCGCTCCACGAACGCGGTCAAGCGGTTCAACACGCTGATGGAGGACCTCCGTACGATCGTCGAGTCCGGCGCGGGCCCGGCGACCGTCCTGGAGGCGGTCCTGGAACGTACGGGTTACCTCGCCGAGTTGCAGGCGTCCACCGACCCGCAGGACGAGACCCGGATCGAGAACCTCCAGGAACTCGCCGCCGTCGCCCTGGAGTTCGAGCAGGAGCGCGGCGAGGGCGCAGTGACATCAGGGGCTACCGCCCCGGGGGGCACCCTGTCCGACTTCCTGGAGCAGGTCGCCCTGGTCGCCGACTCCGACCAGATCCCCGACGAGGACGAGGACGGTTCCGGCGTCATCACCCTGATGACCCTGCACACCGCCAAGGGCCTGGAGTTCCCGGTCGTCTTCCTGACCGGCATGGAGGACGGCGTCTTCCCGCACATGCGCGCCCTGGGGGAGACCAAGGAACTGGAGGAGGAGCGGCGCCTGGCGTACGTCGGCATCACGCGCGCGCGTGAGCGGCTGTATCTCACCCGGTCCACGCTGCGCAGCGCCTGGGGACAGCCGTCGTACAACCCGCCTTCGCGTTTCCTGGAGGAGATCCCGGCCACCCATCTGGAGTGGAAGCGGACGGGTGCGACCGCGCCCGTGTCCTCCGGACCGGTGTCCGGAGTGGCGGCCTCGCTGTCGTCGTCCCGGTCCCGCTCGTCGGCGTCGGGCGCGTCCGGCTTCGCCACGCGCCGGGCCGCCGAGAAGCCGGTGGTGTCACTGACGGTCGGGGACCGGGTCACGCACGACCAGTTCGGGCTCGGCACCGTCGTCGCGATGAAGGGCACGGGCGGCAACGCCGAGGCGACGATCGACTTCGGGGACACCAAGCCGAAGCGGCTGCTGCTGCGGTACGCGCCGGTCGAGAAGCTCTGACCGGGAGTCCGGCACGCCCGGAGCCCCCGCCGCCACGGAGCGGCGAGGGCTCCGGGCGATGCACGGGGTGAGGCGGGGGCGGGCGTCTGTCCCGGGACGGGACCGACGGCCGGACGGTTCTACGACGGCTCGAGGCCGTGGCTGCGGAACCAAGCCAAGGGGTCGATCGCCGACCCGCCGGCCGGGCGGACCTCGAAGTGGAGGTGCGGGCCGGTCGAGTTGCCCGAGTTGCCCGAGAACGCGATCGGCTGGCCGGCCTTCACCGTCGTGCCGGAGGGGACCTGGTAGCTGGAGAGGTGGCAGTACCAGGTCTCCGTGCCGTCCATCGCCGTCACGATCGCCATGTTGCCGTAGGCGCTGTTGTACTGGGTGCGGACCGTGCCGTCGGTCGCGGCCATCACCGTCGCGCCGTACGAGACGGGGAAGTCGATACCGGTGTGCATGGACATCCAGTTGATGCCGGACTGGCCGTAGTAGGCGCTGAGGCCGTGCTGCGCCACGGGGATCGCGAACTTCGGACGCAGCCGCTCCTGGCGGGCCGCCTCCTCGGCCGCCGCCTTGCGGTCGGCCGCCTGCTGCGCCTTCAGGTCGATGCGTTCCTGGGTGCGGCTGGCCCGGTCGGCGAAGTCGCCCGCCCCGGCGGAAAGGCTCTCGAGCTGGGCGTCGAGCTGGTTGTTGGCCACGGCGGGCTGTACCGGCTGCGTGTCCGCGGCGGCCTTGGTGGTCTCCTGACCGCCGCTTTCTTCCGTGAGGTCGCCGACCGAGGCCGCCGCGATACCGGCGACACCCATGACGCACGCCGAGGGCACGGCCACCGTGAGCAGCGCGGAGCGCTTGGCGGGCGACCGGCGGCGGGAACGGGACCCGCCACGCGACGCCGCGCGCGGCGAGGGAACGGAGACCGGGACCGACTCCTCCTGCTCGTCGAGCAGAGTGGTCATCGCGGGCAGTTCACCGGTGTCGCCCGAGGCGTCCTGAGGGGGCCTGTACGGATCGTCGTGGACGTCCTCGTAGGAGCCCGGCTCGTGCGACTCCTGTCCGTGAGCTTCCTGCCCGTAGGTCTCCTGTCCGTAGGAGTCACGGTCGGAGTCACCGGATTCCTGCGCGGAGGCCTGGGAATCGAAGGTGGAGGAGTCGGGAGCCTGTGGATCGAGGCCTGGGGCGGGATGCTGCTCGAACGTGGCCGTGGCCTGCTGGTCGAAGGGCACGGCCTGGTGTTCGTAGGGGTCCGCGTAGGCGTCCGGGACCGGGGCGACCGCGCTGCCGTCGGAGTTCCACTGCGCGGCGTCATAGGCGCCGGTGTCGAAGGTCTGGGTGCCCCAGTACCACTGCTGGGCCGGATCGGCGGCGTTCTGGGCCTGGTCGGGCCGAAGCCACGTGCCGGAGTCCCACTGGCCGCTCGCATCGGATGCCGCGGCCTGGTGCGGCACCTCCGGTGCCTGCTGTTGCCCGGTGGTCCAGGCGGTCGCGTCATAGCCGCCGGTGTCGTAGCCGACCTGCTGCTGGGCGGCCGCGTACGCGTCGTAGTGCGCGGTGTCGTGGCCTGCGGTGGACCAGGTTCCGGTGGTGTTTCCGGTGGCGTACGCCCCCTGGTCGTGGCCGTTGCCGGGAAGGTCGGCGAAGAGGGGGTCGGCGGAGAAGGCCGTGGTGGCGTGGCCGCCGGTTTCCGGGACCGTGAGGGCGAAGCCGTTGGCGTCGTAGCCGCCGTACATGGTGAAGTCGCCGTACTGGGCTTCCGGGGTGCCGTACGACGCGTAGTGCGCCGATGAGGCGTCGGAAGCCGGGGCCGGGGCCATGGTCCCCGACGGGTGACGGTCGTTCACCAACTTCTCTTTCGCCTCGACAACAGGGGCTGCCAGAGCAGTGCGGCGACTGTACCCGGCGGTATGCGGGCGCGACAATCTTCTGCAGGTTTCACGCGCGCAGGAAACGGGCATTCGGTTGCGTTTTGGCGGCGGTTAGGCACGCTCTTGGTTTTGTGTTCGAAAACTGTTCGAGATTTGTTGGGGCTCACGCCCTCAAGTCGGCCGGGTGGGGCTGTCGTTGTTCGGGTGGGCACGTGATGTCGCCGTGGTTGCCAAGGACGGACGAGTCGGGCGTGTCGGGCGGGAACGAGGGGTGGAGGAAGGTCGCGTCAGGCCGTCCGCGCGCGACCGGTGGTCGGTTCCCCCGGGTGCGCCGTGTCCAGTGCCTGCCGTATGCCGGAGGCCACCGCGGGGTGCACGGGCAGGGCGAGGTGGCCGACGCCGCTCACCTGCACGTTCTGCGCGATGAGGTCCTGGTGCTCGATGCGGGCCGCTTCCAGCGGGTCCATGATGTGGTCGAGGTCGCTCCAGAAGGCGACGAAGTGCGTGCGGCAGCCGGGCGCGGGGCGGGTGAGCTCCTCGATCACGGGTGAACCGGGGCGCATCTGGCGCACGATCGGGTGCGCGTTGGCCAGCGGCGCGACGCGGGTGCCGGAATGCGGGGTGCCCAGCGTCACCAGGGTCCGTACGCGGCTGTCACCGCCCAGGCACTGCACGTAGTACCGCCCGATCAGCCCTCCGAGGCTGTGTCCGACGACATCGACCCGGCTGCTGCCGGTGCGCTCGCACACTTCCTCGATGTGCCGGCCCAGCAGCTCGGCCGCCACGCGGATGTCGCACGTCAGCGGAGAGTAGTTGAGCGACTCGATCCGCTGCCTGCCGTGCTGGGCGAGGCTGCGGCGCAGCAGCAGGAAAACCGAGCGGTTGTCGATGAACCCGTGCAGCAGCACGACCGGGGGCCTGGCCTCCGCCGGCAGCTTCGCGGTGCCCTCCGGCACGGGGGGTTCGGGGATCGTGTCCCGCCGCTCCTGCGCCATGCCGACGGGGTAGAGGAGGGCGTGGCCCGCGAGGATCGCGAGCTCCAGGGCGGTGGCCTTCAACAGGGCGGCGGAGAGAACCGCCGGCCGGTTCGGTGCCAGGCGCCGGCAGAGCGGCAGAAAGGGAAGTGCTGCCTCCGTGACCTTCATGGGCCGACCTCCTGTCGGCACGCGGAGGGACGGCTCTGTCCCCCGTGTGCCCTCATGGGGCCTCGCGGCGAAAACGGTCGCCGCCGCGCGCGGCGGGCGCTCGGTGCGGCCGCGGTGTACGGCGGCCTCGTCGCGAAATCCCTTATGCGCATGGTCCCACTGATGCCCGTGTGGCGCATGGGCGCGATGCTCGGGTCCTGAGGCCCCGGAACGGTGCGCAGTGAACGTGTCCCTCCGTGTGATTTCCCCCTCGGTCCGCACCGTGAAACCGCCGGTTGCGGGATGCTGGCGATAACGTTCGTTCACTTCCCCGGCCGGCTCGGGCGGGGGTGCCCGTACCGCGGTGGCGCGGCCGGCGCAGTGGGCGGCGGAGTGTGCGGTACCCGTGAGGGGTACCGGACGACTGATGTGTGCGGTATGTGTCGGTACGGATGGATGGAGGCGCTTCATGGAGGCAGTGATGGGTGTGGCAGCCGGTCCGATCCGCGTGGTGGTGGCCAAGCCGGGGCTCGACGGCCACGATCGCGGGGCCAAGGTGATCGCGCGCGCCCTGCGCGACGCCGGTATGGAGGTCATCTACACCGGGCTCCACCAAACCCCCGAGCAGGTCGTCGACACCGCGATCCAGGAGGACGCCGACGCGATCGGCCTGTCCATCCTCTCCGGCGCGCACAACACACTCTTCGCGGCGGTGATCGACCTGCTCAAGGAGCGGGACGCGGCGGACATCCTGGTCTTCGGCGGCGGGATCATCCCCGAGGCGGACATCGCACCGCTGAAGGAGAAGGGCGTCGCGGCGATCTTCACTCCGGGAGCGACGACCGCGTCGATCGTGGACTGGGTCCGCGCGACCGTACGGCATCCCGCGGAGGCGTAGGGCCTGCCGTCCGGATCAGGCCGGGCTCGCGGGGCCCGGCACCGCGCCTCGGCGCGTTGCCGTCGGCCCCCGAGGCTCCCGCCCTGTGAGGGGTGCGCGGTCCGGGTCCGGGGTTCGGCGGGTTGTGCCGGGAAGCGTGTCAGGGCTGGGCGGCCGGATTCAGTTCCGCCAGCATCGCGGCGCGCAGGCGCAGCGTGGTGACCAAACGCTGGAACGCCTCCGACCAGTAGCCACCGGCACCCGGTGAGGCGTCCTCCGCCTCGTCCGGTACGGCCAGGAGCGCATCGAGGTGGCCCGCCTCCAGGGGATCGAGGCAACGCTCGGCCAGGCCCATGACACCGCTGAAACTCCAGGGGTAATTCCCCGCGTCCCGTGCGATGTCGAGCGCGTCCACCACGGCCCGCCCGAGCGGCGGCGCCCACGGCACCGCACACACGCCGAGCAGTTGGAACGCGTCCGGCAGTCCGTGTGTCCCGATGAACCCGGCCACCCACTCCGCCCGTTCGGCGGCGGCCAGCGTGCCGAGGAGCTTGGCGCGCTCGGCCAGGGACACCGCTCCCGGGCCACCCGCCTCCGCGGCGGAGGGCTCGCCGAGCAGGGCCTGTGCCCACCCGGCGTCCCGCTGGCGCACCGCCGCGCGGCACCAGGCCGCGTGCAGCTCGCTCCGCCAGTCGTCCCCGACCGGCAGGGCCACGATCTGCTGCGGCGTACGCCCGCCGAGCCGGCGCGACCACGTGTCCAGAGGTGCCGCCTCCACCAACTGCCCCAGCCACCAGGACCGTTCACCCCGTCCTGCGGGAGCCTTGGCCACCACACCGTCCCGCTCCATGCCCGC
This sequence comes from Streptomyces hirsutus, assembly GCF_001418415.1. Classification (GTDB taxonomy): domain Bacteria; phylum Actinomycetota; class Actinomycetes; order Streptomycetales; family Streptomycetaceae; genus Streptomyces; species Streptomyces hirsutus. The sequence goes on from NZ_LIQT01000090.1 coordinate 9,036, forward strand.
GTCGCACTCGTGCGGCGCCTCGACCGTGAGAACGGGTGCGTCCCCCGTGTGGTCCACGGCCACGCATGCCCTCGCCCGGACCGCCATACGGTGCGCGAGGGCCGAGCCGGGCAACGCCGAGAGCAACTCGGCGGCCGTCGCCCGCACATTGCGGCTGCGGTCGGCGAGCGACTGCTCCAGGAACGGCTCGTCGTCCGGGCCGAGGCGGGTGCGCAGCGAGTCGAGGAACATCAGCCGGTCCTCGGCCCGCTCCGTCGCCCAGGTCGTCGCGAGCAGTTCGCGTGCGGCGGCGGGCTCGCGGGAGCGCAGCGAGGAGAGCAGGGCGACCCGCTCGGCGAAGAGGCCCTCCTGCCAGAGCCGCAGGATTCTCTCCGTGTCCCCGGGTCCCGGCAGCGACGTGCCACCGCCCGGCGCCGAGCGCAGGGCGAACCGCCAGTCCGGGTTGAGGCGGGCCAGCCACAGGCCTCGCGGTCCCGCGAACCGCAGGACCGCCGGCCGTAGATCCGTACGCCCCCGCGCGGCGTCGAGCAGGGCGGGCAGCGCCGGCGGGGGCGCCGCGAAACCGTGGGCGTTCGCTGCCGCGAGCCACTGGGGCAGCAGCTCCAGCAGGTCCGGGGCCGCGCCCCGGCGGCCACCGCCGGAGGCGCCGGAGCGGTCGGTGAGCAGCATCGTCAGCCGGCGGGCGGCGGCGGGCGGCAGCTCGGGACGTGGGTCCTCGGGCGCCGGCCGCGGGTGCTCGGCCGCCCTGGCAGGGCGCATCCCGGCCCGCCGCCGTAGGGTCGCCACGGCCGCTGCGTCCAGCAGGGCCGCCGGGGCGTTCGCACCGGATGCGGAGCCCGCCGGAGTGCGGCGATCCGTTCCCAGCAGGGCGGTGGTCACGAGGTCCTCCCAGACGTCCGGGAGGGGCGAACCCGATGAACCCGACGAGCCCGACGCGTTCGATACGCCCGAGGCGCCCGCCGGGCCCGCGGTGTGCGAGGCCGGGCCGGAGGGAGCGGTGCCGTGCGGGCCGGACGGTGCCGCGGCGGTGACGGTCCTGTTCATGAGATTCCTTTCCGGCGGGTGTCCGCGAGCGGCCGAGGGGTCTCGCGCACCGGATGTGCGGCGATGCCCGAGGAGCGGCCGGGGAGGGGCCCGGAGAGGCGGCTCAGCACAGCGGCACCACCTCTCCGGGCCCCTCCGGCCAGGCCGCCAGCGGGGTGAACCCCCGGTGACCGCACTCGCCGAAGACCTTGACCGGTGCGCCGCCCGAGAGAGCGACAAGACGCCACAGGCCGGGTCGAGAACGCGCGGCCGGGGTGAGCGGCAGGGCCGCGTCCTCGTCCGCGTCCGCGAGCTGCCAGGAGTCGCCGTCCGGGACCGGTATCACCCGATCCAGGGTCACCGGCACCGAATCCAGCCAGGGATCGTCGCGCAGCGCGTCGCCGTACCGGGCGGTGGCCAGGGTCGCCGTCGTTCCCGGTGGCCGCTCGGCCGTGGAGGCGGGCGGCGCGAACTGCTCGCCCAGCGCCGCCCGGGCCTGCCCCGCGCCCGGATAGGCGGACAGCTCCGCGTCCAGGGCCAGCCCCACCGGCAGCGCCGGTTCGGGGGCACGCCCCGCGGCGCCGTAGGAGAGGAGCAGCGAGGTGCGCCGCGCCTGTGTGCCGTACAGCCAGATCCGGCGGGTCGTCAGACGCGCGTCCGCCGTGTCGTACTGGGCGAGGACCAGCCAGCGGTCGCGCACCGGCGGACCGTCCGCCGAGGCCGGCAGGCCGATGCGGGAGCGGACCGTCGCGGCCAGGCCCTCCGGCAGCCGCTCGCGACGCAGCCAGCCCTGATCGAGGAGGTGGAGCAGCGCGCACTCCTCCAGCAACCTGGACGGCCATCCCGGGCCCGTGCCCGGGACCGCCCCCAACTCGCGCACCCTGGCGGCCAGTCCCTGCGCCTGGGCGTCGACCATCCGGGCCGCCGTCTCCTCCCACAGGCCGTACCCGGACTGCTCCGCCGCGGCCAGCCCGCCACGGAGCAGGTCCGCCAGCCGTTGTTCCAGCTCCGACGCGCCCGCCGTGACCCGCTCGGCGCGCCGCTCCGCCCTGCGCCGGGCCGCCTCCGGATCGGCGGGCCCGGACGAGGGACCCGAGGGAGAGACCGTGGCCTTCTTCCGCTCCGTGCGCCCGCGTCTGCCCTCGATCCACTGACCGGCCCACTCCGGCACCTCCGCCCGCGGCACCGCCCCCTCCTCACCCGCCCAGAGCAGCAGCAGACCGAGCGCGTGCTTGCACGGGAACTTACGACTCGGGCAGCTGCACTTGTACGCGGGCCCGGAGACGTCCGCGAGGTCGACCACCGTCCGGTACGGCTTGCTGCCGCTGCCCTTGCACAGCCCCCACAACGCCCCCTCGCCCGAACTGCCGGCCCCGGACCACGGACCGGCCGCGCCGAGTCTGCTTCCTGCCCTGCGTGACGCGGTGTCGGGCGCCAAGGCCAGCACCTGGTCCGCGGTCCAGCGCACCCCCTGCACAGTCATGACACCGAAGGTAGATCCCGCCACTGACAATCACCCCAGCGATTGCGTTTTCCCAGGTCACAACGATTGTCAGTGGCCTGGTGCAGGGTGGTCGCCAGATCCGAACCGGCTGAGCTGGAGGGGGGACTCCGCCATGACTGTCTCCGTTGAACCGACATCCGTCGACCCGCGTCAGAACGGCTCCGCGGCCGCGGCCGAGGTCCTGCGGGCGCACGCCGAGGACGCCTTCGCCGCCGAACTCGCCGCACTGGCCGTGCAGGACGACCGTCCGCGGCCCGCCCGGTGGAAGTTGTCCCCGTGGGCCGTCGCGACCTACCTGCTCGGCGGCACGCTGGCGGACGGCACCGTGATCACACCCAAGTACGTGGGCCCGCGCCGCATCGTCGAGGTCGCCGTCACCACCCTGGCCACCGATCGTGCGCTGCTCCTGCTCGGCGTGCCCGGCACCGCGAAGACCTGGGTGTCCGAGCACCTCGCCGCCGCGGTCAGCGGCGACTCCACCCTGCTGGTCCAGGGGACCGCCGGCACCCCGGAGGAGGCCATCCGCTACGGCTGGAACTACGCCCGGCTGCTCGCCCACGGGCCCAGCCGCGACGCCCTCGTACCCAGCCCCGTCATGCGGGCGATGGCGGACGGGATGACGGTCCGCGTCGAGGAACTGACCCGTATCCCGGCCGATGTGCAGGACACGCTCATCACGATCCTGTCGGAGAAGACACTGCCGATTCCCGAACTGGGCCAGGAGGTACAGGCGGTCCGCGGCTTCAATCTGATCGCCACCGCCAACGACCGCGACCGCGGGGTCAACGACCTGTCCAGCGCCCTGCGCCGCCGTTTCAACACCGTGGTGCTGCCGTTGCCGGAGACCCCCGAGGCGGAGGTCGACATCGTCTCGCGCCGCGTGGACCAGATCGGCCGCTCCCTCGACCTGCCGGCCGCGCCCGACGGCATCGACGAGATCCGCCGGGTCGTCACCGTCTTCCGCGAGCTGCGCGACGGGGTCACCACCGACGGCCGGACGAAGCTGAAGTCGCCCAGCGGCACGCTGTCCACCGCCGAGGCGATCTCCGTCGTCACCAACGGGCTGGCGCTGGCAGCCCATTTCGGCGACGGCGTGCTGCGGGCCGGGGACATCGCGGCCGGCATGCACGGCGCGGTCGTCCGCGACCCGGCGGCGGACCGCGTCATCTGGCAGGAGTACCTGGAGACCGTCGTCCGCGAGCGCGACGGCTGGACGGACTTCTACCGGGCCTGCCGGGAGGCCGGCGCGTGAACGGCCGGTGGAGGAGGACACGTCGGGAGCCGATGTGCCCGCCCGGTGCGGCTTCGAGGGGGACGGGGACGGCATGGGCGGTATGAGCGACGTGGACCGGCCCGGCGGCGGCCGGGGAACGGGACCGCTGCTGCTCGGGGTGCGCCACCACGGGCCGGGGTCGGCGCGGGCGGTGCGGGCCGCCTTGGAGGAGACCGGGCCGGAAATCGTCCTGATCGAGGGCCCGCCCGAGGCGAACGATCTGATTCCGCTCGCCGCGGACGAGGCCATGCGTCCGCCGGTCGCCCTGCTCGCCCACGCCGTGGACGAGCCCGGCCGCTCGGCGTTCTGGCCGCTCGCCGAGTTCTCCCCCGAGTGGGTCGCGATCCGCTGGGCGCTCGAACACGGCGTCCCGGCCCGCTTCATCGACCTGCCGGCCACCCACAGCCTGGCCTGGGGCAGGGAAGGGGAGACGGACGGGGTGAACAAGGAAGGCACGGCGGACGAGGGCGACGACGGGGAGCGGGCGACCGGCGCCGGGGCGGACGGCGAGGTACGGATCGATCCGCTCGGGGCGCTGGCCGAGGCCGCCGGGTACGACGACGCCGAACGGTGGTGGGAGGACGTCGTCGAGCACCGGGGAGTGGGCGAGGAGAGGGACGACGCGCTCGCACCGTTCACTGCCCTGGAGGAGGCCATGACGGCGCTGCGGGAGGAACACGGGAGCGGGGGACGGGATCCGGCCCCGGATCCTGTCCCGGGTTCTCCCGTGGCGCCGGGACGGGACCTTGTGCGCGAGGCGTACATGCGGCTCCGGATCCGGGAGGCACAGCGCGAGTTCGGGGGCGGCGTGGCCGTCGTCTGCGGTGCCTGGCACGTACCCGCGTTGCGGCGGAGGGTCACCGTCGCCGCCGACCGGGCACTGCTGAAGGGGCTGCCGAAGGTCAAGGCGGACATGACCTGGGTGCCGTGGACGCACCGCAGGCTGTCCCGCTTCAGCGGATACGGCGCGGGCATCGACGCGCCCGGCTGGTACGGGCATCTGTTCGGCGCGGTGGACCGGCCCGTCGAGCGGTGGATGACCAAGGTGGCGGGGCTGCTGCGGGCCGAGGACCGGATCGTGTCCTCCGCCCATGTCATCGAGGCGGTACGGCTGGCGGACACGCTCGCCGCGATGCGCGGCCGGCCCCTGCCCGGACTGGGCGAGACGACCGACGCGGTACGGGCGGTGATGTGCGAGGGCTCCGACGTGCCGCTGGCGCTGGTGCACGACCGGCTGGTCGTCGGCGACGTGCTCGGGGAGGTCCCGGCGGCGGCGCCCGCGGTGCCCCTCCAGCGGGACCTCGCACGGACCCAGCGCAGGCTGCGGCTGAAGCCCGAGGCCGCGGAGCGCGAGCTGGAACTCGACCTGCGCAAGGAGACCGACGGGGAGCGCAGCAGACTGCTGCACCGGCTGCGGCTGCTCGCCGTGAACTGGGGGCAGCCGACGGCCTCGTACGGGAGCACGGGGACCTTCCGGGAGACCTGGCGGCTGCACTGGGAACCGGAACTGTCCGTGCGGGTCGCCGAGGCCGGGATATGGGGGACGACCGTACGTGCCGCCGCGACCGCCAAGGCAGAGGCGGACGCCGTCGCCGCGCAGGGTCTGGCCGACGTCACCGAACTCGCCGAACGCTGTCTCCTGGCCGCACTGCCCGAGGCCCTGCCGACGGTGATGCGGATACTCGCCGACCGCGCGGCCCTCGACTCGGACGTCGGCCATCTCGCCCAAGCCCTGCCGGCCCTGGTCCGCTCGCTGCGCTACGGCGATGTGCGCGGCACCGGCACCGCGGCGCTCGCGGAGGTCGCCGCCGGGCTGGCGGAGCGGATCCTGGTCGGCCTGCCACCGGCGTGTGCCGGACTGGACGCGGACGCGGCCGAGGCGATGCGGCGTCATCTCGACGCGGTGCACGGGGCGGTCGGCCTCCTCGGCGACGTGCCCGCACCGGGCCACGGGGACCTGCGTGCCCGTTGGGCGGCGGTGCTGCGCACGCTGGCGACGCGGGACACCGTGCCCGGGGTGATACGGGGGCGGTCCGTTCGCCTGCTGCTGGACGACGGGGAGCTGGCGCAGAACGAGGCGGCCCGGCAGATGGGGCTGGTGCTGTCGTCACCGGGTACGGCACCGGCGGACGCGGCGGCGTGGATCGAGGGCTTCGTCGGCGGCTCGGGCGGCGGTCTGCTCCTCGTCCACGACGAGCGGCTCCTCGGACTGGTCGACGCATGGCTGACGGGCGTTCCGGCGGAGACGTTCACGGATGTACTGCCCCTGCTGCGGCGGACGTTCTCGGCGTACGAGTCCGGGGTGCGGCGCACGCTGGGTGAGCTGGTCCGGCGCGGACCGGGGGCACCGAACGGCTCGGCGGCCACCGGTTTCGGGGCGCCCGGGTTCGCGCCCGGCCTCGACTCCGGTCGCGCGGACGCGGTCCTGCCCGTGGTGCGGCTGCTGCTCGGTCTGGACGAGGACACCCGGAGCGGTGAGGGCGACGGCGGGGACGCGCGCGCCGGCCTGGTCGGGACAGCGCGATGACCGACGCACGGCAGCAAGGCGCACCACCGCAGAACCCACGCGCACAGGTACAGGACACACGAGCACAGGACGAAGCCCCCGGCACACGGGGCGACGGCACGAAGGACCACGGCACGAGGGGGGATACATGTCGGCTGCGGTGACGGACGCGGAGCAGGAGCGGCTGCGGCGGTGGCGGCTGGTGCTGGGCGGGGGCGCGGCGGACGGCACCGGATGCAGTCTGTCCGGGCAGGACGCCGCCATGGACGGAGCGCTCACCGCGCTCTACGGCAAGGAGGACGGGCCGCAGAAGGGAAGCAGGCCGCAGGCGGGGCAGGAGCGTTCGGCGGGGCTGGGGGCGTCCGCGCCGTCGGTGGCGCGCTGGCTCGGGGACATCCGGACCTACTTCCCGTCCTCCGTCGTCCAGATCATGCAGCGCGACGCCATCGACCGGCTGGGGCTCGCCACTCTCCTCCTGGAACCGGAGATGCTGGAGGCGGTCGAGGCCGACGTCCACCTCGTGGGCACCCTGATGTCGCTCAACAAGGCGATGCCGGAGACGACGAGGGAGACCGCACGGGCCGTCGTCCGCAAGGTCGTCGACGAACTGGAGAAGCGGCTCGCCACCCGTACCCGGGCCACCCTCACCGGGGCCCTCGACCGGAGCGCCCGTGTCGACCGGCCCCGCCACCACGACATCGACTGGAACCGCACCATCGCGGCCAACCTCAAGCACTACCTCCCCGAGTACCGGACGGTCGTGCCCGAGCGGCTCATCGGCTACGGGCGTGCCGCACGGTCGGTGAAGAAGGAGGTCGTCCTCTGCATCGACCAGTCCGGGTCGATGGCGGCATCCGTCGTGTACGCGTCGGTGTTCGGGGCGGTCCTCGCGTCCATGCGGTCGATCGACACGCGGCTCGTCGTGTTCGACACGGCGGTCGTCGACCTCACGGACCAGCTCGACGACCCCGTCGACGTGATCTTCGGGACCCAGCTCGGCGGGGGTACGGACATCAACCGGGCGCTGGCGTACTGCCAGTCGCAGATCACCCGGCCGGCGGAGACGGTGGTCGTACTCGTCAGCGACCTCTACGAAGGGGGCATCCGCGACGAGATGCTCAAGCGGGTCGCGGCGATGAAGGCGTCCGGAGTGCAGTTCGTGACGCTGCTGGCGCTGTCCGACGAGGGGGCGCCCGCCTACGACCGGGAGCACGCGGCCGCACTTGCCGCACTGGGCGCGCCGGCGTTCGCCTGTACGCCCGACCTGTTCCCGGAGGTGATGGCCGCGGCGATCGAGAAACGGCCGCTGCCGGTACCGGACCCCGTGTGAGGAGGCGTGAGGAGGCGTGAGGAACGAGGAGTGAGGAGGGGCGGTACGGCGCCCCCGCGCCGCACACCGGTCAGAGCCCGCTCCCCGCGCCCCCGGGCGGGAACCCGGACGGCACGACGGGCAGCCGCACCGCCGCCGACCACGGCCCCCGCGTCACGGGGACGCCCCATGCGTCACCATGCGCCACCCCCCCGCTTCCTGTTCGTCCCCGTTCCTCCCGCCCGGGCAGACCCGCCACGAGCGGGCCGCGCTCCCTCGGCCGGCCGTGTCCGTCCGGGATCCTTCACGGTGCCGTGGGCCCGCCTGCCGGATCGACCCGGTCCCCTCTGCGCGCGGACACCCGAGCCCTGGATCTTCCCGCAGCCGGATTCCGCCCGTACTACCCGTACGTCCTGCATGTCCTGCACGTCCTGCACGCCCCGCACGTTCCGTG
>NZ_LIQT01000091.1 GCF_001418415.1 Streptomyces hirsutus
CCCCTGCCCCTGCCCCTGCAACCCTTCACAAGGAGAGCTGATGATGTGCCGCACAGTCGACCTCCGGCAGGCCGTGCTCGCCAAGAACACCATGGCGGCAGGCATTCTGCGCACCGAACTGTCGGCCCGGGGGACGACGGTGGTCAACCTCCTGTCGAGCCCCGGCAGCGGCAAGACGGCCCTGCTGGAGCGTGAACTGCTGCTGGCCCGGGAGCGCGGCATCAGGGCCGCGGCCCTCACCGCGGACCTCGCCACCGAGAACGACGCCTTGCGCCTGGCCCGTTCGGGCGTCCCGGTCAAGCAGGTGCTCACCGACGGGCTGTGCCATCTGGAGGCGGACATGCTCGCCGGGCATCTGCACGACTGGCTGCCCGAGGGCACCCGTCTGCTGTTCGTGGAGAACGTGGGCAATCTCGTCTGTCCGGCCTCCTACGACCTCGGGGAGTCGCTGCGCGTGGTCCTCGCCTCCGTCACCGAGGGTGAGGACAAGCCGCTCAAGTACCCCACCTCGTTCGGTCTCGCCCAGCTGGTGCTGGTCACCAAGTCCGATCTCGCCGGGCCCGCCGAGTTCGACGAGGCCGCTTTCCGCGCCCACGTGGAGCAGGTGAACCCCGGCGTGGACGTGGTGCTCACCTCCGCACGCACCGGCGAGGGGGCCGGTGTCCTGGTCGACCGGGCGCTCGCGGCGGCCGAGGGGAACGCCGTTCACGCTCCGGTGATGGCCCGGGCGCAGGCGTGAGCACCCTCCCGCCCGCCGACGTGGCGGCCGCCGTGCGGCGCGCCCGCGTCGTCGTACGGGGCGTGGTGCAGGGGGTGGGCTTCCGCCCCTTCGTGTACGGGATGGCCACCGATCTGCGGCTCACCGGGTACGTCACCAACACCGGCGACGGTGTGGTCGTGGAGGTCGAGGGTCCGCCCGCGGCCGTCGATCTGTTCTGCTCCCGCCTCCTGCCCGACGCTCCCCCGCTCGCGGTGGTGGAATCGGTGGAGACGACCGGGATCGCCGCCGTCGCGGACAGCGGGTTCCGCATCGTCCCGTCCCGCGCCGGCGATCCCGTCCGCACGCTGGTCGCGCCCGACACGGCGACCTGCGACGACTGCCTGGCCGAGCTAGGCGACCCCGCCGACCGGCGCCACCGGCACCCGTTCGTCACCTGTACGCACTGCGGGCCGCGTTTCACCATCGTCACCGGCCTGCCGTACGACCGTGAGCACACGACGATGGCGCGCTTCCCCCTGTGCCCCGACTGCGCCCGCGAGTACCACGATCCCGCCGACCGGCGGTTCCACGCGCAGCCCGTCGCCTGTCCGTCCTGCGGTCCGCGTCTGCGGCTCGTCGCGGGCCCCGGGGTCACCGCGTCTCCCGGCGACGACCCCGTCGCCGGGGCGCGCTCCCTGCTCGCCGCGGGAGCCGTCCTCGCCGTCAAGGGCATCGGCGGCTACCACCTGGCCTGTGACGCCACGCGGCCGGAGGCGGTCACCGCGCTCCGCCGCCGCAAGGCCCGCGGGGACAAGCCGTTCGCGCTGATGGCCGCGCACGTGCGGGACATCGAGCACCTGGTGCACATGAGTGCCGCGGAACGGGAGCTGCTCACCGGACGGGTGCGGCCCGTCGTCCTGATGCGCCGGCGCACCGGCGTCCGGGCGACGTCCCGCATGCTCGTTCCCGCCGACGCCGTCGCGCCGGGCAGTCCCGATCTCGGCGTCATGCTGCCGTACACCCCGGTGCATCACCTGCTGCTGGGGACCGCGGATGCGGTGGCGCCCGCGGGAGCACCGCGTCTGCTGGTGATGACGAGCGGCAACGTGTCGGGGGAACCCATCGTCACGGACGACGAGGACGCCCTGGAACGGCTGGCCGGTCTGGCCGACGCCTGGCTCACGCACGACCGCCCCATCCATGTGCCCTGCGACGACTCCGTGGTCCGCGTCTGTGACGGCGAGCCGCTGGTGCTGCGCCGCTCACGCGGCTATGCCCCCCTGCCGGTCACCCTGCCCGTGCCGGTGGTCCCCGCGCTCGCCGTCGGCGGCGATCTGAAGAACGCCTTCTGCCTCGCGCAGAGCGACAGGGCCTGGCTGTCCGCCCATGTCGGGGACATGGACGACCTGGCCACGCAGCGGGCCTTCGGCCGTGCCGAGCGGCAGTTGGAGTCGGTGACCGGTGTGCGTCCGACGGTGCTGGTCACCGACGGCCACCCGGGATACCGGTCGGGGGCGTGGGCCCGGCGGCACGCCGAGGGCCGCCCGGTGGTCCGGGTTCAGCACCATCACGCGCACGTCGCCGCCGTAATGGCCGAGCACGGCGTACCGGCCGGCGACCGGGTGATCGGGGTGGCCTACGACGGCACCGGGTACGGGGACGACGGCGCCGTGTGGGGCGGCGAGTTCCTGGTCGCGGACTACGACGGATTCCAGCGGTTCGCGCATCTCGCCTACGTACCGCTGCCCGGCGGCGACGCGGCGGTGCGACGGCCGTACCGCATGGCCTTGGCGCATCTGCACGCGGCGGGCATCGCCGCCGGCCCCGGCCTGCCGTGCACGGCCGCCTGCCCGCCCGCTGAACTTACTCTCCTGGGTGCCCAGTTGGCGCAAGGACTGAACTGTGTGCCGACATCCAGCATGGGCCGGCTCTTCGACGCCGTCGCATCGCTGGCGGGGGTCTGCCAGCACACGGGATACGAGGCGCAGCCGGCGATCGAACTGGAGGCGGCGGCGGTGGCCGCCGGCGACGTGGCCGACGACCCGCGCTACGTCTTCCGCCTGGAGGGGCGTCCGGACCCGGGCACCGCGCCGCTCACCGCCGCCCCGGGGCCCCTGCTGGCCGCGGTCGTCGAGGACGTGGAGCAGGGCGTGCCCGTGGGGGTGATCGCCGCTCGCTTCCATCTCGCCGTCGCCCGCCTGGTGCGGACGGTGTGCGCCGCGGCCGGGGAGGCCACCGGTCTGCGGACGGTTGCGCTGACCGGCGGCGTGTTCTCCAACACGCTGCTCTCCTCGGCCTGCGCCCGAGACCTGCGCGCGGACGGTTTCACCGTGCTGCGTCACCGCGAAGTCCCGCCGAACGACGGCGGACTGGCCCTCGGACAGATGGTGGTGGGCGCCCGGGCGCGAGCCGGGACCGGGTGACGGGCGCGGGCCCGAACCACGAGCCACGAGCCACGACAAGTGAGGAGACACGTATGTGCCTGGCGGTACCCGGCAGAGTGCTGAGCGTCGAGGACCGGGACGGCACCCGGATGGCCACCGTCGACTTCGGCGGGGTGGTCAAGGAGGTGTGCCTGGAGTACCTGCCCGACCTGCGGGTCGGCGAGTACGCCATCGTCCATGTCGGCTTCGCCCTGCAGCGGCTGGACGAGGAGTCGGCCCACCGGACCCTGGAGCTGTTCGAGAACCTCGGCATGCTGCAGGAGGAGTTCGGCGATCCATGGGAGCAGGCCGCACAGGCCGGCGACAGTGACGGCCTCGGCCGGGAGGTGCAGCGATGAAGTACATCGACGAGTTCCAGGACCCCGATCTGGCGGCGCGGCTGCTCGACGACATCAGGGCGACGGTGACCAGGCCGTGGGCGCTGATGGAGGTGTGCGGCGGCCAGACCCACAGCATCATCCGGCACGGCATCGACCAACTGCTTCCCGATGAAGTGGAGTTGATTCACGGACCGGGTTGCCCGGTGTGTGTGACGCCGCTGGAGGTGATCGACAAGGCGCTGGAGATCGCCTCGCGACCGGAGGTGATCTTCTGTTCCTTCGGCGACATGCTCCGGGTCCCGGGTTCGGGCCGTGACCTGTTCCAGGTCCGCGCCGAAGGCGGTGACGTGCGCGTCGTGTACTCCCCGCTCGACGCACTCCGGCTCGCGGAGGAGAACCCGGACCGGGAGGTCGTGTTCTTCGGCATCGGCTTCGAGACCACGGCGCCGCCCAACGCCATGACGGTGCACCAGGCCCGCAGGCGCGGCATCCGCAACTTCAGCCTGCTCGTCTCGCACGTCCGGGTCCCGCCCGCGATCGAGGCGATCATGCAGTCGCCGGACTGCCGGGTGCAGGCGTTCCTGGCGGCCGGACATGTGTGCAGTGTGATGGGAACGGCCGAGTACCCGGCGCTCGCCGAGCGGTTCCGGGTGCCCATCGTGGTGACCGGTTTCGAGCCGCTGGACGTCCTGGAGGGCGTACGGCGGACCGTGCGGCAGCTGGAGCGGGGGGAGCACACGGTCGACAACGCCTACCCCCGGGCGGTCCCGCCCGAGGGCAACCCCGCCGCGCGGGCCATGCTGGACGACGTCTTCGAGGTCGCCGATCGCGCCTGGCGCGGCATCGGGGTCATCCCGGACAGCGGCTGGCGCCTGTCGGCGCGCTACCGGGACTACGACGCCGAGCACCGCTTCCAGGTCGGGGACATCACCACGCTCGAACCGGCCGAGTGCCGCAGCGGAGAGGTGCTCCAGGGATTGCTGAAACCGCACGAGTGCGAGGCGTTCGGGACGACGTGCACCCCGCGCACGCCGCTCGGCGCCACCATGGTCTCCAGTGAGGGCGCCTGCGCCGCGTACTACCTGTACCGGCGGCTGGACCTGCCGGCCCGCCCCGGCTCCCGCCCGTCGCCGGCCGGCGCGCCGACGGCCGGCGGCACGACGGCCGTGCGGGTCCCGAACCGGGAGGACAGCTCCGTTGTCTGACACCACCGCACGCCCGGACCTGCTCTCCTGGACCTGCCCGGCGCCGGTGCGCGACCGGCCGCGCGTGGTGATGGGCCACGGCGGGGGCGGCGCCATGTCCGCCGAGTTGATCGAGCAGGTCGTCCTTCCGGGGCTCGGCGGGCCCGTGCAGGCCGCGCTGACCGACTCCGCCGTGGTCGAACTCGGCGGTGCGCGGCTCGCGTTCTCCACCGACTCCTTCGTCGTCCGGCCCTTGTTCTTCCCCGGGGGGAGCATCGGTGACCTAGCCGTCAACGGCACCGTCAACGACCTGGCCATGAGCGGGGCGCGCGCGGCCTTCCTGTCGTGCGGCCTGATCCTGGAGGAGGGGGTCGAACTCGACACCGTCTCCCGCGTGGCCGAGGCGCTCGGTGCCGCCGCCCGGGCGGCCGGAGTGCGCGTGGTCACGGGCGACACCAAGGTCGTGGAGGCGGGGCACGGTGACGGCGTCTACATCAACACCTCGGGCATCGGCCTGGTCCCGGCGGGGGTCGACCTGCGCCCGGAGCGGGTGACCCCCGGCGATGTCGTCGTGGTCAGCGGCGCCATCGGCGTCCACGGCGTGGCCATCATGAGCGAGCGCGAGAACCTGCGGTTCGAGGTCGGGATCGAGAGCGACTGCGCGGCGCTCGGCGGACTCGTCGACGCGATGCTGTCCGTCACGTCGGACCTGCGTGTGCTGCGCGACCCGACCCGAGGCGGCCTGGCCGCCTCGCTCAACGAGATCGCCGCGGCCTCGGGTTGCGGGGTCGTCGTCCAGGAACGCGCCGTTCCGGTGCCGCCGCCCGTGGCCGGTGCCTGCGCCATGCTGGGACTCGACCCGATGTACGTGGCCAACGAGGGCAAGCTCGTCGCCTTCGTGCCCCGGGAGCACGCCGACGCGGTCCTGGCCGCGATGAAGGCGCACCCCCTCGGTTCCGAGGCCGCGATCATCGGTGAGGCGGTCACGGACCATCCGGGCATGGTCGTCGCGCGGACCGGACTCGGCGGCACCCGTGTGGTGGACATGCCGATGGGAGAACAGCTCCCGCGGATCTGCTGACCGCGCCGATCGGCCCCCGCTCCTCGTGCGTCATGACGGGCGGGGGCCGGACCGGTGTCTGTGGCCCCTCCCGTCGGCGGCACTGCCGTCGCGGGCCTCCGTCATTTCTCCGCTCACGCGTTCCGACCGACAATGATGTTGGTGACGGCCTCAGGCGCACAGGGGTCGTCCCTACATCGGTCTTGCGCCGGCAGCAGAGAGGAACCACCACGATGAGCCACCAGAAGGTGCGCGACGTGATGAGCGGTGCGGTCGTCCGGATCCAGGGCGCAACGCCGTTCAAGGAGATCGCGCACCTGCTGCTCGAGTACGACATCACGGCCGTTCCCGTCGTGGACGCCGACGACCGCCCGGTGGGCGTGGTGTCCGAGGCGGATCTGCTGCACAAGATGTGGGGTCGGCAGGAGAGCGATGCCGGGGAGCCGGGCGTGGTGCCCCAGCAGGAGAAGGCGTGGGCCACCGATGCCGCCGGGCTGATGACGTCGCCCGCGCTGTGTGCCGCCGAGGACTGGAGCGTGGTGGACGCCGCCCGGATGATGGCGCAGCACAGGATCAAGCGGCTGCTGGTGGTCGATTCGGCGGGGCGGCTGAGGGGTGTGGTGAGCAGGAGCGACCTGCTGCGCGTCTTCGTGCGCGAGGACCGGGCGATCCGTACGGAGATCGTCGAGGACGTGCTGGTGCGGGCGCTCGGCGAGGCGCCCTCGGCCGTCGAGGTGAATGTGACGCACGGTCACGTCAGTCTCATCGGGCAGCTGTCGTCCCGGGCGACGGCCGAGGAACTCGAGGAACTGTGCCGCAACGTCGACGGAGTCGTCGACGTGGAGTTCCGTACGGTGCCCGAGGCCGGCGCCGACGGCGACCCGCCGCGGGCGGGCTGACCCGCGGCGGTCCGACAGGGCCGGACAGGGCCCGCCGAGGTCGGCCCCGGTACCGGGAGCCGGAAGGGGCCGTCGCGTGACGGGACGGCCCCGGTGCGGTCGCTTGCCGTCCGTGGTCCGTCAGGGGCGCTGTGCGGCGATCGTCCGCCGGTACCAGTGGTAGCTGTCCTTGGGGATGCGCCGCTGGGTGTCGTGGTCGACGCGGACGATGCCGAAGCGCTTGCCGTAGCCGTGGGCCCACTCGAAGTTGTCGAACAGGGACCAGACGTAGTAGCCGCGTACGTCGACCGTAGAAGTCCAGGCCCTTGGGGTTCACCGGTCCGCTGCCGTCGGGCACGACGCGCGGCCAGGCGACGGAGAAGCGGTGGGGGCCGACGCCCAGGTCGCGCAGCAGGGCGACGTCCTCGGGGTAGCGGTGGTGGTGGTCGCAGGCGACGTCTCCGGTGTCGCCGCCCTCCACCGGGCCGGGGGGTGTGACTGTAGGTGTCCCAGATCGACGGGCCGCGACCGCGTCCTCCCGGACCGCTCCCTCGATCTGGTAGGACGCGGTCGCGGCGCCGAGGACGAATCCGGGCGGGAAGGTCGGGAGGTCGGACATGTGCCGGGGGTTCTCCTCGGGGCGTGCGGTGGTCACTTGACGGAGCCTCCGGTGATGCCGGCCGCGATGTACTTCTGGGCGAGGACGAGCAGGATCGCCGCGGGCACGGCGGAGAGCACGGACGCCGCCATCACCGCGCCCCAGTCGCCGACATGGGCGCCGATGTACTGGTAGATGCCCAGGGTGATCGGTTTGACGTCGTCGGTGGTGTTCAGGGTGAGCGCGAACATGAAGTCGCTCCACGAGAACAGGAAGGCGAACAGGCCCGAGGTGATCAGGGCGTTGCGGCTCATCGGCAGCACCACGCGGACGAAGGTGCGCAGCGGGCCGGCGCCGTCGATCTGCGCGGCCTCGACGACCTCTCCCGGGACGGACAGCATGAAGGCGCGCATCAGCACGATGGAGAAGGGGATGCCGAGCGAGGCGTCCGCGAGCATCAGGCCGAAGTGGGAGTTGACCAGGCCGAGGTCGACGTAGGAGTTGTAGAGCGCGTTGGCGATGACGATGCCCGGCACCATCTGGGTGATGAGGGTGCCGAACACGATGGCGCGGCTGCCGCGCAGCCCGAAGCGGGCCAGCCCGTAGGCGGCGGGTGCGGAGACGGCGAGGCAGATGGCCACGGCGCCGAGGGAGACGACCAGTGAGGTGAGCAGGTGCCCGCCCTGGTCGCTGATGGCCTTCGAGAATCCGGACAGGTCCGGACTGCCGGGTACCGGGTCGACCTGGAGCAGTCCGGACTCGGGCTGGAGTGCCGTGTTGAGCATCCAGTAGAGCGGGAAGAGCATGACGCCCAGGACGAGCAGGCCCGCCACGGTGGAGCCCAGGCGGCGTCCCCGTGCGCGTGGTGCGGCGGGGGCGGGTGTGTGAGCGGCCATGTCGGTCACTTCCCGTCGGTGCGGTTGGCCCGCAGGTAGAACACGGCGAACGCCGCGGAGATGAGGATGAGGACG
This sequence comes from Streptomyces hirsutus, assembly GCF_001418415.1. Taxonomy (GTDB): domain Bacteria; phylum Actinomycetota; class Actinomycetes; order Streptomycetales; family Streptomycetaceae; genus Streptomyces; species Streptomyces hirsutus. The sequence continues at coordinate 8,156 of NZ_LIQT01000091.1, forward strand.
TTGCCGACGACGGCGCCCGCTCCGAAGTCGAGCTGAACGAAGGAGTTCTGGTAGGTGAGCGTGCCCAGGGTCTGGGTGGCGTCGGCGGGGCCGCCGTCGGTGAGGGCGAGGATGAGGTCGAGGACCTTCACCGTCGACATGAAGCCGAGGACGAGGACGACCGTGATCACCGGTCTCAGCATGGGCAGGGTGACGGAGCGGAAGGCGCGCCAGGCCGAGGCGCCGTCCAGGGAGGCCGCCTCGTAGAGCTCTCTCGGGATCTCCTGGAGGCCGCCGTACAGGATGACCATGTTGAACGGGATGCCGATCCAGATGTTGACCAGGATCACCGACAGCAGGGCCATGTCGGGGCTGGTCAGCCAAGGAGTGTCACCGCTGAGGCCGAGGGTGCCCAGGAAGGTGTTGAGTACGCCGGTGTCCTGGTCGAGGATGCGGCGCCAGACGATGCCGGAGACCACCATGGGCACCAGCCAGGGCAGCAGGATCAGGGACCGCAGGACGCCGTTCAGGGGGAACCTGCGGCTGAAGAAGACGGCGAGCGCGAGCCCGATGCAGAACTGGCCGAGCAGGGAGCCCGCGGTGAAGACGAGGGTGTGCCACAGCGCCTTGCCGAAGAGGGCGTCCTGGAGGACGGCCGACCAGTTGTCGGTGCCGTTGAAGGGCGCCTGGCCGGTGAAGAACGTCTTCGGGGTGTAGTGCTGGAAGCTCATCACGACGTTGCGGACGAGCGGATAGCCGAAGAACAGCAGCATGAAGACGACGGCGGGGGCGACGAAGCCCCATTGGGCGAGCCGGCGCCGGCGGCGCAGCCGGGCCGGGCCCGGAGCGGCCGCCTTCCCGGGTGCCGTCGTGGAGGCCGCGGCGGTGGCGGTGGACGTGGTCATGGGCGCGTACCTCGGTTCCCGCTCTCGGCCCGCTGCTGGGCGCGCTTCAGGGCGGCTTCGCTGGACTGGCCGGTCAGGGCGGACTGGAAGGCGCTCTGCAGCGCGAGGGACACGGAGGACCAGCCGGCGCCGAGCCTGCCGGTGCGGGAGCGGGCCTCGGCGACCTGGTCGGCCAGCGCGTCGAGTTCGGGCACGCGGTCGCGCCAGACGGCGGCGGCCTTCTCGTGGGCCGGGACCATCCAGCTGTTCAGGGCGTAGGTGAGCTGTTCCTTCTCGCCGGCGAGGCAGGCGACGATGCGGCCGGCCGTCCTCTCGCGGTCCTCGTCACCGGTTTTCGGCACGGTGAGCACCGCGCCGCCGAGCGGTCCCACCGAGGCGTCGCCGGCCCTCGGGACGGGGATCCGGGCGATGCCCCAGTGCAGGGACTTGTCGGTGTTGAGGGTCTCGACCTGCCACGGACCGTTGATCATCATGGCGGCGTTGCCGGCCATGAACTGGTCGTTGACGTCGGCCTGGGTCCAGTTGACGGTGGACTTGGACAGCGAACCGTCCTGGAGCAGCGCCTTCCAGTAGTCGAGCGCCCCGACGACCTGCGGGCCGTCCAGCCGGGTCTCGTCGCCGCCGTTGGACCACATGAAGGGCGTGAACTGGAAGACGCCGTCCTCGGCGCCGCCCGCGCTGAGCGCCAGGCCGTAGCGCTTGCCCTCGGTGAGCCGTTTCGCCGTGTCGCGCAGTTCGTCCCAGGTGGCGGGGACCTCCAGGCCGGCCCGGTCCAGGATGTCCTTGTCGTAGAAGAGGGCGAGGGTGTTCACGGAGCGGGCCGCGCCGTAGTAGGTGCCCCGGTAGGAGCCGAACTCCACGATGCCCCGGGGGATCTCGTCGGTTTCGAGGCCGAGGGTGCGCAGGTCGACGAGTCCGCCCGCCTCGGCGAAGGTCGGCATCTCGGAGGCGTCGAACTGCACGATGTCGGGCAGCGACCTCGACGAGGCCATGCGCAGCGCCTTCGTCATCACCTGCGCGGCGGGGACGCTCTGCTGCTCGATGCGGAGACCGAGCTGCTTGCCGCAGCGGGCCATCGCCTCGGCGTCCCAGCGGTGGTAGGACTCGTCGGTCGAGGAGTTCATCACGGTGTACACATCACTGTCCCGTTGCTGTGCGCAGCCGGTGAGTGCCGCCCCGGCGACTAGGGCGGCGACGGCGGCGAAGGACGTGACGGCTCTGCGCGGACGGTGCCGACCACGCTGTGCGGCGACCGGAGGATGTGCTGTCACGGTGGGTGCCCTTGGGTGGGCCCGGCTCGGCGTTCCGCCGGGCCGGGCGGCTCGTGGGAGGGGTGCGGCCGAAGGGGAATCCGAGCTGGTGAAGCGCTTCGACGATGAGTCGACCCTGCTCGTGGGAAACTCGGCTCCGAGGTGGGGTGTAATTTGTTTTTCCTGATTACTAATACGCCAACGGACACCGGTCGCGCTAGCCCCCCGGCAGCGCGGTCTCCCTGCGCCAGGGCGTGACAGAAACCCTTGAACCTGTCATAGTTCCTGGTCAAATACCGCTTTCCTCCCGCCATCGCCCTCTCCCCCATCGAGGAAGATCATGAAGTTCACCGACGGCTTCTGGCGCATCCGCGACGGTGTCCAGATCTCGTACGCCACCGAGGTACGCGAGGTGCGCCCGGAATCGAAGCGCTTCACCACCTACGCCTCCGTACGGAAAGTGGCACGGAGGGGCGACACCCTCAACGCACCGCTCGTCACGGTCGAGTGCTCCTCCCCCGCCGAGGGCGTGATCGGTGTCCGCGTCACCCATCACGCGGGCAAGCGGCGGCCGGGGCCCGACTTCGCCCTGGGCGGCGACGCCGACGGCGCCGGGACGGTACGCCAGGACGGCCCGGTGACCGAGCTGACCAGCGGTCCGCTGACGCTCCGCCTCGACGGGTCCGGCCCCTTCGCGCTCGCCTTCCACGACGCCGACGGGCGCGAGCTGACCCGTGCGGACGCCAGGAACACCGCCTTCGTCACCACCGGCCACGGGGAGCGGCACCACATGCTGACCCGGCTGGCACTGGGTGTCGGGGAGCAGGTCTACGGCCTCGGCGAGCGCTTCACGCCGTTCGTCAAGAACGGCCAGACGGTCGACGTCTGGCAGGCCGACGGCGGCACCAGCAGCGAGCAGTCCTACAAGAACATCCCGTTCTACCTGTCGTCCCGCGGTTACGGCGTCTTCGTCAACCACCCCGGTGCGGTGTCCTTCGAGGTGGGCTCGGAGTCGGTCGGCCAGGTGCAGTTCAGCGTCGAGGACCAGGCGCTGGAGTACTACGTCGTCGCCGGCCCCACCCCGAAGGACGTCCTCACCCGTTACACGGCCCTCACCGGCCGCCCCGCCCTGCCGCCGGCCTGGTCGTTCGGCCTGTGGCTCAGCACCTCGTTCACCACCTCGTACGACGAGGAGACGGTGACGTCGTTCGTGGACGGCATGGCCGAACGCGGCATCCCGCTCACGGTGTTCCACTTCGACTGCTTCTGGATGCGCGAGTACCAGTGGTGCGACTTCCAGTGGGATCCCGACGTCTTCCCGGACCCGGACGGCATGCTGGCCCGGCTCAAGGAGAAGGGCCTGCGGATCAGCGCCTGGATCAACCCGTACATCGCGCAGAAGTCGCCGCTCTTCGACGAGGCCGCCGCTCTCGGGCACCTGGTGCGCCGGACCGACGGCGACGTGTGGCAGTGGGACCTGTGGCAGGCCGGCATGGGCCTGGTCGACTTCACCAGCCCCGAGGCCCGGGCCTGGTTCCAGTCGAAGCTGAAACCCCTGCTCGACCAGGGTGTGGACTGTTTCAAGACGGACTTCGGCGAGCGCATCCCCACCGACGTGGTCTGGCACGACGGCTCGGACCCCGAGCGGATGCACAACTACTACACGCAGCTCTACAACCGGACGGTGTTCGAGCTTCTCGAGAAGGAGCGCGGGCAGGGCGAGGCCGTCCTCTTCGCCCGGTCCGCGACCGTCGGCGGGCAGCAGTACCCGGTGCACTGGGGCGGCGACTGCTGGTCGTCCTTCGAGGCGATGGCCGAGTCGCTGCGGGGCGGTCTGTCGCTGTCGCTGAGCGGGTTCGGTTTCTGGAGTCACGACATCGGCGGTTTCGAGGGCACGCCGGACCCCTCGGTGTTCAAGCGGTGGCTCGCCTTCGGTCTGCTGTCCTCCCACAGCCGGCTGCACGGTTCCACGTCGTACCGGGTGCCGTGGGAGTTCGGCGACGAGGCGGTGGACGTCGCCCGGCGGTTCACCCTGCTCAAGCACCGGCTGATGCCCTACCTGTACGGCGCCGCCGTCGAGGCGCACGACACCGGGGTGCCGATGATGCGGCCGATGGTGCTGGAGTTCCCGGGCGACCCGTCGTGCCGTCAGCTGGACCGCCAGTACATGCTGGGCCCGGATCTGCTCGTCGCCCCCGTGTTCGACACGGGCGGCGAGGTGGAGGTCTACCTGCCGGAGGGCACCTGGACCCATCTGCTGAGCGGCGAGACGGTCACCGGCCCGCGCTGGCGCACCGAACGGCACGGCTACGACAGCCTCCCGCTGTACGTCAGGGAAGGCGCCGTGCTGCCGCTGGCCTCCGACGACGCGCGGCCGGACGGCGACTGGCTGGACGCGCCGGTCCTGCTCGTCCACCCGTCCGCCTCGCCCCGTTACGAGTCCGAGGTCACCGTGCCCGACACGACGGGCGCGCGGGCCGCGTCCTTCCGGGTCGTACGCGACGGCGACGTCCTGCGGGTCACCGCGTCGGGCACCGAGCGGCCGTTCACGGTGCGCGTGGCGGGCGGGCCGGAGGTCCGGGGAGCGGGCGAGGTGACGGTGCCGCTGGGGTGACGGGGGCCGGGGTCCCGGCCCTGCGGGAGACCGGTGGCGTCCCGCCCGCCCGGAAGAGGTTCTCGGACGGGCGGGACGGGCACGGCGGGTCCGGCGCGGGGCCGGGTCGAACGGTTGGGCCGAGTGGCCGGGTCAGGCGGCGGGGAAGCCGTCCGGGGTCCGGACACGGTCGCGGACCCAGACTCCGGCTGGCTTCAGGGACGCCGTGCCGGCCCAGGGGCCGTTGCTGTCGCAGGTGCCGGTGGTGAAGACGGCACCGGAGCGGTGGTCGTCGGAGAAGTTCCAGTTGACCCAGCCGATCTCCTTCTCGGCCATCAGGTCGAGATACCGCTGGGACATCGCGAAGTCGTCGGCGCCCTCCCCCGCGTAGTTCTGGGTGCCGAACTCGGTGACGAAGACGGGGATCCGGTCGGCCGCGCGGGAGAGGGCCGCCAGGTACTCGTCGCGGTGCGAGGCGGCGTAGAAGTGGAACGTGTACATGATGTTCGAGGCGTGGACCGGGTTGTTCACCACCTCGGCCTCGTCGGCGCCCTCGGAGACTCCGAACGAGGACCAGGCGCGGGTGCCGACCAGGACGGGGGCGTCCGCGTCGATGTTCCGGACGACCGGGATGATCTGCTCCGCGTAGCCCTTGATCGCCGGCCAGCTCACCCCGCTGGGCTCGTTGGCGATCTCGTAGAGGATGTTGTTCCGGCCCTGGTTGCGGTGGGCGATCTCGGTGAAGAACCGCCGCGCGTTCTCGAGGTTGAGGTTCGGGTCACCGGGACTGAGCATGTGCCAGTCGACGATCACGTACAGGCCGCGTTCGCTCGCCTCCCGGATCAGGGAGTCGGCTAGGTCGGTGAAGCGGGCGGGGTCGGTCTCGTAGCCGCCCTCCTGCACATAGGTGGAGACGCGCAGGACGTCGGCCCGCCAGTCGTGGGCGAGGGCGTCGAGCGAGCCGTCGGTCAGGCACTGTGCGTACCACTGGGTTCCGTGCGTGCTCATGCCGCGCAGCTGGACCGGGATCCCGTGCTCGTTGCAGAGCTTGGTGCCGCAGACCTCGAGCTGTCCGTTGGCGGCGACCGGAGAGTCGGCCGCGGCCGTGGTGGCCTGGGAGTTCACTGTCTCCGTACGGGGGGGGTGGCGGCCTGCCC
>NZ_LIQT01000092.1:0-442 GCF_001418415.1 Streptomyces hirsutus
GCCCTGCCCCCCGCCCGGACCCAACTCCTCCAGCACTTCCGCGGCTGGTTCGTGCGCACGGACACGGACCGGTTCGATCCCGAGGTCGCCGACCTGATGGACTTCCGGGTGCCGCAGCCGCGCCACGGGCTCGCCTTCGGCTACGTACTGCCGCTGGCGCCCGACAGGGCGCTCGTCGAGTACACCGAGTTCTCCCGGACCCCCCTGACCACGACGGCGTACGAGGCGGCCCTCGGCCACTACTGCCGGGAGATCCTGGAACTCGGTGCGTTCACCGTCGAATCGGCGGAACAGGGCGTCATCCCGATGACCGACGCACACTTCCCCCGCCGCGCCGGGAGCGCCGTCTTCCGCATCGGGACGGCCGGCGGCGCCACCCGCCCGGCCACCGGCTACACCTTCGCCGCCGTGCAACGGCAGAGCCGGGCCATCGCCGCCGCCC
>NZ_LIQT01000092.1:450-20273 GCF_001418415.1 Streptomyces hirsutus
CGGGCGGGTCGACGGCCCCGGCTTCTTCACCGGCCTGTTCCGCCGCGTTCCGCCGGAACGGCTGCTGCGCTTCCTCGACGGCGACACCTCACCCCGGGAGGAGTGGGGCATCGGCCTGCGCACCCCCATCGGCCCCATGCTCCGGACCGCCGTCGAAGTCCCTTTCCTGTCCCGTCGTACCCACCCCGCCCCACGCATCGGAGAGAGCCGGCGATGACACTGCTGCGCGACCGCGACCTGGCACGCGCCTTCGACCACGCGTCGCACACCTACGACCGCCTCACGGCCCTCAGCCCCGGCTACCGCACCGACCTCCTGCGCTCGGCGCGACGGCTGCGGCTGCCCCGTGGCGGGGCCGGGCTGCACCTCCTCGACCTCGGATGCGGGACGGGCGCCTCCACCCGGGCCCTCCTGCGGGCCGCGCCCCACGCCCGGATCACCGCCGTCGACGCCTCGTCGGGAATGCTCCGGCGGGCCCGGGCCAAACCGTGGCCGGCCCACGTGCGCTTCCGGCACCTGACCGCCGAGGAAGTGGCCACGGCCGGAAAGGGACCGTACGACGCGGTGTTCGCGGCCTACCTGTTCCGCAACGTCACCGACCCGGACGGCGTCCTGGCCGCCGTCCGGAGCCTGCTGCGACCGGGCGGACGCCTCGCCGTCCACGAGTACAGCCTCAGCGGTTCGGCGGCCCACCGCGCCCTGTGGACGGCCGTGTGCCGGGGGGTGATCGTCCCCGCGGGCACCCTCGGCGGCAACCGTGCCCTCTACCACCACCTGTGGCGCAGCGTCCTCGACTTCGACGAGGCCCCCGACTTCGCCGACCGGCTCGAGAACGCCGGGTTCACGGGCGTACGGGCCGTCCCCGTCGCCGGATGGCAGACCGGGATCGTGCACACCTTCCTCGCCCGCAACGGCTCCGCCACGACAGCGGAGGACGACCGATGAGCAGGGCGCACCGTGCCGCCCGGCGGGGCCGGGACCGCAAGGCCGAAGTCCTGATGCCCGCGCCCGGCCGGGACCGGTTCGCCCGAGCGGACGCACCGGACGTCGCCGTGATCGGCGGGGGGATCGCGGGTCTCGCGGCGGCCACCCTCCTGGCCGAACGAGGCGCCCGCGTGACCCTCTACGAACGGGAGGAGTCGCTCGGCGGACGTCTCGCGGGATGGCGCACCCGCCTCGCCGACGGCAGCGAGGCGACCATGAGCCGCGGCTTCCACGCCTTCTTCCGCCAGTACTACAACCTGCGCGGCCTGCTGCGGCGTACCGATCCCGCGCTCGACCGTCTCCGTCCGCTGCCCGACTACCCGCTACGGCACAGCGGAGGGCTGACCGACAGCTTCGCCCGCGTCCCGCGCACCCCACCGTTCAGCGCCCTCGGGTTCGTCGCCCTCAGCCCCACCTTCGGCTGGCGCGACCTCACCGCCATGGACCCCCGGGCCGCGCTGCCCCTCCTCGACGTCCGGGTGCCCGAGGTCTACGAGCGCTTCGACTCCCTGAGCGCGACCCGGTTCCTGGAACGCGTCCGCTTCCCCGAAGCCGCGCACCATCTGGCGTTCGAGGTGTTCTCGCGCAGCTTCTTCGCCGACCCGCGCGAACTGTCCGCCGCGGAACTCCTGCTGATGTTCCACATCTACTTCCTCGGCTCCTCCGAGGGACTGCTCTTCGACGTGCCGAACGAGCCCTTCCCCCAGGCCCTGTGGGAGCCGCTCGGCGACTACCTGGAGCGTCTCGGGGCGGACGTGCGCACCGGCACGCCCGTGCACGGCGTCCACCCGTGCGACGACGGGGGAGTGGAGGTGCGGGCCGGCGCCACCGCGGACCGCCACGAGGCGGTGGTGCTCGCCCTCGACCCCGGGGCCCTGCGCGGCGTCGTCGCGGCGTCGCCCGGTCTGGGCACCCCCGCCTGGCGCGAGGACATCGCCGCCCTGCGCACCGCCCCGCCCTTCACCGTCTCCCGGCTCTGGCTCGACCGGCCGGTCCGTGCCGACCGCGCCGGGTTCCTCGGCACCAGCGGCTACGACGGCCTCGACAACATCAGCGTCCTGGAACGCTACGAGGGCGAAGCCGCGCGGTGGGCCGCCCGCACCGGCGGCTCGGTCGTGGAACTGCACGCCTACGCCGCCGACGCGGAGCCCGAGGCGGTGCGGAGCCGGCTGATCGACAGCCTGCACCGGGTCTACCCGGAGACCCGGACGGCGCGGATCGTGGACGCCCGTCACGAACGGCGCGCCGACTGCCCGCTCTTCCCGGTCGGCACCCACTCCCGGCGGCCCACCGTCCGCACTCCCGACCCCCGGGTGGCCCTGGCCGGTGACGCCATCCGCTGCGACCTGCCCGTGGCCCTGATGGAACGCGCCGCCACCACCGGCTTCCTGGCGGCCAACACCCTGCTCGGCGACCGGGGCGTCCGGGGGCAGGTGCTGTGGACGGTCCCCCGGTCCGGCCGCTCAGCCCGGAAACCGTCCGGTGCTGCGCAGCGCCCAGCGCCGCTCCGCGTACGCCAGGTCGTCGCGCCACAGCCGGCCGGCCGTCCGGCGCATCAACGGGCGCAGCGCGGGCGCGGCGGCCCGTGCCAGCGCGAAACCCCGCCGGTCCGAGGCCGCGACGACCGCCTCGATCACGGCGGTCCGCGGCCGCTCGTCGGCCTTTCCGGTCAGCGGCGTGGCATGGGTCTCGACCACGGACGTGGTCCCCTCGCCCTCGGTGATGCGCATGACGACCGTACGCGGCCCGGGAGCGGTGAACTCCGCCCGGACCGGCACCACCAGTCTGCCGGTCACCCGGAAGGAGACGTCGACGACGAAGGCGTCGTCCTCCTCGCCCCGCGGCGGCCGGGCCACCGTCAGATCGACGAAGGAGTAGGGGTGGAACCAGGAGCCGTGCCACGGGTCCAGCCGGTTGGCGACCACGTCCTGCGGCTCGCACACCCCCACCGCCGTGAACACGGCGTCCACCCCGCTGCCCGCGGCCGGCCGCACCGGCACCGAGGGACGCTCCGTCGGCTCCTCGCCGCCGACCGCGTCCAGCCGGACCCACACCAGTACGCCGTCGTCGTGGACGGGATACGGATCCCAGCCGGCGAACGGGCCGCCGTCCAGGGCCAGTCCGTGCCAGTGGCACACCAGCGTGCCGCACACCACCCGGCTGTCGCGCAGGGGAGCGCCGAGGTGCGGGCAGGCCCCCGGACCGGCGTGCAGCTCGCCCGTGTCCGACCGCCACAGCACGACCTCGACCCCGCCCACCGTCCTGCCGTACGGTCGGTCGCCGGCCCGCACGTCCCGGGAGGCACCGACGACGAACCAGTTCCCGGACGGACGGGCGGACGCCCGCTTGAGGACGTCGGCGATCAGCGCGGGCCGCGCCTCCCGCCAGGTCGGCGTCTGCGCCGCCCAGCCGGACCGGCGCCGCCGCCGTCGCAGCGGCGGTGTCCAGCCGGTCCGGTTCGCTCGGTCCCTCACCGCACGGATCCCTTCCCCCGAAGTGCCGGGCGGGCCGCACGGGGCGCCCCGTCCGCGGTACGGGCGTGCCGTCGCGCCCGCAGGATGTGGACGGCTCCCGCGGCGGCCGTGGCCGCACGGCGCCCGCGCGAGACCACCGCCCGGCGGTGCAGCACCGTGTACCCCTGGTCCGCGATCGCGTCGAGGATGCCGCGGTAGAGGGTGAACGCGGTGCGGATGCAGGGGCGTACCCGCGGGTCGAGCATGGCGATGCCCGGCTCCGCCGCCCGGTACACCTTCCTGGTCATGGCCTCGGCGGCGACGAGCGCCTCGCGGATCCTCGACTCGTGACGCCCGGTGCGGCGGCTCCACTCCAGCAGGGGCCGGTCCACGCCGTGGGCGGCGAGCAGGTCCGCCGGCAGGTAGACACGGCCCCGGTCCAGGTCCTCGCCGACGTCGCGCAGGAAGTTGGTGAGCTGGAAGGCGACGCCGAGGTCCGCCGCGTGCGGTGCCGCCTCCTCGCGTGAGGTGACCGTGCCGAGCACGGGCAGCATCTGCAGTCCGATCACGGCCGCCGAGCCGTGCATGTAGGTGCGCAGGTCGGCGTAGGTCGGATAGTCGGTGACGTGCAGGTCGCTGCGCATCGAGGCCAGGAAGTCGGCGAACAGCGTGTGCTCGATGTCGTACCGGGCGGAGGTGTCGGCCACGGCCCGGACCACGGGCTCGTCCCCGCCGCCCGTACGCAGCCCGTGGGCGAGGTCGCTCTCCAGGCGCCGCAGCAGCAGGTCCCGTTCCTTCGGCGCCCGGGGCCGGTCGAGGTCGTCCACGATGTCGTCCGCCCAGCGGGCGAAGCCGTACAGCGCGTGCACGGCGGAGCGGCGTTCCACCGGGAGCAGCCGGGTGGCCAGGAAGTAGGTTCTGCCGTGGCGGGCGTTGAGCCGTCTGCAACGGGTGTAGGCGGCGCGCAGCGCGGGATCGGTGATCCCGGCGGCGTCCAGTTCACGACGGGTCATGGATGCCTTCCTCGGCCGGGGTCGCGGCGGCACGGGCGACGCGCGGTGCCGGACGGGTACGGACGGCGCGGACGGAATTGCCGCGGACGCCGCCGGTGACGCGCGCGGCGGCGAGCTTGCCGCTGATGAGTACCGTCGGCACGCCCACGCCGGGGGTGGTCCCGCAGCCGGCCAGCACGACGTTCTCGAGGCCGCGCACCAGATTGCGCGGGCGGAACGGGCCGGTCTGGGCGAACGTGTGGGAGACCGAGAAGGGGCTGCCCGCCGCATGCCCCTGCGCGGCCCAGTCCAGCGGCGTCACCAGCATTTCCTCCTGGACGCTGTCCGCGAACCCGTCCAGGCCCCGGCGCTCCAGCTCGGCGACCAGGCTGTCGCGGTAGCGCGGACCGAGTTCCCGCCAGGCGGCGGCCGAGGGTCCTACAGCGGTGTTCGGGCAGGGGGCCAGCACGTAGTGGAGGTGCCTGCCCGGCGGGGCCAGGGCGGGATCGTGCGTCGTCGGCCGGGTGATCAGCAGGGACGGGTCGCTCATCAGCCGCCCCGAACGGGTCAGCTCGTGGAAGGTGCGCTCCCAGGCCGCGCCGAAGGAGAGGGTGTGGTGGGCGAGACCGGGCCAGGTCCGGTCGGTCCCCGCGTGCAGGACCACGGCGGACGGCGAATGGCGCAGCCGCACCGGGCGCCGCGGGGCACGCCCCAGCAGCCGGTGCGCCGCGGACAGTTCGCAGGTCAGCACCACCGCGTCGCAGGGGATCCGTTCGCCCGACGCCAGCCGCACGGCACGCACCCGGCCGGCCGAGCGCTCCAGCGCGGTCACCTCGGACGACCAGCGGAAGTCGGCGCCCGCGCCGGCCGCCGCGTCCGCCATGCCGCGGGGCAGCGCGTGCATGCCGCCCTTGGGGAACCAGACACCGGCCACGGTGTCCATGTAGGCGATCACCGCATAGGCCGCGAGGGCCCTGGCCGGGGCGACTCCGGCGTACAGCGCCTGGAACGAGAAGACACGCCGCAGCCGGGGGTCGGAGAGGAAGCGGCCGATGCGGCGGTCCAGCCGTCCGAAGCCGCCCAGCCCCGCCAGACGGGCCAGGTCCGGGTGCAGGAGCTGGAAGGGCGAGTCGAAGTTCGTGTCGATGAACCGGCGCATCTGCGCCCGGTACAGCCGTTCCAGCCATTCCCGCAGCCCGCGGTAGCCCGCCGCCTCGGCCGGCCCGGCGAACCGCCGCACCTCCGCCTCCATGGCCTCGCCGTCGGTGTGGACGTCGAGCGACGTCCCGTCCGCGAAGGACGCCCGGTAGGCCGGGTGCAGGGCCGTCAGTTCGACGTGCCGGGCGAGGCTGTCGCCGACGGCGGCGAAGGCCTCGTCGGCCAGGTGCGGCATGGTCAGCACCGTGGGACCGGTGTCCACCTCGTAGCCGCCGAGGCGCACGCGGCCGGACCGGCCGCCCGGACCGGCGTCCCGCTCCACGACCGTCACCCGACGGCCCGCCCCCAGCAGATGCAGGGCACACGCGAGGCCGGACAGCCCGGCACCCACCACGACGACGTGATCCGTCGCCCCCGGCACGGTTCTCACGCGGCCTCCCCGGTCCGCTCCGGGGCAACGCCCGACGCCCGTTCGACCAGCGCGGCGAACTCCCGCCGTACGGCGGGGTCCGCACCGGCCTTCGCGAAGTGCCGCAGGCTCGTCACCGCCAGCTCCGTGATCCTGTCCTCCACGACCGTCCACGCACCGGTCCGCTTCAGTGCCGCCCTCATCCGTTCCACGGTCTCGTCCGACCGGGCGGAGGCGTGCGGGCCGAGCACGTCGGCCGCCTCCCGGTCCCCGGAGGCCTCCGCGAGCCGGAGGCCGACGGCGAGCAGGTAGGTCAGCTTGCGGGCCCGCAGGTCGTCACCGGCCGGTTTGCCCGTCAGGTCCGGGTCGCCGAAAGTGCCGAGGAGGTCGTCGCGGAGCTGGAAGGCCAGCCCCGCACACCGTCCGGCGGAGCGCAGCGCGTCCAGGGTCTGCGCGTCGGCGCCGGCCAGGGACGCACCCAGCGCCAGTGGGCGCTCGACCGTGTACAGGGCGCTCTTGAGCGTGGCGATGCCCACCGCCTCGTCGACACCGGACGACCCGGCGGCCTGCGCGTGGATGTCCAGGTACTGCCCCGCGACCATCTCGCCGCGCATCGCCCGCCACTCGCGGTACAGCTGCGGGCCGTACGGCGAGCCGAGCGCCGTCCCGGTCAGCAGATCGTCCGCCCAGACCAGGGCCAGGTCGCCGGCGAGTACCGCGGCGGATGTCGCGAACGCCTCGGGCGGGCCCGTCATCCGCGCGGCGCGGTGCATGCGGGCGAGGTCGACGTGCACCGCGGGCGCGCCCCGGCGCAGCGGCGAACCGTCCATGACGTCGTCGTGGATGAGAGCGCACGCCTGCACCAGCTCGAGCGCGACGCCCGTCCGCAGGAGCGCCGTCGCGTCGCCCGAGCCGCCCGCCGCCCGCCAGCCGCACCACGCGAACGCCGTACGCAGCCGCTTCCCGCCCCGCAGGACGAACGAGGTGACCCGGCCGGCGACGTCACGCGCGAACAGCGGGTCCACGGCACGGGCCCGGCACAGTGCCTCGTCGAGGACGTGCCCGAGTTCCGCCTCGACGGCGTGGACGGCGTCGAGGGCCGTGAGCGGACCGTCTGCGGGCCCGATCGGTTCGGCCACGGTGGGCCCGGGTCCCCACATACACAACCTCTTCTCACTCTCGGTCACCTGCACACCAGTGCTTCCGCCGAGTGCCCTTGCGCGGATGCGCTGATTCCTGCCCGTTACGGAGTCCCTCCCGGAGGACAGTCACTCCACCGGCCCAGCGGCGTGGGCGTCATGGCGGTATGTCACCCCGGGCATGTCACCCCGGACGCGCTCCTGACGGCGCGCTTGTGCGATGCCGGTGAGCCGGTCCGGCCGCAGCGCACCGGCCCGCGACACGAGGTCGCCGACGCTGATCCCGACGGTCACGTCGGCGGTCCCGCCCTTCTCGGCCGGCCGCGCCCGTGAGCCCGGCACGATCCGAACGGGAGGCTCCAGTGCCCCAACAGGCGACGTTCGCCCCGTCGCGACGCCCGGCACGCGCCCCCGAGCTCTCGGCTTCGCTCGAGCAGGGAGGTACCCCCTTCGCCGCACCGGCCGAAAGTCCAAGTACGTCCAGTACGAGGACTTCCGGCCGGTACGCCGAGAGCATGCACCGGACGCCGCTCCTTGACGGGCGAACGTCGCCTGCCGGGGCACTAGCGATGCGGGGAACCGGCCTGGTCGGCCCGGCCACCGGCGCCGAGCAGCCCCGTGGCCTCGAACGGTTCCCCGGCGGCGAGACGAGGCAGTTCACGTCGCGACAGCATCGTCACCACAGGAGGCATCGCGGCGCGCACGAGCTGGGCCGACCGCAGCCAGCGGGGCACGTAGACGGACGGACGGCGCCGTTCGATCGCGGTGACCAGCCGGCCCGCCACGTACTCGACGGGGTAGACCTTGCGCGCCGGCAGTGGCATGTGGCCCCGGAGCTCCCGCAGCACCGCGTACTCGTCGGCGTCGCGGATCATGTCGGTGTCCGTCCAGTTGATGTAGGCGATCCCGACGCCCACACGCCGGTGGGCCACCTCCGCCCGCAGTGAGTGGGCGAACGATTCGACCCCCGCCTTCGACGCGCAGTACGCGCTCATCATCGGGGCCGCACCGAGGGACGCGAGCGACGCGACCTGGAGGAAGTAACCCCGAGTCTCGAACAGGTCTCCGAGGAACGTCCGGGCCGTGACGGCGCTGCCGATCAGGTTCACCTCGATGACCCGGCGCCAGACCGCGGGATCGGACTCGGCGAACGGCCCGCCCTCGGCCACTCCCGCGTTGGCGACCACGAGGGAAGGCGATCCGAGCCGCGCACGGATCTCCGCGCGGGCCCGGGCCATGCCCCGGTCGTCCGTGACGTCGACCTCCCAGCACTCGGACGCACCCGCCGGCAGGGAGTCCCTGACCCGGGCCAGCGTTCTCTCCTCACGCCCGAGCAGCGCCACCTTCGCACCCCGGCCGGCCAGATCCCGGGCCATCGCCGCCCCCAGACCGCGTGCCGCTCCGGTCACGACAGCCGTCCGTCCGTGCAGCGGGCTCCCGGCGACCGGCATGGAACGGTTCCTCTCCCGTGGCTGCGTTCCCCCTCCCCTCACGGTAGGGGCGGACGCTGTGGTCGGCATGCGGGGCGCCGCCACGCCGACTGCTTCCCCGTCCTCGGGTCCGGTGACGGGCGGGCCGGGGCCCTGGGCCAACGGCCCGAGGCCGGGCATCGGCGCGGCCGCAGGAAGGAGCGGACCAGGAGGGCGACGAGCAGTACGCCGCAGCCGAGTCGTCACGGGGCGCCGAGCGGCTCATCGTTTCCGGCCATGAGCGGCGGCTCGGTCGCGCGACGGCCTCCGAAGCCGCTGTGCGATGTCCGCCGTCACTTCTCGCAGGTGGACAAGGCCAGACCGAGGGCGAAGAACGTGGGAGCCCACTCTCCGACGAAGATGCCCAAGCGGTCGGCGCGTTCTTCGCCCTTCTTCTCCACACTCGGGGAAGCGCACCTGGTGATGACGGACATCCCGATGGAGAGGAAGCCGGCGGTGTAGGCGCGCTCGGCACGGATGCCGGATGCGTGCAGCTTCTTGACGATCATGAAGAACCTCTGCTTTCGGGAGGCGGGGACAGGCTCAGCCGTCCAGCCCATCCGGGCACGCCGGGTGACGCGCCCGGATGACGGCCATGCGGCCCAACTGATCCACCCGCTCTTGAACCCACCCCCTGACACCGCCGCCGCCACGGCAGCGGCCGCGGAGACGGCATGCGGGAGGACGCCATGGCCGGCTCCGGCACCCCGACGCTCCCGGCTCCCCGCCGGACTCCCTCCACCGGTCGGCGGAACCCGGGACGGCCCTGCTGAGGCTGGAGACGACGCCGTTCTCATCACCCGAGGCCATCGGGACCACTTCTCCCTCCTGCCGGTCCCGCCGGAGCAACACATCCGATGACCTGCTCCCTCCATACTTCACTGACCGTGACCGGTCACGGATTGACTCTCACCATGGCGGTTCCCAAGCTGGTACGAGGGGCCGCGAAAGGGGCCGTAGCCGTGAGCGGTGGGCAGAGCGAATTTCCTCAGTTGCTGACGGCAGCGGAGACGGCGGCGCCGGTGGAGGCCGTCGACGTGGTCGCGGAGTACCTGCGGCGGCGTTTCGGAGCCACGGAGGTCTCCTTCCTCATCGTGGACCTGACGGGGAAGTCGGTGGCGCGGCTGTCCACCTCCCATACCGCGGAGGGTGGGAGAGAAGCGGAGCGGATCCCCCTGCCCGGCAGCGTCTACGAGGAGGTGATCCGTACCCAGCGGCTGTACCGGGAGACGACCGGCCGGGGACAGCGGGTGATCGTGCCGGTCACCAACCGGGGGGACGCCATCGGGTTGCTCGAACTGCTCCTGCCGGCCGGCGCCGGCGACGACGTCCTCGACGCGGTCGGGGAAGTCGGCCACGTCCTGGCCTACGTCGTGATCGCCAACGGGCACTTCACCGACCTCTACATCTGGGGCAAACGCTCCAGGCCCCCCACCCTGGCAGCAGAAATCCAGTACCAGCTGCTGCCTTCCTCGCTGTCGTGCGAGGCCGCGCAGTTCACGCTGTGCGGGAGCCTGGAGCCCTCCGAAGACCTCAGCGGCGACACCTTCGACTACACACTGGACCACGACACCCTGCACTTGTCGGTGACCGACCCCATGGGCCACGACATCTCCGCCGCGCTGGCCGCCACGGTCCTGGTGGGTGCCCTGCGTGGCGCCCGCCGCGCAGGAGCCGGCCTGGCCGACCAGGCCCACCGGGCCGACCGGGCCCTGGCCGACTATGGACACGGCCACGCCACCGGCCAGCTGCTGCGTATCAACCTCCACACCGGGCGGGCCCAGCTCGTCAACGCCGGCCACCCCTGGCCGCTGCGCCTGCGTGAGGGGGCTGCGGAGGAGATCACCTGCGAAGTGGACCATCCCTTCGGGCTGGCCGCGCTCGCGTCCCGCCCCTACCGGGTTCAGGACATCGATCTGCGACCCGGTGACCGTCTGCTCATGCTGACCGACGGCATGCTCGAACGGCAGGGGGAGCAGGTCGACCTGCCCGACCTGCTCGAGCGCACCCGGAACCTGCACCCGCGGGAGACCGCGCTGATGCTGACGTCCGCGGTCCGGGACGCCGCCCCCGGCGGCCGGCTCGAAGACGATGCCACCGTGATCTGCCTGGACTGGCACGGCCCCCAGGAGACCCAGCGGCACGTCAGCTCCGGCGCGGACGTCCGGCAGGCCTCACCGGCCGCACGAAGCGACAGCTGATGACCGCCGCGAGCGGCCCCCCGGCGCTCCGCGACCGCGAGCCGGTCGACGGAGGCCGACGGAGGAGGCCGCCCGCCTTCGGACGATCGCCGAGGCGGACGGACCGTGGAAGCGGTTCGGGACTCCGGAGGAGAGGACGAGGCCGGTACTCCGGCCGACGTGCGGCGTGACTGTGGAGAAACACGCCGTCCGCAGGGCGTCGGCGGTTGCCCAGGCCCTCTGCGCGAAGTGGATCCCCCACCGGGTGGGCCGCATACCGTCGCGGCAGAGGTTTTCCCCGATCGGCGAAGCAGTGGCGGTGGCAGTGGCAGTGGGAGGCGGCGCCGAGGGGGGATTCCACGTGCTGGAGGCGGGGGAGCCCGTGGTGACGTCGGCACGGTGGCTCGGGCACTCCTCGCCGCGACGGTCACGCTGGTTACTATGCTCACTTCATGCCGGAGACCGGAGGGGCGGTCGTGGACGGTAGGAGCGAAGAGTCGAACGGCCTGGGAGAATGCTGACCGAAGTCACCGCCACCCGCTACATCACACCTCTGAGGTCCGGGTCCTTGTCCCGATCGCTCATCGGTAGCAGGCGCAGCATGGCGAACGCGTTCGCCATGCCCAAGTAGGCCAGTCGCAGCAGCACGGTTGGTCATCATGCCGCGTTGATCGACAGCCGCGCGACGGCACGGACTCGACCGACCGCACTCGGCATCCCGCACACCAGCTCCGACCAGGGCGGATGAGGTTATCGGCAAGCGCAACGTTACCGACGAGCCGGGCCAGGCGGCTCACCCCCGGCAGCAGCACCCGGCCCTCGCGCAGCCAGCCCGCCGCCGCGTCGAACAACGCCTTCGGCCCGTCGCCGGTCGTCCACGCCCGCGCGTCCAGCCAGGCCGCCAGCTCCTCGCGGACCTCGGCGAAGTCCCGCCAGCCCCCGGCCTCCTGAATCTCCCCGGCGTGCGTACGCGCCGTGCCGTCCCGCTCGTCGTACAGCTTCAGGCACGAGGCGTCCGCGATCTCCAACTGCCCGGCCAGGTACTCGGCCACCTCCGCCGGCACCTGCCGCGGGTCCGGCATGAACCGGCCCAGGAACCGCACGCTCGTCAGCTGGACCGCATACCCGAGCCGGTTGTGCGCACGCCGCTTGGCCTGCACCGCCTCCCGGTCCGCGTCGTCCAGGAAGAAGTACCGCTCCAGCTCCGCCCGCGAGGGCACCTCATGGAACGACCCGTACCGGGCCGCTTGCTCATCCGTCAGGAACTCGACCGCCACAACAGCTCTCCGAAGATCGACAACAACGACCCACGAAGGCTCCGACGCTCAATCACCCCAGGTCAAAGCACCAAACAGCCCGGCGAACCCCTAGCGCACGATCTGACACGGATGTTCCTCAGCCCCCTACTTGCCCTTGAAGTGCACCGGCGCGTGCGGCTCGTTCATCCAGTGCCAGGGCGGCAGCATGTGGAACTGGGGACGGTGCCGGTCACCATCGAAACGGGCCCGGTCGTGGGTCAGGTCCGGACGAGGCACACGGTGGCCGGGCGCGCGGCGATTTTTGCGGCGTGCTCCTTGCGTGCCGTCGCCTCGTCCAGGGCGCCCGAGCGGATGACGAGGCTGTCCATCAGGCCCATGTACATGTTGGCGTGGAACTCGCCGTTGAGTAGCGTGGGGCGGTTGTGCCTCCCGATGAGGACAGGCTCGCTGGAGGCCGGTACGGGGGCCTGGTCGGGGTGGCGGCGGTTCCGATCAGCAGGCCGTCGCGGTAGAGGCGCAGTTGGTGGGCGGCCGGGTCGTAGGTGGCGGCGATGTGGGTCCATCTGTTCTTGGCGGCCGGCTGGTCCGGGGCTCCCTTGACCTCGACCAGGTCGCTGTCGAAGACGATCTGCCCGAAGCGGCGCAGGCCCAGCAGGAATCCGGTTCTTGCGTCCGGGGCGTGCTGGTTGACCAGGCCCTGGGGCTTGCCGTCGATGCCGTGCTCGTAGGCGTAGGGGGCGATCCAGATGTCGATGGTCATGCCGCCGGTGACGTCGAGCTTGCCGGGGCCCTCGGCGGTGACGATGGTGGAGCAACCGTCGAAGTACAGTGCCCGGCCGAGCACGCCGCGGCGACGTACGGGATCGCTGCCGGGCTTGTAGCGGGCGTCGTTGAAGACGTAGTCGACGGGGTCCGTGGAGCCGGAGACCGCCTCGCGGGTGACTGCGCCGGTGTGCTCTTCGAAGTCCCAATGCGCGGTGGGGCTTCGAAGGGTGGTGTGTCCATGGGCGGCGGCGGGAGCAGGGGCGAACGAGAGGGGTACGACGGCGCCGCCGACGGCGGCGGACACGACCCTGAGGGCTGTTCTTCTCCTCATGCTGGCTCCTGGGATATGAGACCGACGGCAACCTGACGGCCTGTCAATTCGATTTAGGTGATGGGTCGGCATGGTTCGTGCGTCGCCGCCGCTAAAGCAAGAGCTAACGCATACGGATTTCGACTTCGCACCCTCTAAAACTGGCGATAACGTCACATAAGGCCACCGTTACGCAGGTGAGATGTCCGGGGTGTTGACAGTGCATGACGAGTGAAGCACTCTCATCACACCTTGCTAATACGATTTAGCCGAACGGGGCTGATCCTCTGATGTCCGAACGCCGCGTGACCATGGCCGACGTTGCCCGCAAGGCGGGCGTCTCGCCGACGACCGCGTCGTTCGCCCTGTCCGGCCGGACTGACATGCGCATCTCCGACGCCTCTCGCGAACGCGTGCTGGAGGCCGCCCGGGAGCTGGGCTACCGCCCGAACGTCACGGCGCGCAGCCTGCGGACGAAGTCCACCCAGACGATCGGGTTCGTTTCGGACCGGATCACCACGACACCGTTCGCGGGCGATGTGATCCGCGGCGCCATGGAGGCCGCCCGGGAGCGGGACCACCTGCTGTTCATCACCGAGGCGGGCGGCGACCGCGCCGCCGAGTCGTCGCTGGTCCACGCGCTGCTGGACCGCCAGGTCGACGCGGTGATCTACGCGTCCATGTTCACCCGGTACGTGACCCCGCCCAAGGAGCTGTTCGGGCGCCGGGTGGTTCTGCTGAACTGCCTGGCCCCCGGCTTCGATGCACCCTCCGTCGTCCCGGACGAGTTCGAGGCCGGACGGGACGCCGCCCGGGCTCTGCTCGCCGCCGGCCAGAGTGAGGGCATCTGGGCGATTGGCGGCCACCAGGCCGTTCCGGCCACACCCGAGGGAATCATCGCCGGTAACGAGCGCATGCGCGGCCTGGAGGGAGTCCTTCGGGAGGGCGGGGCACGCCTGGAAGGCGTCGTCGAGTGCGACTGGGACACGCTTGACGGCTACCGAGAGGTGTCCGCCCTGCTGGCGGCGGGGCACAGGCCCCGCGCGCTGGTGTGTCTGGCCGATCGGGTGTCCTTCGGCGCCTACCAGGCGCTTGGTGAGGCAGGTCTGTCGGTGCCCGGCGATGTGTCGGTCATCTCGTTCGACGATCAGGACATCGCGTCCGTGCTGCGTCCGGCGCTCACCACGCTACGGCTGCCGCACTACCAACTCGGGCACCTCGCGATGGAGTTGATCCTCCGCACGGGTCCGCTTGAAGCAGTCGTGCACCGCGTGCCCATGCCGCTTCAAAGCCGTGCCTCCATCGCCGCTCCCACCAGCGGCTGACACCGCCACCGAAGACAGCCGTCCCGCCGCCCGCACCGATGAAGACGGATGCGGGTGACGGGACGACCACCAAGAACAGCGACCGTCGCAACCGGTCGCCGAGGGCGGGTCCTGCAAAACCCGTCTCAGTGAGATGGAGGAACCTCATGCTGTTCAGAACAAGACGCCTCGCTGCTGCGAGTGTAGCCGTCACAGCGGCGACCGCGCTGGTCGCCGGATGCACCTCCGGGAGCGGAAGCACGTCCGGTGCCAGCGGCGACACGTTGACCCTGTGGACGCACAACGCCGGCAACTCGGTGGAACTCGACGTCGTCAAGAAGATCATCAAGGACTTCAACGGCTCCCAGGACAAGTACAAGGTCAAGCTGCAGGCGTTCCCGCAGAGCGACTACAACAACTCGGTCGTAGCGGCAGCCTCCGCCCGCAAGCTGCCCTGCCTGCTCGACGTGGACGGCCCGAACGTGGCGAACTGGGCATGGGGCGGCTACCTGTCCCCGATCGACGTCTCCGGCAGTGAAGTGCCCTTGTCCGACCAGTTGGCCAGCACCGTCGGAGACTACAAGGACAAGCTCTACGCGTTCGGCTTCTACGATGTCTCTCTGGCCTTCTTCGCCCGCAAGTCCGTATTGGGCGAGCACGGCATCCGTGTTCCCACCATGGACAAGCCCTGGACGAAGGATGAGTTCGACGCGGGGCTCGCCAAGCTGAAGAAGAGCGGCAAGTTCGAGTACCCGCTGGAGATGGGCACCGGCGGCACCGGCGAGTGGTGGTCGTACGGCTACTCCCCGCAGCTGCAGAGCTTTGGCGGGGACCTGATCGACCGTGACGACTACAAGACGGCCTCGGGCACCCTCGACGGCAAGAACGCCGTGGAGTGGGCCTCCTGGTTCCACTCGCTGGTGGCCAATGGCTACATGGCGAAGAAGTCCGGAGCCGACCCGAACAAGGACTTCCTGGCCGGCAAGAGCGCGATCCAGTGGGACGGCAGCTGGAACGCGGCCAAGAACGCCGAGAAGCTCGGCGACGACCTGGCGATCATTCCACCGGTGGACTTCGGTAACGGGCCCAAGATCGGCGGCGCCTCCTGGCAGTGGGCGATGAGCTCCACGTGCTCCAACAAGGCCGGTGCGCAGGAGTGGCTGAAGTTCTCCCGCCAGACCAAGTACTTCGTCGACTACGCCAAGGCCACCAGCACCATCCCGGCCACCGACGCCGCCGCGCAGCAGATCGCGGACTATCAGCCGGGCGGCAAGTTCGACGTGCTCGTCCAGTTCGCGCGTGAGTACGTGACGGTGCGCCCCGCCACCCCGGCCTACCCCTACATCTCCACCGAGTTCGAGAAGGCGGCCAAGGACATCCTGGCCGGCGCCGACCCGAAGAACGCTCTCGGCCAGGCCGCGAAGGACATCGACAGCAACCTGAAGACGAACAACTACTACTCCAACTGACCCGTCCGGTCCGGTTCGAGCGCGACCCGCCGTCCGAACCGGACCGATCCTCTGGAGATACCGTGCCCACCACGATCGCAGCCCGGGAGCGGCTGCGTCCGGTCCGGCGAACCCGAACGACCAACGCCCGTCGCCGTGAGAGCTTCACCGCCTTCGGCATGGCCACCCCGGCCGTCGTGCTACTAATCGTCTTCCTCGTTGTACCGGTCGCTCTGGCCTTCACCCTGGCGTTCACCGACGCGAAGCTCGTCTCGCCCACCCCAGCCCGCTTCGTGGGCCTGAGGAACTTCACCCTGCTCTTCCAGGACCCGACCTTCTACAAGTCCCTGCGCAACACGGCCTACTTCGCTGCCGTCGTCGTCCCGCTCCAGGCCGGACTCGCCCTGGTGCTGGCCTTGCTGGTCAACGCCAAGGTACGTGGTATCAACTTCTTCCGTACCGTGTACTTCCTGCCGGTTGTCACCTCGATGGTCGTGGTGTCCCTCCTGTGGACCTTCCTCTACCGGAAGGACGGTCTGGTCAACCACGTCATCTCCACGCTCACCCTCGGCCATGTCGAGGGCCCGGACTGGCTGGGCAACCCGGCCACCGCTATGCCCGCCATCATTCTGATGTCGGTGTGGCAGGGCGTCGGCTTCCACATGATCATCTGGCTGGCCGGGCTGCAGACCATCCCCGCCGAACTGTACGAGGCCGCAGATCTCGACGGAGCCACCCGCTGGCACCGCTTCCGCCACGTCACCTGGCCGGGACTGCGCGCCACCCGTACGTTCGTGCTCGTCACCATCACGATCGCGGCGCTCAGCCTCTTCACCCAGATCAGGGTGATGACGCAGGGCGGACCTCTCGACTCCACCACCACCGTCGTCTACCAGGCGGTGCACACCGGCTACGACCAGCAGCAGACCGCCTACGCGGCGGCCGTCTCGCTGATCTTCTTCGTGCTCGTACTGAGTGTGTCCCTCGTCCAGCGCTTCCTGACTCGGGAGAAGGACTGACATGACTTCCTTCCTCAAGCACTTCGGCGGTCACACCGGCCGCATCGTCCTGGCCCTGGTCTTCGCGCTCCCACTCGTCTTCATGCTTGTCTCGTCGTTCAAGCCGGACGACCAGATCTTCGGTGACCTGGACTCCCTGCGGGCCTTCCTGCCGGTCGGCGCCCTGTCGCTGGACAACTACATGGCTGTGTTCGAGCGAGTCCCGGCGGCACGGTTCCTATTGAACTCCGTGCTGATCTCCTCGATCACGGTGGTGCTCGGCATCGTCGTCAACAGCATGGCCGCCTTCGCCCTGTCACGGATGCAGTGGCCCGGCCGGAAACTCGTCCTGACCGCGGTCATCGCCACTCTCATCGTGCCGTTCGAAACCTTCGCGCTGCCGCTGGTGTGGTGGGTCAACCAACTTCCGCTGCTGAGCGTCAACGGGTTCCACCTGGAGTGGAGCACCGGCTGGATGGACACCTACCAGGTGCAGATCCTGCCGTTCGTCGCCAACGCCTTCTCGGTCTTCTTCTTCCACCAGTACTTCCAGAGCATCCCCAGGGAGCTGGACGAGGCAGCCATCGTGGACGGCGCCGGCTGGTTCACCATCTACCGCCGCATCGTCATGCCGCTGTCCGGGCCGGCCATCGCCACCGTGGCCATCCTGACCTTCCTGCCGGCCTGGAACTCCTACCTGTGGCCGCTGATGGTCGTGCAGAGCGAGGAACTGCGGCCGGTGATGGTGGGTATCTCCTACTTCTTCCAGCTGAACGTGGGATGGGGCCAGATCATGGCGTACTCCTCCATGATCACCGTGCCGATCCTGGCTCTCTTCGTGGCGTTCCAGCGCTCCTTCGTCAACAGCATCGCCTCCAGCGGCGTCAAGGGCTGACCCGCACAGCGGCACCACGCCGTTCGCCCTCCTCGTCCTCATGACTCCCGTGTGCTTCGCGCACCCTGAGAAAGGCCCTGTGTGTCCGCGTTGCCTGCCGACCCCCACCTCCCGGCGATACATCTGCGACCGCCCCGCAACTGGATCAACGACCCCAATGGGCTGGTCTTCCACGACGGGCACTACCACGTGTTCTTCCAGTACAACCCGCACGGCCCGCAGCACTCGAACGTGCACTGGGGCCACTTCCGCAGCCCCGACCTGATCAACTGGGAGCCCCTCCCCGTAGCCCTCACTCCCACACCCGGCGGCTATGACGCCGACGGCTGCTACTCGGGCAACGCAGTCTCCGTCGACGACCGCATGGTGGCCTTCTACTCCGCCCATCGCAACGACCGCTGGTGGCAGCCCATCACGACCGCCGAGTCGCAGGACAACGGCCGCACCTGGGCCAAACGTCCCCAACTGCTCATCGCTGAGCCGCCTGCCGGCACCACCATGTACCGGGACCCCTACGTCTGGCGGCAGGACGAGCGCTGGCGGATGCTGGTCGGCTCCGCCCTCGACGACGGCCGCGCCGCAGCGCTGCTGTACGAGTCCGACGACCTGGAAAACTGGGCGTACCTCGGCCCCTTCCACACCAGCGACGCCGCGCCCTGCACCGGCCCGATCGGCTGGGAATGCCCCCAGTACGCGACGTTCGGCGACCGGAGCATCCTGATCGTCAGCGACTGGACCCCGCAGAACGGCCCCAGCCACACCACCGTCCACACCGGCCATGAAAAGAACGGCCGCTTCACGCCAGCCGCCTCCCCCGTACCGCTGGACCACGGCCCCGACATCTACGCTCCCGCCCTGCTGAAGGCCCCCGGGGAAGACCGATGGCTGTTGTGGGGCTGGGCCTGGGAGGCCCGCGACGACGGCTGGGCGCACGAAGCGGGCTGGGCAGGCGTCCTCACGCTTCCCCGCGAGGTGAGCCTCACCGCTGACGGCACGGTTGTCCAACGCCCCGCCCGCGAACTGCTGGCGCTGCGCGGCGCGCGTGTACTGCACCGCACCGGCCACGTCACGCGTCCCGAGCCGGCCGAACTCGGTCAGGTCAGCCGCACCTTCGACCTCACCGCCGCCCTGATCCCCGACCCCACCGGTACGAGCGGGCTGCGCCTGGTCACCTCGGCGGACGGCTCCGAGTACCTCGACATCAGCCTCGACCCCGCGGCGGGGCACCTCATCGTCGACCGCGGCCACGCATCACTGGACGCGCGTGCGCGGGGAGGCTCGTACACCGCCCCGTGTCCGGCGGCGACCCGCCCGGGCACCCCCGTCGAACTGCGCATGATCGTGGACCGTTCGATAGCAGAGGTCTATCTGGCCGACGAGCAGGTCCTCACCTTGAGGTTCTATCCGCTCGCCGACGGGCCGTGGCGGCTGCAGGCCCGTACGACAGGCGCCGGACGCAGCGACTTCGCCGTCGAAGCATGGAACCTGGCCCCGGGCGGTGTCCATCAGGAGACGGTTCTGGCAGGCCAGGGGCGGGACGCTGAACTCACACGACCCTGACGAGCCGGATGGGTACGTCTTGTTCCGTAGCTCGTCCACCTGAAAGACAAATCCGCCTGCACGCGTGCAGGTCACGCAGCCTGCAACGCATGCGGTCGGTTACGTCCCTCGCAGCACGTCGCGTGCACCCGGCGCGGGGCGTTACCCCTTGATCGTGGACACCCTGATCATTGGATCGTGAGGATCCGAAGAACAGGAGTTCCCGTTGGGGACGTCGAAGTACTCGCTTGAGTTCCGGGCGGACGCCGTCGCGCTGTACCCCACGCCAGTCCGGGTGGGACGTATGCGTCGGTGGCCAGGGACCTGGGTGTCAACCACGAGACGCTCCGCACGTGGGTGCGGGATGCCGAACAGGCGGCCCAGCCCGGGGCGGGCGAGGCCACCGCGATGGAGAAGGAGAACCGGCAGCTGCGGGCGCGGGTGAAGGAACTCGAGCTTGAGCGGGAAATCCTGCGGAGGGACGCGAAGTATTTTGCGGCCGAGACCAGCTGGTGAGGAGC
>NZ_LIQT01000093.1 GCF_001418415.1 Streptomyces hirsutus
GCCGTCCACCTCGCGGGCCTCGAGCGGTGGCCGCGTTCCACGCGGTGAAGGCCCGCCGTCCGCACCGTGAGCGGGCGGCCCTCCCGGGCGGCCCTGCCGGACGGCTCGGATCGACACGGGGTGTTTCCCGGCGCCTGCCGGGGCAGTGTTGGGGCATTCCCCCTGCGAGGGGGCTGCGGACGCTCCCCCCTGCACGCCGTAAGGTTGGGGCGTACGCGAGGGCACGTCGGAAGGAGGCACTGGGTGATCGAGCTCGAGGGGGTTCCCGAGCTGATCGACCCGGTCATGGTGGCCGCGTTCGAGGGCTGGAACGATGCCGGTGACGCCGCCTCCACCGCGGTCGCGCATCTGGACAGGGAATGGAAGGGCGAGGTGTTCGCGGCGCTGGACGCCGAGGACTACTACGACTTCCAGGTCAACCGGCCCACGGTGTTCATGGACGGCGGCGTGCGGAAGATCACGTGGCCGACGACGCGGTTGTCGGTGGTCCGGGTCGGTGGCGACAAGCCGCGCGATCTGGTGCTGGTCCGCGGGATCGAACCGTCCATGCGCTGGCGCTCGTTCTGCAACGAGCTGCTGGGCTTCGCCCATGAACTCGGGGTGGAGCTGGTGGTCGTCCTGGGCGCTCTGCTGGGTGATACTCCGCACACCCGTCCGGTCCCGATCAGCGGGACCACGTCCGATCCGGACCTGGCCCGCCGCATGGACCTGGAGGAGACCAAGTACGAGGGTCCCACGGGGATCGTCGGCATTCTCCAGGAGGCGTGCACGCACGCGGGCGTCCCGGCGGTGTCGCTGTGGGCGGCGGTCCCGCACTACGTGTCGCAGCCGCCCAACCCGAAGGCGACGCTGGCCCTCCTGAACCGGCTGGAGGACCTGATCGACGTGCGCATCCCGCTGGGCGAACTGTCCGAGGACGCGCGCGCCTGGCAGGTGGGCGTGGACCAACTGGCCGCGGAGGACAGCGAGGTCGCGGAGTACGTCCAGTCGCTGGAGGAGGCCCGGGACACGGCCGAGCTGCCGGAGGCGTCGGGCGAGGCGATCGCCCGCGAGTTCGAGCGCTATCTGCGGCGCCGTGACGGTTCGTCCGGCCCGCCGCAGCCCGGTGGCCACGCCACGGCCGACGGCGGGGACGGCCCGTCGTTCCGGCGGGACGCCCCGGGCAGTCGGCCCCGCCCGCCGAAACCGACGAAACCGGACACGGACGGCGAGGACTCCTCGGAGGACTGACCGCGGACGGACGCGAAGGACCGAACGCGGCGGGCCGAGGCAGGCGGACCCGGACGAACGCAGTGGGGCGCCCCACTGCGTTCCCTATCGTTTACAACGCCACGCCGAGCAGGGCGTCCACGGCGCGGGAGACGATCCCGGGCGCGCCCATGTCCGTGCCTCCCTGCTGCTCCTGGGCCACGGCCCAGCGGTCGACGGCGGCCAGCGCCGCCGGAGCGTCCAGGTCGTTGGCCAGGGCTTCGCGGATCTCGTCCACCAGAGTCTCGGCGGACGGGCCGTCGGGGCGGGAGACGGCGGCCCGCCAGTGCCCGAGCCGCGTCACGGCGTCCTGGAGGACCTGGTCGGTCCATTCCCAGTCCGCGCGGTAGTGGTGGGCGAGCAGCGCCAGCCGGATCGCCGCCGGGTCCACGCCGTCACGCCGCAGCCGGGACACGAAGACCAGGTTGCCCTTGGACTTGGACATCTTCTCGCCGTGCAGGGCGACCATCCCGGCGTGGACGTACGCCTTGGCCATGGGGAACTCGCCGGTGAGCACCTGGGCGTGCGAGGCGCCCATCTCGTGGTGCGGGAAGACCAGGTCGGAGCCTCCGCCCTGGATGTCGAAGCCCATGCCCAGGTGGTCCAGGGCGA
Source organism: Streptomyces hirsutus (assembly GCF_001418415.1). Classification (GTDB taxonomy): domain Bacteria; phylum Actinomycetota; class Actinomycetes; order Streptomycetales; family Streptomycetaceae; genus Streptomyces; species Streptomyces hirsutus. The sequence goes on from NZ_LIQT01000093.1 coordinate 1,861, forward strand.
TGGCGACGCACTCGATGTGCCAGCCCGGACGGCCCCTGCCGAGCGATCCGCCGTCCCAGCTGGGCTCGCCCTCGCGGGCGGCCGACCAGAGCATCGGATCGAGGGGGTTCTTCTTGCCCGGACGGTCCGGGTCGCCGCCGCGTTCGGCGGACAGCAGCCGCATGGCGGCCGCGTCGAGGTGCGAGACCTGCCCGAAATGCGGGTCGGCCTCGACCGAGAAGTAGGTGTCGCCCTCGAGTTCGTACGCGGCGCCGAGATCGCGCAGCCGTTCGACGAGCGGGACGATGCCGGGTATCGCCTCCACGGCGCCTATGTACTGACGCGGCGGCAGCATCCGCAGGGCCGTCATGTCCTCGCGGAAGAGCTGGGTCTCCTGCTCGGCGAGGGCGGCCCAGTCGACGCCGTCCCGCTCGGCCCGCTCCAGCAGCGGGTCGTCGACGTCGGTGACGTTCTGGACGTAGTGAACCTGCCGCTTGGTGTCGAGCCACACGCGCTGCACGAGGTCGAACGCGTTGTACGTCGCCGCGTGTCCGATGTGGGTGGCGTCGTACGGGGTGATGCCGCAGACGTAGATACGGGCTACGGGGCCGGGGTCGAGTGTGATCGGGCCCCCGGTCGCGGTGTCGTGAATCCTCAGGTCGCGTCCCTGACCGGGCAGGGCGGGGACCTCGGAAGCGGGCCAGGCATGCATGCCCTGAGCGTAACCGGACCATGGTCCAGGACACGAACCGGAGCGGGCCGGACGACCGGGAAGGCACTCTTGCGCATCACCGCCGAACGTGCGGGTGGCGCGCGGGCGAAGGGTGTACGGAGCTGTCCCGCCCGGCCCGGACGCGGGCCGGACGCGGGCCGGAGCACCATGCTCGGGCCGTGCCACCGGGCGTGAGCCGGACCCGCGTGAGCCGGACCCGCGTGAGCCGGACCGGCGTAGGTCAGACCGGCGGCCAGGGGACCGCCGGCCAGTCCCCGCCGGGCTCGGGATGGGTGCCGGAGGCGAGGAGGGAGGTCACACGGGCGCGCGTGGCGTCGATCTCGGCGGGGGTGATCAGCGGGGCCAGCGAGGCGGCCAGCGGGCCGCCCTCGGCGAGTGCCTTCCCGAGGGTCTCGAGGACCTCGCGCGCCTCCCCGGGCAGGGGCTCCCCCGCCCAGCCCCACAGCAGGGTGCGCAGCTTGTCCTCGACGTTGAAGGTGACGCCGTGGTCGATGCCGTAGAGCCGGCCGTCCCGGGTGGGCAGGAGGTGCCCGCCCTTGCGGTCGGCGTTGTTGATCACCGCGTCGAGCACGGCCATCCGCCGCAGCCGCGCGTCATCGGCGTGCACGAGCAGTGCGGTGCGTCCCTCGCCCACCTCGGCGAATCCGATCGCCTTCCAGCCGGGTGCGGGTTCCTCCCGGTCGACCAGGGCGAGGAGTTCCGTGCCCGGGGCGGTCTCGATCCACAGCTGGCACATGCCCTCGCCATGCGGGCCGTCCCGCAGCACGGTGGGCGGCACCAGTCCCCAGCCGGTCGCCTCGGAGACCAGGTACGCCGCGACCTCGCGCCCGGCGAGCGTCCCGTCCGGGAAGTCCCACAGGGGCCGCTCCCCCGCGACGGGCTTGTAGACACAGGCGGCCTCGCGGCCCTCGTGGGCCACGGTGCAGTACAGCACCGCGTTCGACGCCTCACGGATGCGCCCGCGCACGGTCAGCTCGCCCTGGGCGAGCAGCACCGCGGCGGTGGGGTCTGCGGTGGTCACGCTCCGCGTCGGTATCCGTTCTGGCGCGGACACACATGTCCTTCCGGGTCGAGGGGGAGGCTGCACAGCGGACACGGCGGCCGGCCCGCGTTGACGACGTCGAGGGCGCGCTTGGCGAAGGCACGGGCCTGGATGCCGGTGAGCCGGACCCTGAGCATCGGGGGCCCGTTCTCCTCGTCCTGGAGCAGCCGCTCCTCCGCCTCGGCGAGGTCCTCCTCGGATTCGGCGTCCAGTTCGACGAGCGCCTGCGCCTCGACGATCATGCACTCCTCCTCGCCGTCCCAGGCGAGCGCCATGGTGCCGACGCGGAACTCCTCCTCCACCGGGGCGTCCAGCGGAGCGGTGTCGGCGATCTCGGTCGGTGCCACGGCGGGCACGGCGGCGCTGCCGCCACTACGGCGTACGACCTCGTCGAGCAGTTCGTCCATGCGTTCGGCGAGTGCGGCGACCTGGGTCTTCTCCAGGGCCACGCTGGTCACCCGGGAGCCGGCTGAGGCCTGGAGGAAGAACGTACGGCGCCCTGGCAGTCCGACCGTACCGGCCACGAAACGTTCCGGCTGGTCGTAGAGGAACACCTGACGGGACACGTCCTGACTCCATCGAGAGTTGTGGGTACCTGTATCCACGGCGCTGCCGCGTCGGCTTCACCCTACTGCGGCCGACGATCACGGTGCGCCCGCGCCGCCCCCCACCGGGGCGTCGTCGGAGGGCGTCTCGTCGCGCGGTGCCAGGGCGGCGAGGTCACCGGTGTCGCCGAGCCGCACGAGGTAGGGGCGCAGCCGCGTGTACCGGATCGCGGTGACGGAACACGGATCGACGGAAATCCTCTGGAAGAGGTCCAGATGAAGTCCGAGTGCTTCGGCGACGAGGGACTTGATGATGTCCCCGTGCGAACACATGAGATAGACGGCGTCGGCGCCGTGATCGCGCTCCACGCGCGCGTTCCACTCGCGCACCGCTTCGGCGGCGCGTGTCTGCATCGCGCGCATGGACTCCCCGCCGGGGAAGGCGGCGGCCGACGGATGGGCCTGGACGACCTCCATGAGGGGCTCGTCCTTCAGCTCGGCGAGCTTGCGGCCCGTCCAGTCGCCGTAGTGGCACTCCCCGATGCGGTCGTCGGTGTGGGCGGTGAGGCCGGGCCGGGCGTCCAGGAGCGGCCGGATCGTCTCCTGGCAGCGCTGGAGGGGGCTGGCGACGACCTCGGAGAGGGGCAGGGCGGCGAGCCGTCCGGGCAGGGCGGCGGCCTGCGCGGCCCCGCGTTCGTCGAGGGCGACGCCGGGCGTCCAGCCGGCGAGCAGTCCCTCGGTGTTGGCGGTGGATCGTCCGTGCCGGACCAGGAGCAACGTGGGCATGCGGCCCAGGGTAGGCGCACGCGCGGGTGTGCGGCCGGGTGCGTCGCAAGGTGTGCCGTCCGGCGCGCTGCCGGATGTGTTCTCCGGCCGGTGGGGGGAAGGTTCGCTGCGTGATCATCGACTGCGCCGTCTACCGGGAAGGACACCGGACGGAGGGGCCCGACGACTTCTCCGACGCGCTGGAACAGGCACGGGCGTCGGGGGGATTCGTCTGGATCGGGCTGCACGAGCCGACGGCGGACGAGTTCGATCTGGTCTCCCAGGAGTTCGGACTGCACCCGCTGGCGGTCGAGGACGCCCTCAAGGCGCATCAGCGGCCCAAGCTGGAGGTGTACGACGACTCGCTGTTCATGGTCCTCAAGCCGGTCGCCTACGAGCCTCACAGCGACACCGTCTCCACCGGCGAGGTCATGATCTTCCTGGGGGACGCGTTCGTGGTGACCGTCCGGCACGGCGAGGGCTCCCCGCTGAACGCCGTACAGAGCCGTCTGGAGCACGAACCGGAACTGCTGGGCAAGGGGCCGACGTCGGTGGTGTACGCGATCGCCGACGCCGCCGTCGACCACTATCTCGACGTGGCGACCGAGTTGCAGACCGACCTGGAGGAGCTGGAGGCGGAGGTCTTCTCCCCGGACGCCGCCGGTACGCGGCACACCGCGTCCCGGGTCTACACGTTCAAGCGGCAGATCCTGGAGTTCCGCCGGGCGACCGGGCCGCTGACGCAGCCGGTGGCACGGCTCATGGGGGCGGGCGCCTCCGGTGCGGCGGTGCCCTTCGTGTCCGAGAAGGCGCGGCCCTTCTTCCGTGACGTGCACGACCACCTCACGCGCGTGAACGAGTCCGTGGAGAGCCTGGACCGGCTGGTCTCGGACATCCTCTCGGCGCATCTGGCCCAGGTGAGCGTCCGGCAGAACGACGACATGCGGAAGATCTCCGCATGGGCGGCCATGGCGGCGGTCCCCACGATGCTCGCGGGGATCTACGGCATGAACTTCGAGCACATGCCGGAGCTGCGGTGGGAGTGGTCCTATCCGGCGGTGATCCTGGCGATGGCCGTGCTGGAGGTGCTGCTGTACCGGCTGTTCAAGCAGCGCGGCTGGATGTAGCGGGCGGCGGACCGAAGGGGCGGACGTCCGGCCCGGTGCGGCCTGCGGGCCGGTCCCCTCCGGCAGCACGGCCTCTCCGGCTCCATCCGTGGCTCAGGCGAACTCGGGGGCCGTGCTCTCCGGGCCGCCCAGGGCGTTGTGGCGGTCCGGCATCCTCAGCGAGACCATGCGGCGCCAGCCGCCCAGGCGCTCGTAGGCGTACACCGCGTGGATACCGGCCGCCAGGAGGGCCGCCCTGGCCCTGGACCAGCCGAGGATGCGGCCCATCCGGTCCATCACCGCGAGGCTGACGTCCCGGTACACGCGGATCTCGGCGAGCGCGCTCGCGCGCAGGGTGCGTTGGATGGCGCGGCCGTGTCCGGCGTAGGCGAAGCGCAGGAGTTCCTCGTGGCAGTAGGCGAGGTGGTTGTCCTCGTCGGCGGAGATCATCCTGACCGCGCGGCCGAGTTCGGGGTGGTCGGAGAAGTGCTTGCGGAGCAGTTCCATCTGCTCGGAGGCGCGCTGTTCGGTGACCCGGCTGTGGGCGAGGTAGGTGACGATGTCCTCGACGGTGAGCGGCTCGTCGTGCTTGAGCCTGTCGTGCGCCAGACCGATGCCGCCGCGCTCGAGGAGCATCGTGTAGTCGGTCTCGGGCGGGACGGGGACGGGCCGCACACCGCGCTTCTTCATCAGTGCGTTGAAGATGCGACCGTGCTTGTCCTCGTCGGCGCCGTGCCTGGTGATCTTGGGAGCGAGCGCGCGCTGGGACTCGGGGACCAGAGCGGCGATCCGGGCGTTCTCCCAGCCGCCCTGGGCCTCCCCGCCGGCAGCGATGGAACAGAACAGCGCGAAGGACTCGTCGTCGTCGAGGATCTCCTGGAACAGACTCCTGGCCGAAAGCATCATGGGCCCCTCTCCGCGAGGATTCCGCACGTCCGCAGTCCTGCGGTCCGCGGTGGTCCGAAGTGGTCCGCAGAGAAGGAGTCAAATGCGGGGAGGGGCGCACGGCAACAGGGACGGCCGACAACTGCGCCGAACGGAGGACGGGCGAGGGGGCACCGGGGCGTAACCGCGGGAGCCGCCGGGCGTTGTGGTGGGTGACGGCCGTGGCGGGGAAGACCCCCGAGCCCCCGCCACGGCCGTGGAACTCCTCGCGGGCGGCCCCGCGGACGGTCCTATGCGAGACCGGCGCGTTCCAGGGCCTCGGTGCCGGCGCGCAGCGACGCGAGCCGCTCGTCGAGGGTGAAACCGGCCGGGGCGAGGGTGAGGGTGGTGACCCCGGCCGCCGCGTAGGCCTTCATCCCGTCCGCGATGCGGTCCACGGAGCCGAGGAGCGTCGTGGAGTCGATCAGGTCGTGCGGTACGGCCGCGGCGGCGCCCTGCTTGTCGCCGGACAGGTACTTGTCCTGGATCTCGGCGGCCTCCCGCTCGTAGCCCATGCGCCCGGCGAGCTGGTTGTAGAAGTTCTGCTCGCGGCTTCCCATGCCGCCGACGTACAGCGCGGTGTAGGGACGGAAGGTGTCGGCGAGGGCGGTGACGTCCTTGTCGTCCCCGACGGCGAGGGGCACGGTGGGGCAGATGTCGAAGCCGTCGAGGGTCTTGCCCGCCTTCTCCCGGCCCGCCCTCAGGTACGTGACGGCGGTGTCCTCCAAGTGGTCGGCGGAGGGGAAGATCAGCAGGGCGCCGTCGGCGATCTCGCCGGTCTGCTCGAGGTTCTTCGGTCCGATCGCGGCGATGTAGAGGGGGATGTGCTCGCGCTGCGGGTGCACGGTGAGCTTGATGGGCTTGCCGGGGCCGCCGGGGAGGGGCAGCGTCCAGTGCTCGCCGTCGTGGGTGAGGCGCTCGCGCGTCATGGCCTTGCGGATGATCTCGACGTACTCGCGGGTCCGGGCGAGCGGCTTGTCGAACTTGACGCCGTACCAGCCCTCGGAGACCTGCGGGCCGGAGACGCCGAGGCCGAGGCGGAACCGGCCGCCGGAGAGGGAGTCGAGGGTGGCGGCCGTCATCGCGGTCATCGCGGGCTGGCGGGCCGGGATCTGGAAGATGGCCGAGCCCACGTCGATGCGTTCGGTCTGGGCGGCGACCCAGGTGAGCACGGTGGCGGCGTCGGAGCCGTAGGCCTCGGCCGCCCAGCAGACCGCGTACCCGAGGCGGTCGGCCTCCTGCGCCACGGCGAGGTTGTCCGCGTCCATTCCGGCGCCCCAGTAGCCGAGGTTGATCCCGAGCTGCATGGCCGTCTCCCCTTACCCATCAGTAACGTCGTGTGTGCGGAGACCCTATACCGCGAGGGCCCTGCGGGGGTGCGGTGCCGCTCGCGGTCTTCGTGCCGGGCGGGGCCGGGCCGCCCGGTGCCTGGGGAAATACGTTGTCCACAGGTACCCACACCACAAGGTCTGGCCAGTAATCTCGGCGTTCATGGAGCAGAGGCATCTCGGCCGTACCGGCCTGCGCGTGTCCCGGATCGGCCTCGGGACCCTGACCTGGGGTCGGGACACCGACGAGCACGACGCCGCGGACCTCTTGAAGACCTTCTGGGAGGCGGGCGGCAACCTCGTCGACACCGCCGACGTGTACGGCGACGGGGAGGCCGAGTACCTGCTCGGGCAGCTCATGGACGGGCTGGTGCCGCGCCGGGACCTCGTCATCTCGACCAAGGCCGGCAGCGTGCCGGACCCGGACCGCAGGGTCGACGGTTCGCGCGGTCATCTGCTCTCCGCGCTGGACGCCTCGCTCGCACGTCTGGGCACCGACCACGTCGACGTGTGGCACCTCCACTCCTACGATCCCGCCACCCCGCTGGAGGAGACGCTCCAGGCCCTGGACATCGCCGTCGCCAGCGGGCGGGCCCGCTATGCCGGCGTGTCCAACTTCTGCGGCTGGCAGCTGGCCAGGGCGGCGACCTGGCAGCTCGCCGCGCCCGGCTCGCGGGCCCGGCTCGCGAGCACCCAGATGGAGTACTCGCTGCTCCAGCGGGGCGTGGAGCGGGAGGTGCTGCCGGCCGCCGTCGACACGGGGATCGGGCTGCTTCCCTCGTCCCCGCTCGGGCGGGGCGTGCTGACGGGCAAGTACCGGGGCGACGCCATGCCGCCGGACTCGCGGGGCGCCTCCGCGCATCTGGCGCCGTTCGTGGAGCCTTATCTGGACGACACGGCGAGCAGGATCGTGGACGCGGTGACGACGGCGGCGGACGGGCTCGCCGTGACCACGCTCCAGGTGGCTCTCGCGTGGGTGCGGGACCGGCCGGGCGTGACCGCCCCCGTCGTCGGCGCGCGCAACGCGCGGCAGCTCACGGCGGCGTTGTCGGTGGAGGCCCTTAGTCTTCCTGACGAGATCTGCCGGGCGCTCGACGATGTGTCGGCGCCCGTGCACCGCTATCCCGATCACGACTGGAGCACGCTGTGAGCACGGAGCCGCCCGAGGAGACCACGGAGAACGCCGGGCCGGGGACACCGGACGAGGCGGCGGACACCTCGGAGCCCGCGGCGACGCCGGAGGCCTCGCCCGGGGCCGTCCCGGATGCCCCCGCGGAGGCGGAGGGCACGGAGGCGGAGGGCGGGCAGACGGCCGGGGCCGGGCAGGTGTCCGAGGCCGAGGCCGAGTTGCTGGCGCAGCGGGCCGAGCGGGACCGGATCGAGCGGCGGAAGGCGGAGCGGCAGGGGTCGATCGAGGCCGGCGGCAAGCTGAGCGGCACGGCAGCCGATCTGCTCGCCGCCGTACGGGCTGTGGAGAGCGGCGAGAAGCCGGCGACCGCGGTGTTCGAGGAGGCCCGGCCCGCTCCGCTGCGGCCCGCCCCCGAACCGGTGCGGCCGGCGCCGCCGGTGACCGCCGGGCAGACCCCCGCCGACGGCGTGGTCGTGGCCGTGCGTGAGGTGCTCGCCCAGGGCGGCGCGCCCGAAGCGCTCGCCGTGCAGGCTGCCGGTGTGCTGGGCGAGGGGGCCGCACAGGCGTTGCGGGCCGATCCCTGGCAGCTGTTGCGGGTGGCGGGTGTGCGGCCCGAGCAGGCGGACGGTTTCGCACGGGCGCTGCTCGGCGGTGAGGCCGGGCCGGACGACGGGCGGCGGGAGCGGGCGGTCACCGGATGGCTGCTGGAGCAGGCCGCGGCGGCCGGGCACACCGCCCTGGAGATGTCCGCGCTGACCACCGCGCTGGCGCGGCAGGGGGTACCGGATCCCGAGGAGGCCGTGCAGGCCGCGATCTCCGACGGTGACGTCCTGGTCTTCCAGGACCCGCTGCCGGAGACGGGCACCCCGGCACCCCAGCGGGACGACGCCGGGGACGACGCGGACGGGGCCGAGGAGGAACGGCCCGTCAGGGTGCTCGTGGCGCTCGAGCGGTACGCGATGGCCGAGGAGAGCCTCGCCGACGGGCTGGCCCGGCTCGTCAACTCCGTTTTCCAGCAGGACGGTTCGGATGCGGAGTGGGAGCGGGCCGCCGCCTCGGCGGGCGGGTCCTCGGGGGAACTGATCCGCGCGGTCGCCGGTCACGGACTGGTGCTGCACACGGGCGGGGAGGCGTCCCTCGCCGAGCCGGCGGCTCTGCTCCGGGCGGCACGCGGTCTCGGACTGCGCGCCTGGGCCGCCGTCCACACCCCGGTCGGGCGTACCCGGTTCGCGGCCCTGCTGGAGGCCGTCCCGGCCGGGGGCACGGGACCCGGGGAGACGAACGCCGGCGTCACCGCAGCGGGGGACGAGAAGGCCGAGGACCCCGGAGTCGCCACCGTCGCCGGGCTGCTGTCCGGTGCCGAGGGACCGGGGCGGGACGCCGACGGGGCGCTGCTGCTGGACCTGCTCGTCGTGCTGGACGCTCCCCTGCTGGACGTCGAGACGGCCGCGCTGGTCACGGAGTCGCTGCCGGACGGCTCCCGGCTGCTGCTGGCCGGGGACCCGGGCGTGCTGTGGTCCGTCGGTCCGGGGCGGGTGTTCGCCGATCTGCTGGCCGCGCGCGTGTGCCCGCAGATCGCCTCCCGACGGCCGGATCCCGGGCCGTTGGGCGAACTGGTCTCCGGTATCGGGGTCGGTGAGCTGAACCAGGTGGCGGCACCCGGCAGGGAGGTCGTCATCGTGCCGGTGCGGGACCCGGGCGAGGCCGTGCACCGGACGGTGCAGCTCGTGATCGACTCGGTGCCGCGCGCGATCGGGGTACCGGCGGAGGAGACGCAGGTGATCACGCCGGGGCACGGGGGCGCGGTGGGCACGCGGGCACTGAACGCGGCGTTGAAGGAGCGGTTGAATCCGGGGCCGGGGCGCTTCGGCGGGTTCGACCCGGGCGACCGGATCGTCCACTCCCCCGTCCGGGGGCGTACGGCGCCGGGCCGGGTGGTGAAGGCCGGCGCCGACGGGCTGCACCTGTCCTGCGCGGGCGAGGCCGTCGTCGTACCTCAGGAGCGAGTGGAGCAATCGGTACGGCACGGCTGGGCGCTGACGGCACACCAGGCGATGGGGAACCGGTGGCCGGCCGTGGTCGTGGTCCTGCCCGGCGATGCCGTGCAGGCGTTGAGCCGGCCCTGGGTGTACACGGCGTTCAGCAGGGCGGACCGCCATCTGTCCGTGGTGCACGGGGTGGAGCAGGCGCTGCCGCGTGCCGTGGCGGAGGTTCCGGCGAAGCCCCGGACGACCCGGCTGCCGGTACTGCTGGCGCCGCAGGTTCCGGCAGCGGCCGGCTGACTCCGGGCACCACCCGTAACGGTGACGGTGACCGCGGTGGCGGTGGCACCCCCGGTGCCACCGCCGGTGTCGCTCTCGCCGCCACCGTCACCCATGCCGACGGCGCGCCCCCGGGTGTGATCAGCGATCGGTGTCCAGGGCCGGAACCGGCTCGTCCTCGAGGCCGTCGTCGAGGTCGTCCACATCGTCGTCGGGGTCCTCGTCGAAGACGGCGCTGACGTCGAAGCGGCACACGACCTGCGCCGGGTCCACCTCCTCGAACGGGGCCTCCAGCCATTCACCGGGTTCCGCCGGTTCGTCCGATGCCGTCACCCAGAGCGTGGAGTCGCCCTCCTCCAGGCCGAACTCCTTGTGCCGGGAGGCGATCTCGTCCGGTTCGTACTCGCCGAACAGGAGGCCGAGCGCGCCGTGGACGGTGCCCGAGGTGTCGGAGGTGTCGGAGGCGTCGGAGATGTCGTCGTCCGCCGCCTCGATCCGCTGCGCGTGCGCCAGCAGCCGCTGCGGCTCCGCGACGGCGTAGTCGCGGCGGATCAGCACGCTGAGCGCGCTGGGCTCCTCGGGCCCGGTGTAGGGCGGCAGTGCGTCCTCGGCCGCGGGGATCTCGAAGGGGGTCACCTCGTCGTAGCGGTCGTAGAGCAGTTCGTCGTACGACTCGGCGGCCACGGCCAGCTCGTTGAACGCCTCGTAGACGGCCGGGTCGTCCTCCCCCGACCGGCGTTCGACCGCGGCCAGGTGGCGGTCGAGCGCGGTCTTGACCGCCTCGGCGGCGGCGCGTACCTCGGCAGCGGTGGGCTGCGCAGCATCAGACATAGTGCAGACGCTATCCGTACCGGGGCCCAGACCGCACAATAGATGCGATGCCGGAATACGAATTTGTCGACGTGCACGTACCGCGCGGGGTCTCCCGCAAGGAAGCGGCCCGTCTGCTGACGGATCACGCGGAGTACGGTCACTGGGAGCTGGACCGACTGCGTCTGCTGCGCGACGGGAGCCGCAAGGTGCGGCTGCGGCGGCGGATCATCCGCCAGGTGCGCGCGACCTGGTGAGTTCGGACACACCGCCGGCCGGTACTCCTTCACCCACGGAGCGGGCCCGGCTGAGCCGGGCCCGCTCCGCACGACCGGTGGGGGCCGCTGTCGCGGCCGGTGTCACGCGGCGGCTCGTGCCTTGCGGTAGAGGACCACGCCGGCGAGCAGCGCGCCCGCGCCGACCGGCAGGGCGAGACCGACCGGCAGCTCACTGCCGGTCGCGGCGAGCTCCACGTCGCCCTGGGGCCGGGCGGCGGTGTGGGTGACCGGCTGATGACCGGGGGCGGAGCCACCAGGGGTGGCCTCGCCCGGGGTGGACGGCGGGCCCGGCTCGGCCTCGCCCGGTTCGCCCGGCAGGCCGGGCGCCTCCTGCTCGCCGGATCCGCCGCTCGCGCAGTCATTGCCCAGAGCAACGTTGCCGAGACCGATGACGTCGACGCTGTTGCCGCAGACGTTCACCGGAACGTGGACCGGCGCCTCGATGCGGTTGCCGGACGCCACGCCGGGTGAGTCGGTGGTGTGCCCGTCGGCCTGCGCGCCACCGTGACCGCTCGACGGCGAGCCGCCGTGGTGGGCGCAGGAGTTGCCCACGGACGGGTTGAGGACGCCGACGGCGTCGACCGTGTTTCCGCAGACGTTGACCGGCACGTGCACCGGCGCTTGGAGCGAGTTCCCGGAGAGCACTCCGGGCGACCCCTTGGCCACACCCTGTGCGCCGGAGTCGGCGTGCGCGATACCGCCCGCGGCGGCGATCACGCCGGACGCGGCTGCCACGGTCATCAGGCCCTTACGGGTGACCTGTCGCATGTACTGATTCCCTGCCTTCGACCAAGTACCGGGGAGGGTGTCCACGGATTCCTGGGATTCCCCCGACTTCTCGGACTCCACGAAATCCACGGATTCTCTTCCCGGTGTTCGGGACGTACTGGAAAACCGGTCGGCCCCGGAGCGCATGGCGCGCACTCCGGGGCCGACAAGCTCAAACCCTGAAAGGGCGTGCCCTAATGGGCGAGGCACAATGTCACTGGTTGACGCAGGTGTTGCCGAACGCGGGGTTCAGCAGCCCGATCACGGAGACCGTGTTGCCGCAGGCGTTCACCGGGACGTGCACCGGAACCTGAACGGCGTTGCCCGAGGCGACACCCGGGGAGTTCACGGCAGCACCCTGGGCACCGGAATCGGCGGCGGCCATACCCGCACCCGCGAGAACCAGTCCACCGGTGGCGGCAGCGACAGCGACGATCTTCTTGAGCATTATTCCTCCTCGTTGGCAATGCGATCCAAATCCGCGGATCACATCACGGGTAACGAGGAGGGAGTAATGAGGCTACGAGCTTATCGTCGGATTCACTCTTCCCGGTTACCTCCGCACGTCTGCACGAATAGTGACGGACCGTTCAGGACGCGTCCAGGAACCGGTCGAGCACCCGCACACCGAACTTCAGACCGTCCACCGGAACCCGCTCGTCGACCCCGTGGAACATGCCGGCGAAGTCCAGCTCCGGCGGCAGCTTCAGCGGGGCGAAGCCGAAGCAGCGGATACCGAGGTCGTCGAAGGACTTGGCGTCGGTGCCACCGGAGAGCATGTACGGCACCGCCCGTGCGATCGGGTCCTCGGCGCCGAGCGCCAGCTGCATGGCGTCGACGAGCCGGCCGTCGAAACCGGTCTCCAGCGCCTTGTCCGCGTGCACGTCCTCACGCTTCACGCGCGGGCCGAGGATCCGGTCGAGGTCGGCCAGGAACTCCTCCTCGTATCCGGGCAGGAAGCGGCCGTCGACATGGGCGGTGGCCTGGCCCGGGATGACGTTGACCTTGTAGCCGGCGCCGAGCATGGTGGGCGCCGCCGAGTTGCGCAGCGTGGTGCCGATCATGCGGGCGATGCCGCCGAGCTTGGCGAGGGTCTCGTCCATGTTCTCCGGGTCGAGCTCGGTGCCCAGTGCGTCGGAGAGCTCGTCCAGGAAGGCCCGTACCGTCTTGGTGACCCGTACCGGCCACTGGTGCCGGCCGAGCCGGGCGACCGCCTCGGAGAGTTCGGTGATCGCGTTGTCGTCGTTGGTCATCGAGCCGTGGCCGGCCGTGCCCTCGACGGTGAGCCGCATCCAGTGCATGCCCTTCTCGGCGGTCTCGACGAGGTAGAGGCGCAGCTTCTCGTTCACGGTGAAGGAGAACCCGCCGACCTCGCCGATCGCCTCGGTGACGCCCTCGAACAGCTCGGGGTGCTCGCGGACCAGGTGCTTGGCGCCGTAGGTGCCGCCGGCCTCCTCGTCGGCGAGGAAGGCGAGGACGACGTCGCGCGGGGGCTTGCGCCCACTGCGCAGGCGGTCGCGGACGACCGCCAGTGTCATCGCGTCCATGTTCTTCATGTCGACGGCGCCGCGCCCCCACACGCATCCGTCGGCGATCTCGCCGGAGAAGGGGTGGTGGGTCCAGTCGTCGGCGTTGGCCGGTACGACGTCGGTGTGGCCGTGGATCAGCAGGGCCGGCCGGGAGGGGTCCTCCCCCTCGATACGGGCCACGGTGGAGGCGCGGCCCTTGTGCGACTCGAAGATCTGCGGTTCGAGCCCCACTTCGGCGAGCTTCTCGGCGACGTACTCGGCCGCCTTGCGCTCGCCGGGGCCCGAGTGGTCGCCGTAGTTGCTGGTGTCGATCCGGATCAGGTCGCGGCAGAGGTCCACGACCTCGTCCTCACCGGTGACGCCCTTGGCCGTGTCCGTCGCGCTCACGTGGTTCCTCCCGCTGTCACTGCACGCTGTCCCTGCTCGTGGGTCTCCCCCTCATCCTCTCCCCTGCGCGGCCCCGCCCCAAGGCGGGACCCGGCCCGTCACGCGGCGTTCACGCCGGGACGGAGCACAGCCCGGGCGGGAGCCGGACGGAAGCCGGGACGGGAACACCGCCGGACACGAGCGCAGCCGGGCCGCGCGCCCACCGGAGGTGATCGGCCACCCCGGAAAGCCTGGTAATGTTTACGTCGTCGCCGCGGGGGAAACCCGCGCGTCAGACACCTTGTCCGGGTGGCGGAATGGCAGACGCGCTAGCTTGAGGTGCTAGTGCCCTTTAACGGGCGTGGGGGTTCAAGTCCCCCCTCGGACACCAGTAGGCGAAGGGCCCTTGTCGAGCAAGGGCCCTTCGCCTTTTCCCGGCTCACTGAGGGTTCCTGCTCGGACAGAAATGGTCAGAGCCCAGGCAGGAGCGCTGCGCGAACATCGTGGTCGCGCAGCAGTGTGAGGGCTTCGGAGTCGTCCATGAAGATGTCGTCGGCGCCCGGCGCGAGCGCCTGGTGAAACATGGCGTGGACGACATCGGCGGTCGGTTGCTCCCAGATGGCGGCGGCGCAGTCCGCGGCATCCTCCAGATCGCCCTTGTCGACGGCGTTGCGCCAGTCCTTCAGGAGGAGCGGTGTGACCCGGTACGCACGTCGGCGTCCTCGGATGAGGATGCCGCGGTTGAGACGGAAGACGTTGATCGTTTCCTTGCCCCGGTCCGTGAGGTCCAGGTACTCGCCGGTGGCAAGCGAGAGGTGCAGATGCGCCGCGGGGTCCTCACTGCTCGGGTCGATGAGGAGGGGCGTGCCGTCAACGGCGAGCGGGAAGACATCGCGCTTCAAGTGACTGTTGCACAAGGAGCACGCCAGCAGATGGTTGCTCCAGTCGAAGGTCCGGAGCGGGTTTTCGCGGATGGGCTCGAAGTGATCGATGTCCGTGCCCTGGTTGTCCCCGCAGTACATGCAGCGTTCCAGACCTGGCGCCATCTCCGCCAGAGCGCTGCGCAGAATCGGATGTACGTGTCTCCGCACGGTCGTGTGCTTCCATAACCCACTTTGCCCGCTGCCTCGGGACGGGAGCCTGCCCGATGTCATCCGTGTGCCCGGACATCGCAGTCCGGGTCTGTTGCGGGAGGGACCCCCGAGTGATGCGAATCACGATTCCCCCCGCGGGCGGCCCGAGTGGCGCCGGGACGCGATTTCGTCGACACGGGTCGCCGGGGAGCTGGTCAGCTTGCGCTTCAGTGCCCGGTACTGGGCCTTCTCCTCCTCGCTGGCGCGGCCTCGCACGACGTCCAGCTCCAGGGCGATGAGCTCGTCCCGCTTCTGCTCGGCCTTCTCCGAGTAGGGCGTGTCGAGCCCGAAAAGGTCGGACAGTACAGCGTCGTCCCCGCTGCCGAAGATGATGCGGTCGTAGAGATGCTGAGGCACGACTTCCACAGGGCTGTCCTCGTCCGGGCCGGGGAGTCGGATCAGCCCACCCGGGTCGGCCGCCTGGCAGATGTAGGGGCTGTGCGTGGTGACGATGAACTGGATGTTCGGGAAGTGCGCCTTCAGCCAGCCGCCGATCCGCTTCTGCCAGGAGACGTGCAGGTGGGCGTCGATCTCGTCGATGATGACGACCCCGGTGCTCGGCACGTTCGGGACACCGTCCGTCATGTCGAGAACGAGTTCGCCGTAGGCGTCGTGGAGCTGCTTGAGGATGTCCACAACCAGGGCGGCCACCGTTCGGTAGCCGTCGCTCATCTCCCGCAGCGGGAATCTGTGGCCCCGGTTCATGACCCACAGGCCCTCGGAGTCGACGCCGTTGATGCGGTAGTCGTCGGGAAGCAGGTCGTCGCCGAGGATCGCCAGTGCGGCGGCCTTGAGGTCCCGGGCGCCCTCACGGTCCTCGAAGGCGCGCAGATGCTGCTCGACGAGCCAGCTCACGCCTTCCGCCAGGGAGGCGTCTTCGTGGAAGAGGCTGGTCAGTCGGGCGACCGCGCCCGAGGTGGACATCAGCCGCTGGATGTCGCTGGAGCCGCCGGCCAGTCGGCGGAAGGGGCCGTACCCGGCACAGAACCACCCCACAGGATTGTCGGCCCACGGACCGCGCAACGCGACGGGTCGTTCCTTCTGGTAGCCGATGGCCATCAGCGACGGCTGGCCGGTCCTACTGGACCCCGGCTTGCCGGACAGCGATCCCTCGCTCGACGCGGCCCACCGCAGGCCGGCCCAGACTGGCAGGGCCGACCGCCTCCCCCCGGTGAATTCGTCCTGCCCCGGCTCGTGGACCAGGCACACCTCCGCCTTCGCCACCCGCTCGTCCCGGGAGACCCAGGTCTCGAACCCGGGGACGAGACTCCGGGCGACCGCCGGCCCGCTGACCGCCAGGGCGAGCGCGCGCAGCAGCGTCGTCTTCCCCGAGCCGTTGCGGCCGGCCAGGACCGTCCAGCCGGCGTACGAGCCGTCGGGCCTGGTCAGGTCCAGGTCGACCGTGCGCCCACCGTGGAACGACCTGATGTTCCGTAGGCGCAGATTCTTGAGGTACATGTCTCGTCCGCCCGCATCCCGTTCTGAGGTGAGAGCCGTACAGCGGCCGGCTCCGCGGTGACTCTAACGCGCCACTCCGTCGAATCGCCGCAGGTCAGTGGCTTCCTTCCAGGAAGGGGCTGTGCTTTACCGCCCACGTGACGGCCAACTGTTCGCGGGCCCTGGTGGCTGCGACGAACAGCAGGGAGCGCTCACGCTGCAGGTCACGCTCGTGCTGCAGACGGTCTTCGGACACCGGGGTGACGGCATGGGGCTGGGGCACGTGGTCGGCGCCGACGCCGATGATCGCGACCGCCCGGTATTCCAGTCCCTTGATCCGGTGCATCGTCATCACGTGTACTCCGGAACCGGGCGCCGAGGTCTGCCGCGGCTTCACCTTGACGGCCTTGATCCCCGCACCCCCAACGCCTCCACCGTCGCCTCGACGAGCTTGTTGGTGCGGGCGGTGACGACGATCTCGTCCTCCTTCAGCCCTTCCCCCAGCCAGCCCTCGACCCGTGCGGCCAGGCCGGTGAGCTCGGCAGCCGTGGAGGGGTATTCGACGAACTCCGGTCCGGCTCCCCCGCCCTAATCGACTGCACAGCGCATTCGATGCACTTCGGGATTCGCGCGCAGATCGGATCAAGTCTTACTGCTGTGGGGCGCAGCGAAGCCAGTGAAGTCCGCCCACGTGGTGGGGGTCACCGTGAGCGCCGGGCCGGTGACGGCCTTCGAGTCACGAATGTGGACGGCCTGCCGCGAAGTGGCCACCTCTACACACTGGCCACCCTCCGCACCGCTGTAACTGCTCTTGAACCACCGCAGATCCTGGGCCATGGTCGTGATCCCTCGGGCGTTCATAACTCCCTCAGCAACTTCTCGATGTAGGCCAGAGACTCACACGGGGTGAGGGCCTGCGCACGGATGATCCCATAGCGCGCGGCGAGTGCACGGACCTCTTCGCGATCAGTCACCAGTGTGCTACGTCCTTGCGCTTCTGTGTAGCCGATCTGCTCTCCTCCCTCAAGGGTGAACACCGTGAAGCCGCCGTCCACACCAGCGTTGTCCTCCCGGTCGAGCGGCATCACCTGCACTTCAACATTGCGCTTCTCTCCGACCAGAAGGATCTGCTCCAACTGACCTCTCACTACCGAGGCCCCTCCGAGTCGCCGTAGCAGTACATGCTCTTCCATGACAAAACTGAACAAAGAAGCGGGCCACTTGTCGAGGATCTCCTGGCGAGCCAGACGCGCCGCCATCCGCTCCTCAATCGTCTCTTCCTTCAGGAGCGGCCGGCGCATACGCAAAACCCCTCGCGTGTACTCCTCCGTCTGCAACAGGCCGTTGACCATGTGGGTGTCGTACATCTGCAGCTCGACCGCCTCGGCCTCCAGGCGCGCCGCATCGCGGAAGAATGCCGGGTACCGCGCCCGCGCGACCTCCTCCTTCATCGCCCGCAGGACGCCTCCCGCGTCCAGCACCTCATCCGCCCTGTCGATCAGCTCGGGCTTGGGGATGCGGCGACCGAGCTCGACCGACGTGATCTGGTCCTCCCCGTAACCGAGCCGGGACCCCAACTCCCCTCGCGTCAGCCCGGCCCGCTCCCTCAGCAGCTTCATCTGCCGTCCGAAGCACCGCAGGAAGTTCGTCCCGTCGTCCTGTTCCACCATGCCCGCCGCCTCCGGTAACCCCGTAGCCCACAGTTCTGCCGCGCAGCCGTACACACTGAAGCCGTACACGCAGCGCGAGGCGTCACGCTACGCGCCGTGACGAGGCACTTGTCCCCGGACGCCCGCAAGTTCCCTCGTACCAGCATCCGCCGCCGCGTGTACGCACTCGGAAACCACCTGTACAGACCGGGCACGTACAGGCGTTTCTGCTGGTCAGCGCCGTGCCGTCTTCGGCAGGCTCACGGCCATGGACACCTCTGGTATCACCACCACGCAGGCGGATCAACCCCTCGCCGCCCCGCACGAGTTCGCCATGCAGTTCACCTCCACCCCACGCGGCGCCCGTCTTGCCCGGCGTCTCGTCTCGCACCGGCTCGACCAGTGGGGATACCCGTACGACTCCCCCGTCAACGAGACCCTGACCCTGATCGCGGCCGAGCTCACCGCGAACGCCGTGCGGCACGGTCACGTCCCCGGCCGGGACTTCCACCTCCGGCTGACCGCGGCCCCGGACCTGCTCCGCATCGAGGTGGCGGACACCCGCACCGAGCGGATGCCACCCCTGTCCGTTCACGAGGCGTCCGACGACGCGGAGTCGGGCCGGGGGCTGCTGCTGGTGACCCGACTGGCCACCCGATGGGGCGCCGACCCACGGCCCGTCGCGCCCGGCAAGACCGTCTGGGCGGAGCTCACCCCGGGAACCTTCAGGGCCGCACACCCCTGAGCCTCCATGCCGCGCGGTCTACTGCTGTGACCGGCATTGTTCACCGGGTCGCTGAACTGCGAGCAGTAGTCTCATCAGATGATCGACCACGGATTTTTCGACCGGACCGGACGGCGCGTCACCTTACGGGAGGTGGGCGACGAGAACTGGCGCGCAGTCGCTGACATCGTGCCTCTCGACGAGCAGCGAAGTCATGTCCCCGCCATGGCAGCCCGCTACCTCTTGCTGTCGATGCGTGAGGACAGCTGGAACTCGCTGGCGGTCTACGCCGACGACGTGGTCGTCGGACACGTCATGTGGGGTCTGGACGAGGACGGCTCGCACTGGATCGGGGGAATGCTGATCGATGGCGCCGAGCAGGGCAAGGGCCTCGGCCGCGCCCTTCTGCTGACCATGACGGGCTGGTTGGCGGCGCAGGAGGGTTGCCGGACGATCCGGCTGGCATATCAGCCGGACAACGCCGCTGCCGGACGGCTCTACAAATCGCTGGGTTTCGTGCCTACGGGAGCAGTTGATGGTGACGAGGTCATCGCCGAGTTGACACCAAGCCGGGTCGGTAATCGCTGAGAGATGACGGGGACGGCTCACCGGGCCCGGTCATGCTGCGGCTGAGCGGGGGCGTCCGCCCCAGCGGATGCCCTTCTCACTGCGGATACGAGCACGCTCGCGGCGTTGGGCGGCCAGGACGTCGGGGTGGCGGGCGTTGGCGTTGCGCCAGTGCAGGTAAGCGTGCAGAGCACGGGTCTGAACCGTGTGGTTCGGATGGTGGGAGTTGGCCAGGGTGAACTGCCGCAGCGGTCCGAAGTGGGCCTCGATGGGGTTGGCCCAGGAGGCGTTGGTCGGGGTGAAGCACAGCTCCACCTTGTTTTTCTTCGCCCAGGCGCGGATCTTGGTGCCCTTGTGTGCGGAGAGGTTGTCCATGATCACGTAGATCGGGACGCCGTCCGGACGCGCGGCGCGGATCGACTTCAGCACGGTCAGGGAGTTCACGGCTCCCTTGCGGCGGCGGTTGATGCCCCACAGGGTGTCGTCGCCGACCGAGTAGCAGCTATGGAAGTAGGTCACCCCATGAGTGTGGTGGTACGTCGCCGGGACCCGGTCGGGGCGGCCCCGCCTGGCCCAGCAGGACCCACCGGTGGGGCGGATACCCAGCGGGCCGAACTCGTCGAACGCGAAAACGCGGTCGGGGAAGTGCTCCAGAACGTGCTCGATGCGGTCCAGTTTGGCGTCGCGCTCGGGGTCGGTGGAATCCTTCCAGGTCTTGGTCCGCTGGAAGGTGATACCGCGGCGGGCGAGAAGGCAGCGCAGGGCTTCGCGGCCGATACGGATCACCCGGCCGTGGGCCTTGCGCAGATAGGCGACGAGTTTGCGGAGCGACCAGCGGCTGAAGGGCTGGCCGAGCTTGGCCGGGCGAGTGGTGGCCGTCGCCACGACGAAGTTCTCCTCGTCAGGACTGAGCAGGCGGGGACGGCCTCCCGCCCACTGAGGGTCCAGGCAGGCAAGCCTGATCTCGTTAAACCGGTGGATCACGTCGCGGACCGTGTCCTCGTCGGCTTGGACCAGTTGGGCGATGACCGGCACACGGTTCCCGCCGGCCGAGGCCAACAGCATCATCGCCCGCCGGTAGCGCACCGAGTTGGTGCTGCCTCAGCGCACGATCTGCTGCAGCCGCTGCCCCTCCTGATCGGTCAGCCTGCGGATTCGAACGGGCTCTGCCACCAAGCCTCCACCTGTTGGACGGCCTGTCGGCTCACATCCAACCGGCCCCGCACCCACCAACGCGAACCGCAACCCGGTGAACCATCGCGGTCAGAGCACTACCAGAAGCCGTACCGCCGGTCTTCGTGCTCCGAAAGGATGTCACTCCCTCCTGCCCACTTCACCCCGCAGACATGACACTGCACATGCCATTCGTCACTTGGCTCCAGGAAGATGATTCTTCCCCGCTGTCCTACGCCCGGGCACTCTCGTCCCACGTCCGAGTCAAGGCCCACTCCCAAGGACGAGAGCCCGTAGAGCATCTGCTGCACCAAATCCTCGGACTCCTTCAACTCTTTTGGACCATCTGCCCGATACAGACTCTCGTCGACATCGCCGCGTCTCTGGTGGAGGGTGACCGCGAAGTCGGTTGCCCGACTGTCCGGATCGATCGGACGGGAGAGCACAGTGAAGGTCCACTGCTGTGCCTGCACCGACGAAGCACGGCTGTCCTGGGTCAGGACGAGCGCCTCATGATGCCGAAGGCGTCGGCGCAGGCGCAGGCGCACGGCGATCGTACCGTTCCGAAGAGTGCGCCACGGAGGCTCGTCCTCGGTCTGCCTGTTGTCCCGCAGCAAGGACTGCCGCAGCTCGCCGTAGTCGACAGCGATACGAGACATCACCGACGCGCTCTCCGCGACTTGCGTCTCCGTTTCCGCGGCGTCGCTCAGATCGCAGAAAGTGGTCAACTGCCGACGGACAGCGGGCCCCAGAAAGGGGTCCAATGCTCCCAGCCTCCAAGCTTTCTCCGCTGCCTCCACGGTGAACAGCGCACCACGGTGCAGGTCGCGTCGGCCGACCGGCCGACCTTCCTCCTCATGATGTCCGCAGTCTTCTGCCGCGAGGTCTCCCCCGCGTTCCCCGAGGCCATGAAAATCGACCATTTCCCACCCTCTCGTAATCAATGATCCGGCGACATGGCGATCGTCACTCCGCCATCCGCCTGTCCAAAATCACAGACCGCTCTGTCCCCTCCGAGCCGCCAACGTCCCAACCGCACCAGTCAGTTCCACGTCAGTTCCGCATGAGACACAGAGCCGTTCATGCGGATGAAACCGCCAGTCACCATCCGACGGACCGGCAGGGACAGGACATCCCAAGAGCTCGGCCCCGCACCACCTCGCGGACCGCCGTCAAGACTCGGAACCGACCGGGCAAAATAGCCGCCATGACCACTCGCTCCTGCCCCTGCGGGCTCCCCGAGACCTACGAGGCGTGCTGCGGCCGCTTCCACGCGGGGACGGCCGCCGCGCCGACCGCCGAGCGGCTGATGCGGTCGCGGTACTGCGCCTTCGTCCGGCTGGACGCCGGTTATCTGCTGCGGACCTGGCATCCGCGGACGCGGCCGGAGCGGGTCGACCTCGATCCCGGGATGCGGTGGAGCGGGCTGGAGATCCTGGAGACGGCCGGCGGCTCCGCCTTCCACTCCACCGGGACGGTGACCTTCCGGGCGTCCTACCGAGGCGGCTCGCTGCACGAGCGGAGCCGCTTCGAGCGGGTGGACGGGGCGTGGGTGTACGTCGACGGGGAGTTCCTGAGCTGAGCCCGTCGGCGGGCTCCCACCCGCCGGGCGCATCCAGCCCTCGCTTCGGGCCGCCGCCGACAGAGCGGAACACTGTTCCGCTTAGCAACCAGGACAACGCTCCGTTCGCCGGCGCGGCCGGAGCCGGACGCTTCCGGCTCCGGCCGCCCTGGTCTCCGTCGGCCGGACGAGGCGACGCCCCGACGCGGCCCGGCCGGTCACGGCGCCAGGATATCCAGTTCCTGGAGGGCACCCACGGTGATCTCGCGGGTCAGCTTCTCCGCGCGGGCGGCGTCGCGCTCGCGGACCGCTTCGGCGACCTGGACGTGCAGGGTGACCGCGGCCGGGTCGGGGTCGTCGAACATCACGTCGTGATGGGTGCGGCCGGCCAGGACCTCGGCGACGACGTCGCCGAGGCGGGCGAACATGTCGTTGCCGGACGCGGTGAGGATCACCCGGTGGAAGGCCATGTCGTGGAAGAGGTACCCCTCCAGCCGGTGGCCGCGCGAGTTGGCGACCATGCCGAGGGCGCACTCGGTGAGTTCGGCGCACTGCTCGGCGGTGGCGTTGCGGGCGGCGAGCCCCGCCGCGACCGGTTCGACGGCCGAGCGCAGCACCGTGAGCGAGCGCAGTTGCCGGGGGCGGTCCGCACCGGCCAGTCGCCAGCGGATGACCTGGGGGTCGTACACGTTCCAGTCGCAGGCCGGGCGGACCGTGACGCCCACGCGGCGCCGGGACTCGACCAGGCGCATGGACTCCAGGACGCGCACCACTTCACGCATCACGGAGCGCGACACCTCGAAACGCTGGGCGAGTTCGTCGGTGCGCAGGACGCTCCCGGGCGGGTATGCGCCCGCCGTGATCTCGGGGCCGAGGGTGTCCAGTACGTGGCCGTGCAGTCCCCGGCCCGTGTTGCTCATGCACTCAGAGTACGGGGCGGATCACCGGAACCAAAGGTCAGACTTATTCATCACAAGGTCTTGTTTTTGTCGTACCTTTAGGTTTCAGTTGCCTCGACATCAGGTTGTCGACGACGACAGCAGACAGTGAGGCAGCGATGAACACCCCCCATGTCGTAGTGGTCATGGGCGTCGCGGGCACCGGCAAGACCACCATCGGTCCCCTGCTCGCGGCCCGGTACGGCGTCCCGTACGCCGAGGGCGACGACTTCCACCCGCCGGCCAACATCGCCAAGATGTCGGCGGGCACCCCGCTCGACGACGAGGACCGTTGGCCCTGGCTGGACGCCATCGGCGAGTGGGCGCACGGACGTGCCGGACTCGGCGGGGTGGTCAGCTCCTCGGCGCTGAAGCGGTCGTACCGCGACCGGCTGCGGGCTGCGGCACCCGGCGTGGTCTTCGTCCACCTCACCGGTGACCGCGCGCTCATCGAGGACCGGATGTCGCACCGCGAGGGGCACTTCATGCCCACGGCCCTGCTCGACTCCCAATTCGCCACGCTCCAGCCGCTGGAGCCGGACGAGGCCGGGGTCGCCGTGGAGGTCTCGGGCAGCCCCGAGGAGATCACCGAGCAGGCGGTCGCCGCCCTCGCGAACCTCTCCGGGGCGACCTCGTAGCTGCCGGCCGAAGTCGCCTTCGCCGGTCGGCCCCCTTCCGTCCGAGCCGACTCCGCCTGCCGCTGCCGGACCCCATGAACCCCGGGACGCCCCCATCGCCCCGGTCCTCTCCCTGATTTTCTTCCTCCCCGTACTCACAAGGAATTCACCGTGACCAGTCTCAGTGTCGAGATGCTGGCAGCGGACGTACCCGAGTCCATCACCTCGGCCGGCCACGCACAGCTGGGCATCGCAGTCCTGGCGGGTATCGCCGTCATCGTTCTGCTCATCACCAAATTCAAGCTGCACGCCTTCCTGGCGCTGACCATCGGTTCGCTGGCGCTCGGCGCGTTCGCCGGGGCGCCGCTGGACAAGGTCATCACCAGTTTCAGCACGGGCCTCGGTTCCACCGTCGCCGGTGTCGGCGTGCTCATCGCCCTCGGAGCGATCCTCGGCAAGATGCTCGCCGACTCGGGCGGCGCCGACCAGATCGTCGACACGATCCTCGCCAGGGCCAAGGGCCGCACCATGCCGTGGGCGATGGTGCTGATCGCCTCGGTGATCGGTCTGCCGCTGTTCTTCGAGGTCGGCGTCGTCCTGCTGATCCCGGTCGTGCTGATCGTCGCCAAGCGCGGCAACTACTCGCTGATGCGGATCGGCATCCCGGCGCTCGCCGGTCTGTCCGTGATGCACGGCCTGGTGCCTCCGCACCCCGGCCCGCTGGTCGCGATCGACGCGCTCGACGCCAACCTCGGCGTGACGCTCGCGCTGGGTGTGCTCATCGCCATCCCGACGGTGATCATCGCCGGTCCGGTCTTCTCCAAGTACGCCGCCCGCTGGGTGGACGTCCCCGCCCCGGACCGGATGATCCCGCAGCGCCCCTCCGAGGACCTGGAGAAGCGTCCCGGGTTCGGTCCGACGCTGGCGACCATTCTGCTGCCGGTCGTGCTGATGCTGGGCAGGGCCCTGGTCGAGATCGTCGTCGACAACCCGGAGAACGGCGTTCAGCGCGTGTTCAACGTCATCGGCTCCCCGATGATCGCCCTGCTCGCGTCCGTGCTCCTCGGCATCTTCACGCTGGTCCTGCCCGCCGGATTCAGCAAGGAGCGGATCTCGGGACTGGTCGAGAAGGGACTCGCCCCGATCGCGGGCATCCTGCTCATCGTCGGCGCCGGCGGCGGCTTCAAGCAGACGCTGATCGACTCGGGCGTCGGCCAGATGATCCTCGACATCTCCGCGGACTGGGCGATACCGGCCCTGCTGCTCGGCTGGCTGATCGCGGTGGCGATCCGGCTGGCGACCGGTTCCGCGACCGTGGCGACCATCTCGGCGGCCGGCCTGGTGGCACCGCTGGCGGCCGACCTGTCGACCACGCACGCCGCCCTGCTGGTGCTGGCCATCGGCGCCGGCTCGGTCTTCTTCAGCCATGTCAACGACGCCGGCTTCTGGCTGGTGAAGGAGTACTTCGGACTGAGCGTCGGCCAGACCATCAAGACCTGGTCGGTGATGGAGACGATCATCTCGGTGGTCGCCGGAGCGCTGGTGCTGCTGCTGTCGTTGGTCATTTAGCTGATCACCGAAGCGGGTCACCGAGGCCGGTCACCACAGCCGGTCGTCCGGCTGATCACCTGACCGACCGTCCGATACGGCCGCGACCGCGGCACCGCCCACGCGGTGCCGCGGTCGCGGCCGTTCGCCCTGTGCTCAGGGCCGCCACAGCGGGTGCTCGCGCCGCGCCCAGTCCCGGCCGACGGTTCCGGTGCGCATGCCCCGGCGGGCCTCCGGGTCGGCCAGGGCCATGCCGACATGGCCGGCGAGGACGATGCCGAGGGTGAGCGCCAGCCAGTCGTGGACGAAGGTCGCGCTGGTGCGCCACACCAGCGGGGTGAGGTGGGTGAACCACATCATCAGGCCGGTGCCGAGCATCACCAGCGTGGCACCGGCGATCCAGGCCGTGTAGATCTTCTGTCCGGCGTTGAACTTGCCGGCCGGCCGCCGCGAGGGGCTTTTGTCGCGGCGCAGCGCGGCCCGCAGCCACGTGCGGTCGTGCGGGCCGAAACGGTTCAGGCGGCCCAGGTCGGCACGGAAGGCCCGGGAGAGCAGTCCGGCCAGGGCCGGCCCCGGCAGCGCGAGCCCGGACCACTGGTGGACGGTGACCACCAGGGCGCGGCGCCCGACCGACTGGGCGAGCTGGGGGACGTACAGGCAGGCGGCGGTGAACACGCAGAGGCCCATCAGCACGGCCGTGGTGCGGTGCACCCACCGCACGGTGCGGGTGAAGCGCGGGACGCCGGTGGCACCGGTGGCGGTGGGCGGCAGGTCAGTTCGTGGGCTCATCGTCGCGTCCGTTCGAGCGGCCGACCCAGGCGTCGATGTCGTAGCCGCGCTCCTCCCAGTAGCCGGGTTCGACGTCCTCGGTGACGGTGATGCCGGAGAGCCACTTGGCCGACTTGTAGAAGTACATGGGGGCGACGTAGAGGCGGACCGGGCCACCGTGGGCGTGGCCCAGATCCTCGTCCTGCATGCGCAGGGCGACCAGGACGTCCGCCCGGCGGGCCTGGGCGAGGGTGAGGCTCTCCGAGTAGGCGCCGTCGAAGCAGGTGAAGCGCACCGCCCCGGCCGTGGCGCGCACGCCCGCCGCGTCCAGGAGCCGGGACAGGCGCACCCCCTCGAACGGGGTGCGGGGCACCCGCCAGCCGGTGACGCACTGGACGTCGCGGACCATGCGGGTCTGCGGCAGGGCCCTGAGGTCGGCGAGGGTGTAGGCGCGGGGACGGTCGACCAGGCCGTCGACGGTGAGGCGGTAGGTCCCGGCGCTCTTCCGCGGGACGGACGAGGTGACGGAGTAGTAGCGGAAGCCGCCGCCGTTCGGGAGCAGTCCGGTCAGGCCGGTGGGGTCCTTGTCGGACGCTCCGGCGAGGAAGGACTCCAGGCCGCGCTGGAGTCCGGGGGCGGCGGCCACGCCGAGGGCGCCGAGTCCGAGGGTGCCCAGGAAGACACGGCGGCCGATGGGCCTGCCCCGGCCGTCGGGCGCCGCCTCGTCCGGCTGTTCGCGTGCTTCCGGCCGTTCCCGGCTTTCCGGTCGTTCGGAGTTCACTGTTCCATTCGAGCACCCGCGTCCCGTGGGGACCAGGGTTCGCGGGTGCCCGTCGGACTTCCGTAAGCTTCCCGGCCGCGCGGCGGGCTGCCCCGTCCGCACTCCGGTGCGGGCTACGGCGTGCGCTCGGCTTCCTTGTCCAGTTGGAACGCCTCGTTGCCGAGCCCGATCCGGGCGTGCGTCCCGGGGGCGCGGGAGCGCAGGACCAGGCCCTGGACCAGGCCGGCGACGAGGGCCAGCCCGATGATGCCGGGCAGCAGCAGGCTCAGGACGGAGCCGGGGCCGGCGCCGACGAGCACGTCGAAGTCCTTGACGGTGTAGCCGGCGATCACGGCCAGGGCGAGGCCCGCCAGCGCCGAGGTGACCAGCCGCCAGGCCTGGGCGCCCGCGGCACCGCGGCGGACGAAGAAGACCACGACGGACAGCGAGGCGATCGCCATCAGGACGATCACGCCGAGCGCGCCGATGTTGCCGAACCAGGTGAACAGGTGCAGGACGGGTGCGGTCGGGTCGCCGGCCGGCTTGTCGTCGGTGACCGCGAAGGCGAGGACGAGCACCGCGGCGATGCCCGTCTGGAGCAGCGACCCGGTGCCGGGGGCTCCGCTGGTGCCGGTGGTGCGGCCGAAGGCGGAGGGCAGCAGGCCCTCGCGGCCCATGGCGAAGGCGTACCGGGCGACGACGTTGTGGAAGCTGAGCATGGCGGCGAACATGCCGGTGACGAAGAGGATGTGCAGGACGTCCGTGAAGGTGCCGCCGAGCCGGGACTCGGTGAGGAAGAACAGCAGTCCCGCGCTCTGCTCCTGCGAGGTGGCGACGATGCCCGCGGGACCGGTGGCGACGGTGAGGGCCCAGCTGCTGATCGCGAAGAACACGGCGACGCCCGTGACGGCCAGGAACATCACGCGCGGCACCAGGACGTGCGGCCTGCTGGTCTCCTCGGCGTACACCGGGGCCTGTTCGAAGCCGAGGAAGGCCGCGATGCAGAAGCACAGGGCGGTGCCGACGCCGGCGCCGGTGAGGGTGTCCGGGTTGAAGGCGTGCAGCGACAGCCCTTCCTTGCCCGGGTCGGCGATGGCGGCGATGTCGAAGACGACGACCAGGAGCACCTCGATGACCAGCAGGACGCCGAGCACGCGCGCGTTCACGTCGATCTTCAGCCAGCCCAGCGCGCCGACGGCGGCGAGGGCCACCAGCGACGGTATCCACCAGGCGACCTCGAGGTCGGCGTAGGTGGCGAAGAGTCCCGACACCTCGAAGCCGAAGATGCCGTAGATGCCGACCTGGAGGGCGTTGTAGGCGACCAGCGCGACCATCGCGGCGCCCGCGCCGGCGGTGCCGCCGAGGCCGCGGGAGATGTACGCGTAGAAGGCTCCGGCGTTGTGGACGTGCCGGCTCATCTCGGCGTATCCGAGGCTGAACAGCACCAGCACGACGCCGAGGACGACGAAGAGCAGCGGCTGGCCCACGATGCCCATCACCGCGAATGTGGTGGGCATGACACCCGCGACCACCATGAGGGGAGCGGTCGCGGCGAGCACGGAGAGCAGCAGACCGCCCGTGCCGAGACGGTCGGCACGCAGGGCGCGCTCCTGCCCCTTGAAGGTGCTGATGCCGTCCGCTGCGGATCTGCTCGTGCGCGCACTGCGCGAACTGTCCGTCGTCATCGGGAGAACCGTCCTTGGGTCGGGAGTGGGAGCTGCGCGGTGGGTGGAGCGTGGCGGGTGGAGCGGGCCGGGTTCCGCGGGGTCGCGGGGGTCACCCGGTGCCGAGGGCGGCGATCCGCGCGGTGCGGAAAGCGGTGAGCGGGTCGCGGTCCGGGTACGACCAGGGGACCGGGGTGACCTTGTCGCCGATCCGGTGGAACAGGGCGGCGGCCTCGGCGCCCCGGCCCTCGCAGACCTTGGCGTGGGCGAGGAAGTTCAGGTCGATCAGGCGGCGCGGATGCTCTTCGTGCTCCCACTCCAGCCACCAGTCGAAGGCGGCCTTCATCACCTGCCGGGCACGGCGGCCCGCCCAGTGGCCGGATGCGGCCGGGTCGGCGCGCTCGTGACCGGCGGCGGCGAGGGCGCGGTAGCGCTCGGCGTGCGCGATGACCGGCAGGATCGCCAGGGGCGAGTCCGCGGGCGCCTGCTCCGCGGACCAGTTGGCGAAGTCGTAGACCTCGTGCAGCGGGTCCGGGCCCGCCTCCAACCGGCGTTCGGCGAGCCAGGCGACCACCAGATGGTGGGCGTGGTGGTGGTCCGCGTACCGGGAGCGGATCTGCTCGAAGACGCGGACCGCGTCGCCGTCGGCCCCCTGGGCGCACTCCAGCAGGAGCAGGCCGAGCCAGGGGGTGGGGTCGGCGGGCAGCACGGTGGCGGCCCGGTGGCAGGCCTCGCGCGCGCGGTCGGGCTTGTCCTTGCCGCGCAGGGCGCGCCGCACCTGGGCCAGGGCGAGCAGGACGGCCCCGTCCCCGGAGTCGGGTTCGGCGAGCAGCCAGTCGCGGGCCCAGGCGGCGCAGGTGGACTCCCGGGCGAGCACCGTGATCCGGTGGCCGCGGCGGTCCCAGTCGTCCCCCGTGCGCACCAACAACGAGCGGCTGTTCTGCCACCGGCCCTGTGCCAGCGCGGCTCGCGCGGCGACGAGTTCTTCGTCGTCGAGGGCCTCGTCGAAGGCCTGTGCCGCCCGTCTGCGGACACGGCCGAGGGGAGGCGGGGGTGGGGGCACCGCGGACTTCCTCACGCGCTCTTCTTGTGGTCGTCGGCTCACGACGGGTGGTCGGTACGGCAGTGGTCGGCTGCCGATTGCCATGAGCCGATCACTCACAGCAAACCGTCAGCCAACAGATCACGTCAAGGGCGCCCCATGCATTACACGCGTCAACTGCGTTCACAAACAGGCGACTTGTGAAGCCCCGAGCCGAAAGGTCACGCAGGCGGCGTGAGGCGGCCGGTATTCCCCGCGCCCCGGACGGAGGCGTCGCGGGCGAGTGGTGGCCAGTGCCCCGGCAGGCGATGTTCGCCCGTCAAGGAGCGGCGTCCGGTGCGTGCTCTCGGCGTGCCGGCCGGAAGTCCTCGTACTGGACGTACTTGGACTTTCGGCCGGTGCGGCGAAGGGGGTACCTCCCTGCTCGAGCGAAGCCGAGAGCTCGGGGGCGCGTGCCGGGCGTCGCGACGGGGCGAACATCGCCTGTTGGGGCACTAGAGTCGGCCTCACGCGTCCGTCACCCCGCACGATCATCGAGGTACGCAGCGTGTCGGTTCCGGTACTGGTACTCGCCGTGAGTGCCGCGTGCTGCCTGGGCTTCGGTTTCGTCCTCCAGCAGAACGCGGCGCAGCGGGCACCGCTCGGTGATTTCCTCTCCCCCCGGCTCCTTCTCGACCTGATGAAGGTGCCCCGCTGGCTGGGCGGCATGGCCCTCATGGTGGCCGGCATGGCACTCGGCGCGGCGGCCCTGGGCCACGGCGAGCTGTCGCTGGTGGAGCCGCTGCTGGCGACGAACCTGCTGTTCGCGCTGACGCTCTCCCGGCACCAGACGGGCCAGTCCCTGGGCCTCCAGGGCTGGGCGGGCCTCGCGCTGCTCGCCGGCGGGGTGACCGCGTTCGTCGTCGCGGGACAGCCGACGGGCGGCCGTGCGCTCACGGATCCGCTGCGGCACTGGCTGATCATCGGCGGCACGGTCGGGCTGGCCATGCTGCTCACGGGGTGCGCCAAGCGGTCCCGGCTCACCGTGGGTCCGGCACTGCTGGCGCTGGCCGCGGGCCTGCTCTACGGCGTGCAGGACGCGCTGACCCGGGTGAGCGGGCAGCGCTTCACCGACGGGGGCCTCGCGGGGCTGCTGAGCGGATGGCAGCCGTACGCGGTGCTGGCGCTGGGTGTGACGGGGCTGGTGCTCGTGCAGAGCGCCTTCGAGACCGCGCCCCTGCGGATGTCCCTGCCGGCCCTGACCGCGGCCCAGCCGCTGGCCGGGATCGCCTGCGGCGTCGGCTTCCTCGGGGACCGGTTGCGCACCGACACGGGGGCGCTGGCCTGGGAGGCGTGCGGGCTCGCGGCGATCGTCGTGGGCATCGTGCTGCTGGGACTGCATCCCGCGATGCCGCCGGGGGTGGCCAAGACCGCGCACATGGGCGATGTGCGGATGGGATGAGCGGTCGGGCCCGCGCCGGGCGAGGACCGGCGCCACTGCTTGGATGGCCGTATGAATGCTGACGAGATCCTCGACATCGTCGACGAGAACGACCGGGTGGTCGGGCGGTCCCCTCGCGGTGAGGCCTACGCGCGGGGACTGCGGAACCGTTGCGCCTTCATCCTGGTCAGGGATGCCGAGGACCGGATCTTCGTGCACCGGCGCACGGCGACCAAGCTCGTCCACCCCTCCCTGTACGACATGTTCGTCGGCGGGGTCGTGGGCACCGGCGAGAGCTACGCCGAGGCGGCCCTGCGGGAGGCCGAGGAGGAACTGGGCGTGTCCGGGCTGCCGCAGCCCGTGTTCCTCTTCAAGTTCCTCTACGACGGCGACAGGGGGAGCTGGTGGTCGGCGGTCCACGAGGTCCGCTGCGACCTGCCGGTGAAGCCCCAGGTCGAGGAGGTGGCCTGGCACACCTTCCTGACCGAGCAGGAGCTGGAGCGCCGTCTGGGCGCATGGGCGTGGGCTCCGGACGGTCTGGAGGCGTACGAGCGCCTCAGGGCCCACCGCGGGCAGTTGGACGGCCCGAGCCTGTGAGCCGCACCGGCCGTGCCCGCGTCCGGGCCCCCGGATAGGGTCGCAAAGTGATCGACTTCATGCGGAACGTCCGGTTGTGGTTCGCGCCCCAGGACGTGCGGCAGGAGGGGGACACGCCCGACTACCGGTTCTCGCTGGCGAACGAACGCACGTTCCTGGCCTGGCTGCGGACCGCGCTCGCACTGGTCGGCGGCGGCTTCGCGGTGGACCAGTTCCTGCCGGACCTGCGCTGGGGCTGGCGGG
This sequence comes from Streptomyces hirsutus, assembly GCF_001418415.1. Classification (GTDB taxonomy): domain Bacteria; phylum Actinomycetota; class Actinomycetes; order Streptomycetales; family Streptomycetaceae; genus Streptomyces; species Streptomyces hirsutus. The sequence continues at coordinate 33,265 of NZ_LIQT01000093.1, forward strand.
TCGGGCTCGCGCTGGCGCTGCTCGCCGCGGGGGTGCTGTGCGCGCTGCGCGCGGTCAACCACTGGGTGCGCTGCGAGCGGGCCATGCGGCGCGGGGAAGATCTGCCGGTGTCCCGGTTCCCGGTGCTGCTGAGCCTCGTCGTCGCCGTCGTCGCGGTGGCGATGGTCGTCGTGGTGCTCGTCGGGTGGGGCGGATGACCGGGCCGACCGGGGTACGGGAGGGCCGGGACCCGGGGCTGCAGCCCGAGCGGACCCGGCTCGCGTGGCGCCGTACGACCCTGGCGGCCACGGTCGCCACCGTGCTGGCGGTCCGGACCGCGCTGCACGGCGGGGTCTCGGCCCCCACCGTGGTCCTGTGCGCGCTGTGCTGCGCCTGCTGGCTGGGGTTCCTCCTGATCGCCCACCGCCGGATCCGCACCCTCTCGGCCACCGGCACCCCGGCCGCCCCCGCCCCGCGGCACCTCACCGCCGCGGTGCTGTGCACCGCGGCCCTGGCCGTGTGCGGGGCGACCCTCGTCCTTCAGGGCTGACGTACGAGCGTCCTTCAGGGCCGACGTACGGCCGGCCTACCGGCCGTCGCCCGCCCCTCCGCTCCTTCGTCCACCGCCTACCCGTCCACCGTCACCACGATCTTCCCCCTGGTCCGGCCCTCCTGGTTGAGGCGGTGGGCGTCCGCCGCGCGTTCCAGCGGGAACGCCTCGGAGACGTGCACGCTCACCACGCCCTGTTCCGCCAGTTCGGACAGGTGCCCGAGATCCTGCGGGTCCGGGCGGACGAACCAGTAACTGCCGCCGTACTCCACGACGGCGGGGTCGGCGATCGACGCGAGCCGGCCCTCGGAGGCCAGGGCGGTGGCGGAGGCCTTCAGGGCGTCACCGCCGACCGAGTCGAACACGGCGTCCACGCCGGCCGGGGCCGACCCCCGCAGCCGTTCGGCGAGGCCGTCGCCGTAGGCCACCGGCTCCCCGCCCAGGCTTCGGACGAAGTCGTGGTTGCGCTCGCTCGCCGTGCCGAGGACGCGGGCGCCGAGATGTGCGGCGAGCTGGACGGCGATGGAGCCGACGCCGCCGGCCGCGGCGTGCACCAGGACGGTCTCGCCCCGCTTCACCCGCAGGGCCCTGTGCAGCACCTGGTAGGCGGTGAGTCCCGCGAGGGGCAGTCCCGCGGCCTCCTCGAAGGACAGGTTGCGCGGCTTGCGCGCGAGGGCCCGTACCGGGGCGGCCACGTACTCGGCGAAGGTGCCACGGGAGAGGAAGTCCTCGCGCACATAGCCGATGACCTCGTCGCCGGCGGCGAACTCGGGGACGGCGGCGCCCGGCCGTACCACCACGCCCGAGACGTCCCAGCCCGGGACCACGGGGAAGACGGGGGCCAGGATCTGGTCGAGGTAGCCTTCGCGGCACTTCCAGTCGACCGGGTTGACGGCGGCCGCCCGCACCTTCACGAGCACCGTGTCGGGGCCGACCCGGGGCTCCGGCATCTCCGTGAGTTCGAGTACCTCGGGGCCGCCGTACCGCGCATAGCTGATCGCCTTCATGGGGTAGAGCCTTCGCCGCCGTCTCCCGCCGCGCAAGTGGAATGCCGGAGCCGGAGGACCGGGCCGGGCCGTTCACGCCACGGCGGCCCTGCGGCACGCCGGCGGGAGGCGGACTTTCCCCGTGGCCCCGATCACGTTTCCCCCTCACTCTGGACGGCATACCGACTGGTCGGCATCATATGTCGAGTACTGTCACCGGCCCGTAGGAGCGAGTATGAGCCCCGACCACCCGCCCGGACTGGATCTCGACCGGCTGGGCGCGCTGCTCGGCCGGGAGCGGCCCGGTCTGGTGAACGGCCCGCTCTCCGGCCGGCTGATCGAGGGCGGCAGGTCGAACCTCACCTACGCGGTCTCCGACGGCACCGCGAAGTGGGTGGTACGGCGTCCCCCGCTCGGGCACGTCCTGGCCACCGCGCACGACATGAGGCGCGAGCACCGCGTGATCAGCGCGCTGCACCCCACTCCCGTCCCGGTGCCCCGCACCGTGCTGCTGTGCGAGGACGAGGAGGTGCTCGGGGCGCCCTTCTACGTCATGGAGTTCGTCGAGGGCACCCCGTACCGGACGGCGGACCAGCTGGCGCCGCTCGGCGCGGAGCGCACCCGGCAGGCGGTGCTCGCCCTGGTGGACACGCTGGTCGACCTGCACGCGGTGGACCCCGGTGAGGTGGGCCTGGCCGACTTCGGCCGCCCCGAGGGCTTCCTGGACCGGCAGCTGCGGCGCTGGGGCAAGCAGCTGGACGCCTCCCGCAACCGGGAGCTGGCCGGGATCGACGAACTGCACGCCGCGCTCGGCCGGGAGCTGCCCCGCTCCCCCGCGCCGGCCGTGGTGCACGGCGACTACCGCCTGGACAACGTCCTGATCGCGAGCACCGACGAGGGCGTCGACTCGATCCGGGCGGTCCTCGACTGGGAGATGTCCACCCTCGGCGACCCGCTGACCGACCTCGGCCTGCTGGTGATGTACGGCATGCCGCTGGGCACGCCCGACTCCCCGGTCTCCACGACCGCCGAGGCCCCGGGGCATCCGTCGCCCGCCGAGCTGATCGAGCGGTACGCCGCCCGTTCGGGCCGCGACGTCTCCGGGGTCGCCTGGTACACGGCGTTCGCCTGGTTCAAGCTCGCGGTGATCCTCGAGGGCATCCACTACCGCTACACGCTGGGGCAGACCGTCGGCCCCGGCTTCGACCGCATCGGCGATCTCGTCCCCGTCTTCATCGAGCACGGTCTGACCACGCTTCGCGAAGGCCTCCGGAAGGACTGAACCATGGACTTCACGTTCGACGCGCGCACCGAGGAACTGCGGGCCGCGCTCCTCGCCTTCATGGACGAGCACGTCCACCCCGCCGAGCGGGTCGCCGACGAGCAGCGCGCCGCGCTGGACTCCCCGTGGGCGAACCCTCCGGTCGTGGAGGAGCTCAAGGCCGAGGCGCGCAGGCAGGGCCTGTGGAACCTGTTCCTGCCCGACTCCGCGTACGGCGCCGGGCTCACCAACCTCCAGTACGCCCCGCTCGCCGAGATCATGGGCCGCTCCCCGCAGCTGGCGCCCACGGCGACGAACTGCGCGGCGCCCGACACCGGCAACATGGAGGTGCTGACGCAGTTCGGCGACGAGCAGCAGCAGAAGCAGTGGCTGGAGCCGCTGCTGGCGGGTGAGATCCGCTCGGCGTTCGCGATGACCGAGCCGGACGTGGCCTCCTCGGACGCCACCAACATCACCACGCGGATCGAGCGGGACGGCGACGAGTACGTCATCACCGGCCGCAAGTGGTACATCTCCGGGGCGATGCACCCGGACTGCAGGATCTTCATCGTGATGGGCAAGACCGACCCGGGCGGGGCGGACGTCCGCCGCCAGCAGTCCATGGTCCTGGTGCCGCGCGACACCCCGGGCGTCACGATCACGCGTGCCATGCGGGTGTTCGGCTACGAGGACCACTACCACGGCGGCCATGCCGAGGTGGTCTTCGACCAGGCGCGCGTGCCGGTGTCGCACCTGATCGGCGAGGAGGGCGGCGGCTTCGCCATCGCGCAGGCCCGGCTCGGTCCCGGCCGGATCCACCACTGCATGCGGCTGATCGGCATGGCCGAGCGGGCGATCGAGCTGATGTGCCGGCGGGCCGTGTCCCGTGACGCCTTCGGCAAGTCGCTGGCCCAGCAGGGCGTCGTGCAGAACTGGATCGCGGACGCGCGGGTCGCCGTCGAGCAGCTGCGGCTGCTGGTGCTGAAGACGGCCTGGATGATGGACACGGTCGGCAACCGGGGCGCGCACACCGAGATCCAGGCCATCAAGATCGCGACCCCGCGCACGGTCGTCGGCATCCTCGACCGGGCCATCCAGCTGTACGGGGCGGGCGGGGTCAGCCAGGACCACCCGCTGGCCGAGCTGTACGCGGCCGCCCGGACGCTGATGATCGCCGACGGACCGGACGAGGTGCACCAGCGGTCGCTGGCCCGGCGGGAGATCAAGAAGTACCGCTAGCCCTCGGCGCCCGGGCCCCGGTCCTGCGGGGCCTGCGGCCCCGGCGCCTCAGGGCCGCAGGGCTCGCAGCAGCAGGTCGGCGAGGTGGTCGGCGACCTGCTGCGGGGTGAGGGGGCCGTCGGGGCGGTACCAGGTCGACAGGTGGTGGACGGAGCCGAAGTGGTAGTCCACCACCAGGTCGGCCGGGGTCGCCGTGGAGAACACGCCCGCCGCCTGGCCTTCCTCGACCAGCGCGCGGAAGCGCTCGTGGTAGCGGCGGCGCTCGGCCCGTACCTGCTTGTTCTTCTCCGGGCTCAGATGGTGCATGGAGCGGAAGAAGATCGACGCGTCGTCGAGGTTCTCGATCGTCGTGACGACGACGTCGGCCGCCGCGCCCCGCAGGCGCTCCTCGATCGGCTCGTCGGCGTTCGCGTAGGCGTCCAGACGCTCCTGCTGGACGCGCAGCACGCGCGCGTAGACCTCGTGCAGCAGGTCGTCCTTGGAGCCGAAGTAGTGGTAGAGCGCACCCTTGGTGACTCCGGCCGCCTCGACGATCTCCTGCACCGAAGTGCGGTCGTAGCCCTGCTCGGCGAAGAGCCGGGTGGCGGCGGCCAGGAGCCGCTGCGGCACCGGGGGCCCGTCGCCGTCCGTCGTCCTGGGCACTTCCGCCACCTGCCTTCCGTGTCATTACCTGTCGTCGTCGGACCCTGCCGGTACCGCCGGCCGTCCTCGGCCGGGGCCCGCGGTCCGTCCCCCTGACGGGGATCTTCCCACCCCGCGGCCCCGGCGCGTCGGGCAGGACCGCATCGCGGTGTGCGGGACCTCCCCGCGTACCGGTTTCACCGGGTGGACTCCCAGTGCCGCTGGATGCGGTTCATGCCGCCGAGCCAGCGCTCCGGGTCGGCGGCGCGGGCCTGGTAGTACTCGGCGACCTCGGGGTGCGGCAGGATCAGGAAGCGGTCCTCGTCGATGCCGCGGAACAGCGCGTCGGCCACGTCGTCCGGCTCGATCGCGGTCGGTGCGAGGACCAGGTCGCCCGCGCTGCCGCTGGCGGTGAGCATGTCGGTGCGTACGCCCTGAGGACAGATCGTGTGGACCTTCACCCCTCGGTGGCGGTACGTCAGCGACAGCCACTCGGCGAAGGCGTAGGCGCCGTGCTTGGTGACGCTGTAGGGGGCCGTGCCGATCATGGTGAGCAGTCCGGCGGCGGAGACGGTGGAGACGAAGCGGCCGCTGCCGCGCTCCAGCCAGTGAGGGAGCAGCGCGTGCGCCGCGCGGACGTGGGCCATGACGTTGACGTCCCAGGAGAGCGCCCAGCCCTGCTCGTCGAGCGGTTCGCCGGGTTCCCCGCCACCGCGGCCGACACCGGCGTTGGCGCAGTAGACGTCGACCGTGCCGCCGAGCGCGTCGCGGGCGTCGGGGACGACGGACGAGGCGTCGCCCGGGACCGCGATGCCGCCGATCTCGTCGGCGACGGCCTTGGCCCGGTCGGCGTCCAGGTCGTTGACGACGACCTGGGCCCCCTGGCCGGCGAAGCGGCGGGCGAGTGCCGCCCCGATGCCGCCCCCGGCCCCCGTGACGACCACCTTCGCACCCTGTACGGCTTCCACCATCGGCTCCTTCGGCACGGCTGCCCGGTTGCTTCTCGGTCACGTGACGGCATGACCACGTGGCCGCCTCGGCCGCACGGCCACGTGGCCGTGCGACGCGTCATGTCGCGCCAGACTAACCGGTCGGTATGCAGGGTGGAAGAGAAGTGCCGAACGGCGGCGGTCCGGCTCGTTCCCCGAGCGGTTCACGCGCGTTAACGTGCGTGAGCATGACACCGGCAGCGATCACGGAGGTCACGGTATGAGACTGTCCAGACGGAGCCTGTTCGCCACCACCACAGCCACCCTCGCGGCCGCCGCCGCGACCCCGGCGGCCTTCGCCCAGGGCCGTACGGGTCACCCGGAAGGGCACACGGAGTCCGGGCGGGCGGCCCCGGCGGCCGGGCGCCGGGGCCTGCGCACCGGCTTCGAGCAGCTCGCCGCGGACGGTTACGCGGCGCTCGACGGGGAGCGGGTCGGCGTGGTCACCAACCCGACGGGCATCACCCGGGACGTGCGGCACATCGTCGACGTCATGCACGCCGACGACCGCGTGGACCTGACCGCCGTGTTCGGCCCCGAGCACGGTTTCCGGGGCACCGCGCAGGCGGGCGGCTCGGAGGGCCGCTACGACGACCCGGTGACCGGACTGCCCGTCTACGACACGTACCTGAAGAGCGGCCGGCCGCTCGCCGACATCTTCACCGCGTCGGGCGTCGACACGGTCGTCTTCGACATCCAGGACGCGGGCGCCCGCTTCTACACGTACATCTGGACGCTGTACGACTGCATGGAGGCGGCGCAGCTCGCGGGCAAACGGTTCGTGGTCCTCGACCGGCCGAACCCGGTGACCGGGCGGGCGGCCCTGGGGCCCGTGCTGCACCCGGAGTTCGCGACGTTCGTCGGGCGGCAGCCGATCGCGCAGGCGCACGGGATGACGGTGGCGGAGCTGGCGCGGCTGTTCAACGCCGAGTTCCTGGCCGAGCCGGTGCGGCTGGAGACGGTACGGATGTCGGGCTGGCGGCGGTCCGACTTCTACGACGCCTCGGGGCTGCCCTGGGTGCCGCCCAGCCCGAACATGCCGACGCCCGAGACGGCCCTGGTGTACGCGGGGACGTGTCTGTTCGAGGGCACCAACCTGTCCGAGGGGCGCGGGACGACCCGACCGTTCGAGCTCCTGGGCGCGGAGGGGATCGACGGGCGCTGGGCGGCCGAGGCGAACGGTCTGGGCCTGGCGGGCGTGCGGCTGCGCGAGGCGTACTTCGCTCCCACGTTCTCCAAGTTCCAGGGGAGGACGGTCGGAGGTGTGCAGCTCCACGTGCACGACCGGGAGGCGTTCGATCCGGTGCGTACGGGTGTGGGGCTCCTGGTGAGCGCGAAACGGACGTGGAGCGGGTTCGCCTGGCGCCCGGACCACTGGATCGACAAGCTCACCGGCTCCGAGCGGGTGCGCACGATGATCGACGCGGGCGCGGACACGGACGAGGTGGTGGCCGGCTGGCGGGAGGAACTGGCGGCGTTCCGGCGGACGCGGCGGGAGTACCTGCTGTACCGCTGAGCGCGCCTCGGACACCGGCGCCCCGGACGACGGCCGACCGCCGCCGTCCGGGGCGCTCGGCGCATGCCTGCCCTCCCACCGCCGTCACCTGCACGGACACCGCTCCGGCGACGCTCTCGGGGACGGCGGTGCGACCGGGGACGCGATCGGCGCGCATAACCCCGCGGCCTTCAGGAACCCGTGGAGGCCGCGGGGAGTTCTCTGTCTGTCGAGGGTGCTGCGCGCAGCACGGCGTCTCCCCGGCGGGGCCGCGGTGCCGGGATGTCCCCGCCGGGCATGCGCACGGGCCGTTCCGGGCAACCGCCGAGGACCGGGACGGTGAGCGGGACCGCCGGGGAGGTGACCATGGACATGACCGTGGAGTGGACCACGGAGACGCTGTGGGGGACCACAACTGAAGCACGGGTCACGGGAGTTGCCCCAAGTCCCCGCGCGACCGGCCGAGGGAGGCCGCCGGAAAAAGGATGGAGCCGATTCGCTTGTCGATACGTCTATTCGACGACGTCCGTTCGACGACGCCGAAGTGACCGGATTACAGGTGCAGGTGTGACGGAGGTGCAGGACGATGGCCGGTTTCCGAAGTCTGGCGAGACAGGTCCGAGATCCGCGGTGCGACCTGGCACTGCGGCGCTATTCGCTGCGCAAGTGCCTTGAGCGGTTCGCTCCGTACGGGCACAGGGCGACCTGGGACCATTTGTGCGCGCGTGCGGGATTCGACCCCGAGGACCGCTCCGTCGACCCGGCGCGGCTCGTGGCCGCACTGGACGAGCTGGAGGAGGCCCGCGCGGTCTGGCTGGGCTACGAGGTGGAGTTCGCCGAGCGCCGCAGGAAGGAGAAGCACGGCGGCCTGCGCAGGCCGGGCAGTGTGGACGACTGGCACCGGCTGACCTGGGGCGGTTTCGGTGTGGCCTGGTGCGACGACCCGGGAGTGCATCCGCGGGAGCCGCTGGCCGAGGTGCTGCGGCGGCTGATCGCCGCGCTGGAGCGCGAGCCGGGTACGGCCTGCCCCGTGTGCCGGGGGGAACGGCTCAGGTGGCGGTACGGCCTGGACCACGAGCCGTCGGCGGGACCGGTCTGCGCGAACTGCGGGATCCTGGTGCCGCGCCCCGTCCTGACCACCGAGGCGCTGGCGGACGCCAGGCGGTCGAAGGTGCTGGTGTCGGCCTGAGGAGTGTGGGGGTGCGCCGGGGATGCCGCGCCCCCACTGTCACGCGGCGCCGGTGTCGGTGCCGGCCTGCGGGGCGCCCGGCCCGGGGGACCCCTTCTCGGCCAGCAGCCGGGAACCCGTCAGACGGTCGCCGGAGACGTCGTCCGGGTTGGACAGGACGCAGGTGTCCAGCGAGAGGCAGCCGCAGCCGATGCAGTCGGTGAGGTGGTCGCGCAGCCTGTTGAGCTGCCTGATGCGCTCGTCCAGCTCCGCGCGCCACGCCTCGGAGAGGTGGGCCCAGTCGTCCCGGGTGGGGGTGCGTTCCTGGGGCAGTTCGGCGAGCGCCCCGCGGATCGTGGCGAGCGGGATGCCGACCCGCTGGGCGGCCCGGATGAAGGCGACCCGGCGCAGGGTGTCACGGGTGTAGCGGCGCTGGTTGCCCGAGGTGCGCCGGCTGCTGATCAGGCCCTTGGACTCGTAGAAGTGCAGGGCCGAGACGGCGGCGCCGCTGCGCGCGGCCAGCTGGCCGACCGTGAGCTCGTGGATCTTCTCCGGAATCTGAGGCACGCCTCGAAGGCTACCCACCCCGACGCGGTCGCCGGTCCGTTGACAAGGACCGTGCGGCCAACCATGCTAAGCAGTCGCTTAGGCATGCGCGCGGGTGGCGCGTGCGATCACATGACGCGGGAGGCCGGGACATGGCAGAGCCGAGAATCTTCACGTCCGTCGACGACCTGAAGGCGGCGGTGGGCGAGCAGCTGGGGTACACGGACTGGCTGGAGGTCGACCAGAAGCGGATCGACCTGTTCGCCGAGGCCACCGGCGACCACCAGTGGATCCACGTCGATCCGGAGCGGGCCGCGGCGGGCCCGTTCGGCACGACCATCGCGCACGGCTATCTGACGCTGTCGCTGCTGCCGCTGTTCGGCCCGCAGCTGCTCTCCGTCGAGGGCGTGAAGATGGGCGTCAACTACGGTACGAACAAGGTGCGTTTCCCCGCGCCCGTCCCCGTCGGGTCGCGGGTGCGTGCCACCGCGAAGGTCACCGCCGTCGACGAGGTGGCGGGCGGCGTCCAGGTGACCACGGCCTTCACCGTGGAGCGCGAGGGCGGCGACAAGCCGGTGTGCGTGGCCGAGTCGGTGGCCCGGTACTACCTCTGAGGCCCGGCGGGTCGTGCGCTACTCCGCCCGGGCGGCGTCCGTGCGCTCGGCGCCGACCATGCGCAGGACGAGGTCGGCGTAGAGGGCGCCGACCTCCTCGGGGGTGCGGGAGCCGTTGACGTTGAACCAGCGCGCCACGTCGATGCAGAGGGAGAGCACGGCGAGGGTGGTCCCCCGCACGTCGGGGACGTCGAACTCGCCCGAGCGCACCCCTTCCTCGATGATCCCGCGCACCTCGGCGTCGACCAGCCGGCGCAGGGCGATGATCTCGGCGCGGGCATCGGGGCCGAGCGAGTCGAGTTCGTACTGCACGACCCGTGCGGTGGTGCGCCCGCCGGCGTGCCAGCGGACGAAGGAGCTCACGGCCTCGGCGAGGCGCCGGGTCGGGCTGCCCTCGGCGCGGGCCGCGGTGCGCAGGATGTCCAGGGCCTTCTCGTGGCCGATCCTGCTGATGCGGTGGAGCAGCTCTTCCTTGGTCTTGTAGTGGATGTAGAGCGCGGCCGGGCTCATGCCGGCGCGGCCCGCGATGTCGCGGGTCGTCGTGGCGTGGTAGCCACGCTCCGCGAACGCCTCGACGGCGGCGAGCAGCAGCCGTCGGGCCGCGTCGGGCGTGACCTCACCCCACGGCTGCGCCTCGGCGCCGGCCGTCTCCTCCGCCGTACTCATCGCTCACCTCATTCACTGGCAGGGGTAACACCATACCGGCAAGGGTGAGCGATCGCTTAGGAGCGGTCCCCGCCCACTCGTCCGAGCGGGCGGGGACCGTGCCGCAGAGCGCTCAAAGCTTCTCGAACGGGTCGTGTTCCGCGAGGAGCTTCTCCAGTCGCGCCTGGTCCACCCGGCTCACGATCTGCCCGGCCTCCTGACGGTCACGGATGACCTTGGCCAGGGTGAAGGCGGAGGTGACGAGGTACAGGACGGCTATCGCCATGAAGCCGCGCACCCAGGCGTTGGCGTCGAGCCGGACGATGCCGAAGGCGGTCGCCCCCAGGGCGATGGCGAACGATGCGACGGCCTGACCGTAGAAGGCCGCCGTGTTCTGCTGCTTGAGGGGTGTGTCGCTCATGGGAACAGGGTCGGCGTCCGCGGCGCTCCGCACATCCGTCGGGATACTCAGATCCGCCACGGACCGGCTACTCAGACCGGCCGGTCCGTGGCGGATCTGA
>NZ_LIQT01000094.1 GCF_001418415.1 Streptomyces hirsutus
CCCTCGGGCGACAGCCGTACCACCACCTCCGCCCGCAGGATCGAGCGCGCGAACTGCTCCGCACGCTCCGCCCAGAAAGCGGGCAGGTCGAACGCCGGGTCGCGCGCGAAGCGTGCCGGACCCGATCCCGAACCCGTTCCCGGACCCGACGCCCCCTGCTCCGACTCCCCCTGCCCCGGCACCCGCGCGCACAGGTACCAGACGCCCGCCTTGAGCACGAGCCCGTACGGCTCCAGCTTCCGCTCGACCTCGGTGTCCCCGCGCCGGTAGCGCGCGACGACGGGACGGTCGTCCCACACCGCGTCCGCCACCGCGGGCAGCAGCTCGGGCGCCGGTGTCTCGCGGAACCAGCCCGGGGCGTCCAGGTGGAACCGCTGCGCCGCCGCCCTCGGCGCGTCCCGCAGGGACGGCAGCAGCGCCGCCGACACCTTCAGCCGGGCCGCGGAGGCCGCGTCCTCCAGCCCCATCTCGCGCAGCGCGCCCGGCACCCCGGACAGGAACAGCGCCTCCGCCTCGCCACGGGCCAGCCCCGTCAGCCTCGTCCGGTACCCGCCGACCAGGCGGTACCCGCCGGCCCGCCCCCGGTCCGCGTACACCGGCACCCCGGCCTCGGACAGCGCCTGCGCGTCCCGGGTGACGGTCCGCTCCGACACCTCCAGCTCACGCGCCAGTTCGGCGGCGGTCATGGAGGGCCGGGACTGGAGCAGCAGCACCATCTTGATCAGCCGGGCAGCGCGCATGCGACCCATGATGCAGCAGGAGGCCCCCGCCGCAGCGGGGGCCTCCTGCCGTCACGGTCCGTGGGACCGGGGCCCTGTCACAGGCCGTACTTCTCGCGCGCTTCCTTCACGGCCGTCGCCTGCACCTCGCCGCGCCGGGCGAGCTGCGCCAGCGCCGCGACGACGATGGACTCGGCGTCGACACCGAAGTGGCGGCGGGCCGCCTCACGGGTCTCCGACAGGCCGAAGCCGTCGGCGCCCAGCGAGGAGTAGTCCTGCTCGACCCACTGCGCGATCTGGTCGGGGACCTGGCGCATGTAGTCGGACACCGCCAGCACCGGGCCCTCGGCACCCTGGAGCGCCTGCCGGACGTACGGCACCCGCTCCTCGCCGCGCAGCAGCGCCGCGTCGGCCTCCAGCGCGTCCCGGCGCAGCTCGGTCCACGACGTCGCCGACCACACGTCGGCCGCCACGCCCCACTCCTCGGCGAGCAGCCGCTGCGCCTTCAGCGCCCAGTGGATCGCCGTACCGGAGCCGAGCAGCTGGATCCGCGCGGCGTTGGCCGCGGGGGTGAGCCCGGCCGACTCCGCCGTGTTGAAGCGGTACAGGCCCTTGAGGATGCCCTCGTCGATCCCGGCCGCCGACGGTTTGGCCGGCTGCTGGACCGGCTCGTTGTAGACCGTCAGGTAGTAGAAGACGTCCTGGTCCTCGCCCGGGGCCGCCTCGCCGTACATCCGGCGCAGACCGTCCTTGACGATGGTGGCGATCTCGTACGCGAACGCCGGGTCGTAGCTCAGCGCGGCCGGGTTGGTCGCCGCGATGACGGGGGAGTGGCCGTCGGCGTGCTGCAGGCCCTCACCGGTGAGCGTGGTGCGGCCGGCGGTGGCGCCGACGAGGAAGCCGCGGCCGAGCTGGTCGCCGAGCTGCCACATCTGGTCGGCCGTGCGCTGCCAGCCGAACATCGAGTAGAAGATGTAGAACGGGATCATCGGCTCGCCGTGCGTCGAGTACGACGTGGAGGCGGCGATGAAGTCGGCCATGGAACCGGCCTCGGTGATCCCCTCGTTGAGGATCTGGCCGTTCTTGGCTTCCTTGTAGTACATCAGCTGGTCGCGGTCGACCGGCTCGTACGTCTGGCCCTTGGGCGAGTAGATGCCGAGCGAGGGGAAGAGTGACTCCATGCCGAAGGTGCGCGCCTCGTCGGGGACGATCGGCACCCAGCGTTTGCCGGTCTCCTTGTCGCGGACCAGGTCCTTGACCAGGCGGACGAACGCCATGGTGGTGGCCACGTTCTGCGAGCCGGAGCCCTTGTCGAAGGCGGTGAACGCCTTCTCGGCCGGGGCCGGCAGCGGCGCGACCGGGTGGACGCGGCGGGCCGGGGCCGGACCGCCGAGGGCGGCGCGCCGCTCCTGGAGGTAGCGGACCTCGGGTGAGTCGGCGCCCGGGTGGCCGTAGGGGACCTGGCCGTCGACGAAGTCGCTGTCCTTGATCGGCAGTTCGAGGCGGTCGCGCATCGCCTCGAACTCGTCCGTCGACAGCTTCTTCATCTGGTGGTTGGCGTTCTTCGACGCGAAGCCGTCGCCGAGCGTGTGGCCCTTGACCGTCTGGGCCAGGATCACGGTCGGCGCGCCCGTGTGGGAGAGCGCGGCGCGGTAGGCGGCGTAGACCTTGCGGGCCTCGTGGCCGCCGCGCGAGAGCTGGAAGCACTCGATGATCTTGTCGTCGCTCAGCAGCTTCGCCATCTCGGCGAGCGCCGGGTCCTTGCCGAAGAAGTCCTCGCGGATGTAGGCGGCGTCGCGGGTCTGGTACGTCTGGACCTGCGCGTCGGGTACCTCGCGCAGGCGGCGGACCAGCGCGCCCGTGGTGTCCAGCTGGAACAGCTCGTCCCAGGCGGAGCCCCACAGGCTCTTGATCACGTTCCAGCCGGCGCCGCGGAACTGGGCCTCCAGCTCCTGCACGATCTTGAAGTTGGCGCGGACCGGGCCGTCGAGCCGCTGCAGGTTGCAGTTGACGACGAAGGTCAGGTTGTCCAGGCCCTCACGGGAGGCGAGGGTGAGCGCGGTGGTGGACTCCGGCTCGTCCATCTCGCCGTCGCCGAGGAACGCCCACACGTGGGAGTTCGACAGGTCCTTGATGCCGCGGCTGGTCAGATAGCGGTTGAACCGCGCCTGGTAGATCGCGGAGATCGGGCCCAGGCCCATCGACACCGTGGGGAACTCCCACAGCCAGGGCAGACGCCGCGGGTGTGGGTAGGACGGCAGTCCGTCGCCGCCGGCCTCGCGGCGGAAGTTGTCGAGGTGCGCCTCGGTCAGCCTGCCGTCGAGGAAGGCACGGGCGTAGATGCCGGGGGAGGCGTGGCCCTGAATGTAGAGCTGGTCTCCGGAGCCGTCACCCTCCTTGCCGCGGAAGAAGTGGTTGAAGCCGGTCTCGTAGAGCCAGGCCGCGGAGGCGAAGGTGGCGATGTGGCCGCCGACGCCGTACTTGCTGCCGCGGCTGACCATCGCCGCCGCGTTCCAGCGGTTCCACGCGGTGATGCGGGACTCCATCGCCTCGTCGCCGTCCACGGCGGGCTCGGCGGCGGTGGGGATGGTGTTGACGTAGTCGGTCTCGAGGAGCTGCGGCAGTGCGATGCCGGCGCCCTCGGCGCGCTCCAGCGTACGGCGCATCAGGTAAGCGGCCCGGTGCGGGCCGGCTGCCTTGGCGACGGCATCGAGCGAGGCCTGCCATTCGGCGGTCTCCTCGGGGTCGCGGTCCGGGAGCTGGTCCAGCTCGCTCGGCTGGATGGCCTTGGGGTCGGTCATGTCGCCGCCTTCCTCAGTCGAAGGGGGTTCCCTCATCGGTTAAGGGTTCGGGGGTGCCCTTGGTCTTTGGCAGGACAGGGCTGAGGTCTCTGATGGAGACCCCGCTGGTGACCATAACCTGCTGATCGATGATCGATCAAAGGGTTCAGGTGAAAATCTCTTGATTTCAAGAAAGTCGGCACGCGGTGCCCGGGGGAGTGGCACCGAGTGACGTGAAAAGGGGGATGTTTTCGCAGGTGAGCGTGGGTCTCCGCAGGTATGGCGACACGGGTTCCGGTGCGTGTCCCGGCCCGCGTCCGGGCCTCCCCGTACTTGTCCGAGCGCCTGCCGTCCGACGTCCGCGCCGGGCTCGCGCGACTCCCGCGCCGGGCTCACGCCCGGGGCGCGCACCCCAGTACGTGGGCCTTCACGATCTCCGCGATCCGCGGGTCACGGCGGCGGAACGCGGTCACCAGGTCCTGGTGCTCCTCCGCGTAGGACTGCTGGACCGTGCCCAGCCAGCGGATGGACAGGGCGGTGAAGACCTCGATGCCCAGGCCCTCCCAGGTGTGCAGCAGCACCGAATTGCCGGCCGCGCGGACCAGTTCGCGGTGGAAGGCGACCGTGTGCCGCACCTGGCCCGTGCCGTCGGCGACGCGGTCGGCCTCGTACAGCGCGGCGACATGCGGCTCCAGCGCCGAGCAGTCCTCCGCCAGCCGGTCCGCCGCCAGTTCCGCGGCGATCGCCTCGAGACCGGCCCGCACCGGGTAGCTCTCCTCCAGGTCGGTGGCCGAGAGGTTCCGCACCCGCACGCCCTTGTTGGGCGCCGACTCGATCAGCCGCAGCGACTCCAGTTCGCGCAGCGCCTCCCGCACCGGCGTCTGGCTGACCTCCAGCTCCGTCGCGATCCGCCGCTCCACGATCCGCTCGCCCGGCTGCCAGCGCCCGCTGATGATCCCTTCCAGGATGTGCTCGCGGATCTGCTCGCGCAGCGAGTGGACGACGGGCGCGGTCATGAGGGCTCCTTGAACAGGACTCGTGAATCCGGGGCAGCCGCCCGAAGGGCCCCGTCGAGAGGCGGCGGACGGACGACGGACAGAGGACCCTTGAGGGCGTTTGACCCTTAGACAATACGGCCGTGACGCCGTCCGGGAGGGGCGCACAGGGTGCTTTGGATCAGGTGAGACGAGGCTTACACGGCGCATACGGCACGTCCCGCGGCGTATGCGCCGAGTCCCGGACGAGCTGTACGTCCGGGACCGCGCAGCCCGTACGCCGGACCCCGCGCACCACGCACCGCGCACACGACGGTGCCCCCGTCCGGAGACTTCCGGACGGGGGCACCGGTGACCGGGGTCGGCGACCCGGTCTCAGCGGCCGTGGATCACAGGCCGAGCTCGACCTCGAACTCGCCCGCCTCCAGGATCGCCTTGACCGAGTTCAGGTAACGGGCCGCGTCGGCGCCGTCCACCAGACGGTGGTCGTAGGACAGCGTCAGGTACGTCATGTCGCGGACGCCGATGACCGTGCCCTCCTCCGTCTCGATGACGGCCGGACGCTTGACCGTGGCACCGATGCCGAGGATCGCGACCTGGCCCGGAGGCACGATGATCGTGTCGAACAGCGCGCCGCGCGAACCGGTGTTGCTGATGGTGAAGGTCCCGCCGGACAGCTCGTCCGGGGTGATCTTGCTCGCCCGGACCTTGCCCGCCAGCTCGGCCGTGGCCTTGGAGATACCGGCGATGTTGAGGTCACCGGCGTTCTTGATGACCGGGGTCATCAGGCCCTTCTCGGAGTCCACCGCGATACCGATGTGCTCGGTGTCGAAGTAGGTGATGGTCCCCTCGGCCTCGTTGATCCGGGCGTTGACGGCCGGGTGGGCCTTCAGCGCCTGGGCGGCGGCCTTGACGAAGAACGGCATCGGGGAGAGCTTGACGCCCTCACGGGCCGCGAACGCGTCCTTGGCCCGCGTCCGCAGCTTCATCAGCCGCGTGACGTCGACCTCGACGACCGAGGACAACTGCGCCTGCTCGCGCAGCGCCTTGACCATGTTGTCGCCGATGACCTTGCGGATCCGCGGCATCTTCAGGGTCTGGCCGCGCAGCGGCGAGGCCTCAAGGACCGGGGCCCGCTTGGCGGCGGGCGCCGCCTGCGGCGCGGGAGCAGCAGCCGGGGCGGCCTTCGCGGCCTCGGCCGCGGCGACCACGTCCTGCTTGCGGATACGGCCACCGACGCCGGTGCCCTTGACGGTGGACAGGTCGACGCCGTGCTCGGCGGCGAGCTTGCGCACCAGCGGGGTCACATAGGCGCCCTCGTCGGTCGGCCGGGCGGCGGCCGGAACGGCGGCGGCCGGAGCCGGAGCGGCCAGCTGCGGGGCGGGAGCCGGGGCCGGAACAGGCGCCGGAGCGGCCTGCTGCGGAGCCGGAGCCGGGGCCGGAACAGGCGCCGGAGCGGCCTGCTGCGGAGCCGGAGCCGGGGTGGGCTCGGGCTGCGCCGGAGCGGGCTCCGGAGCAGCGGCCGGCGCCGGGGCGGCCTGCGGGGCGGGAGCCGGGGCCTGCTCGGCAGCCGCCGGAGCGGCACCCGGAGCGCCGATGACGGCCAGCTTGGCGCCCACCTCGACGGTCTCGTCCTCGGCGACCTTGATGGAGGACAGCACGCCGGCGGCCGGAGCGGGGATCTCGGTGTCGACCTTGTCGGTGGAGACCTCGAGCAGCGGCTCGTCGGCCTCGACGCGCTCGCCCTCGGCCTTCAGCCAGCGGGTGACAGTGCCCTCGGTGACGCTCTCGCCGAGCGCCGGAAGGGTTACGGAAACCGCCATGGTTTCGGTTGCTCCTTAGAAGTGCGGAAGTCTGTGTCGTCGCGCCCGTGACCGAAGAGGTCAGTCGTGGGAGTGGAGGGGCTTGCCCGCGAGGGCCAGGTGCGCCTCGCCGAGCGCCTCGTTCTGCGTCGGGTGGGCGTGGACCAGCTGGGCGACCTCGGCAGGCAGCGCCTCCCAGTTGTAGATCAGCTGGGCTTCGCCCACCTGCTCGCCCATACGGTCGCCGACCATGTGGACGCCGACCACCGCACCGTCCTTGACCTGGACGAGCTTGATCTCGCCCGCGGTCTTGAGGATCTTGCTCTTGCCGTTGCCCGCCAGGTTGTACTTCAGGGCGACGACCTTGTCCGCACCGTAGATCTCCTTGGCCTTGGCCTCGGTGATGCCGACGGAGGCGACCTCCGGGTGGCAGTACGTCACCCGCGGCACGCCGTCGTAGTCGACCGGGACGGTCTTCAGACCGGCCAGCCGCTCCGCCACCAGCATGCCCTCGGCGAAGCCGACGTGCGCGAGCTGGAGCGTCGGGACGAGGTCGCCGACCGCGGAGATCGTCGGGACGTTGGTCCGCATGTACTCGTCGACCAGGACGTAGCCGCGGTCCATGGCGACCCCGGCCTCCTCGTAGCCCAGGCCCTGCGAGACCGGGCCGCGGCCGATGGCGACGAGCAGGACCTCGGCCTCGAACTCCTTGCCGTCGGCGAGGGTGACCTTCACGCCGTCCTGGGTGTACTCGGCCTTCTGGAAGAAGGTGCCCAGGTTGAACTTGATGCCCCGCTTGCGGAACGCCCGCTCCAGCAGCTTCGAGCTGTTCTCGTCCTCGACCGGGACGAGGTGCTTGAGGCCCTCGACGATGGTGACCTCGGTGCCGAACGACTTCCACGCGGAGGCGAACTCGACGCCGATGACGCCGCCGCCCAGCACGATCGCGGACTTCGGCACACGGTCCAGGACGAGGGCGTGGTCGGAGGAGATGATCCGGTTGCCGTCGATCTCCAGGCCCGGCAGCGACTTCGGCACGGAGCCGGTCGCCAGCAGGACGTGGCGGCCCTCGACCCGCCGGCCGTTCACATCGACGGAGGTCGGCGACGACAGCCGGCCCTCACCCTCGATGTAGGTCACCTTGCGGGAAGCGATCAGACCCTGCAGGCCCTTGTACAGGCCCGAGATCACGTCGTCCTTGTACTTGTTGACGGCCGCCATGTCGATGCCCTCGAAGGTGGCCTTCACACCGAACTGCTCGCTCTCGCGGGCCTGGTCGGCGACCTCGCCCGCGTGCAGCAGGGCTTTGGTGGGGATGCACCCGTTGTGCAGGCAGGTACCGCCGACCTTGTCCTTCTCGATCAGGGCGACGTCCAGGCCCAGCTGCGCCCCGCGCAGGGCCGCGGCGTAACCACCGCTGCCACCGCCGAGGATCACTAGGTCGAAAACAGTGCTGGCGTCGTTCGCCACGTCACGTCCTCCATGCATGTGCGCCACGCCGGTCTCCAGCGACCGGTCGGCGGCTGGTGTCCGGCCGCTCTTTTGCCTTCGGCCCTTCGGTGGGGCCCTGTCCTGCCGAGCCCTATCCTCGCACTTGTCGACGCGGAACGAGACGTGGGGCGGCAGTGTGAGGCGTCCCACGTTCGAACACCCGCCCGTCGCAGGCACGGTGAGCACGTGCGACGGCCGTACGACACGGCAGGGCGTGACCCGGCCGGCGGTCGGCGGGGCCCCGTCCTGCCCGCGTACGGGGTCCCGCCGGCGACCGGTCGGCTCAGCCCAGCTCTCCGGCCGCCGTCTGCTCCGCGAGGCGGACCAGCGTCCGCACCGCCGAACCCGTACCGCCCTTGGGGGTGTAGCCGAAGGGGCTGCCCTCGTTGAAGGCCGGTCCCGCGATGTCGAGGTGGGCCCAGGTGATGCCCTCGCCGACGAACTCGCGCAGGAAGAGACCGGCGACGAGTCCGCCGCCCATCCGCTCGCCCATGTTCGCGATGTCGGCGACGGTCGAGTCCATCCCCTTGCGCAGGTGCTCCGGCAGCGGCATCGGCCAGGCGGGCTCGCCGACCTCCTCGGCGGCCTCCAGCACCGCGGCGCGGAAGGTGTCGTCGTTCGCCATGATGCCGAAGGTGCGGTTGCCCAGCGCCAGGACCATCGCGCCGGTCAGCGTCGCGACGTCCACGATCGCGTCGGGCTTCTCCTCCGAGGCCGCCCACAGCGCGTCCGCGAGGACCAGCCGGCCCTCGGCGTCGGTGTTGAGCACCTCCACCGTCTTGCCGCTGTACATGCGCAGCACGTCACCCGGACGAGTGGCGGAACCCGAGGGCATGTTTTCGGCCAGGGCCAGCCAGCCGGTGACATTGACCGCGAGGCCGAGACGGGCGGCGGCGACGACCGCGGCGAACACGGCGGCGGCACCGCTCATGTCGCACTTCATCGTCTCGTTGTGCCCGGCCGGCTTCAGCGAGATGCCGCCCGAGTCGTACGTGATGCCCTTGCCGACGAAGGCGAGGTGCTTCTTCGCCTTGGCGGAGGTGTACGACAGCTTCACCAGCCGCGGACCCGCCGCCGAGCCGGCGCCCACGCCGAGGATGCCGCCGTGGCCGCCCTTGGCCAGCGCCTTCTCGTCGAGCACCTGCACCTTGATGCCGTGCTCCTTGGCCGCGGCCTGCACGACGGCGGCGAACGCCTCGGGGTCGAGGTCGTTGGGCGGGGTGTTGATCAGGTCGCGGGCCCGGTTGAGCTCCTCGGCCACCGCGGTGGCACGCTCCACGGCCGCCTTGAACGCCTTGTCCCGGGCCGGCACGCCGGCCAGCACGGCCTCGGCGAGCGGCGTCCTGCGGTCCTTCTTCTTGTTCTTGCCGCCGTTGTCGTCGCTGTTCTTGTAGGCGTCGAAGGAGTACGCGCCGAGCAGCGCGCCCTCGGCGACCGCGCCGGCGTCGGCGGCGTCCGTCATCGGGAGGGCGAAGACGGCCTTCTTGGAGCCGGACAGGGCGCGGGCGGCCACGCCGGCCGCCCGGCGCAGCGCCTCGGTGTCGGGGGCGGCGTCCTTCTCGGGCTGGGCGCCCAGGCCCACCGCGACCACGAGCGGCGTCTTGAAGCCGGTCGGTGCGGGGAGCTTCGTCACCTCACCCTCGGCGCCGGACGCGCCGAGGGTCTCCAGGACGCCGGCGAGCCTGCCGTCGTAGGCCTTGTCCACGTCTTCGGCGCCCGGTACGACGACCGGGCCCCCGGCCGCGGACGCAGTGCCCTTGGCGACACCGATCACGATCGCGTCGGCCCGCAGGCCGGGCAACGCGGCGGTGCTGAGAGTGAGAGCAGTCACGGTGGTGAATTCTCGCTTCCGATGTGAAGTTGCTGTGGCCGAAAGGTGTGGGTCGACCGGCCCGGCGCCGACCCTAACGACGACCTGACGGTACGGTCTCGGCGGGGCCGTCCCCGGTACGGCGACACTCCGGACGAGACTACGCGCGTCTGCGTGTCCACTCCCTCACGCGGGTCTTCACCGATTGTTGACGTGGCGGTCACCGGAGCCCCGCCCGCGGACCGCCGGACGGCGGCGAAGGTGAGAGACGCCCATGAGACGACCCGCAGGACTGCTTGCCGCGCCACTCGCCCTGTGCGCGCTGCTGCTGCTCGCGGGCTGCGTCCCGGGACCGGACCCGGGGTCCGGCTCCGGTGCCGGGCGGAGCGACGGCCCCCGCTGGCAGCCGCGTCCCGGCACCGACTGGCAGTGGCAGCTCAGCGGACGCCTCGACACCTCCGTCGACGTACCGGTCTACGACATCGACGGGTTCGACCACTCCGGGGACACGGTCGCGCGGCTGCACCGCGACGGCCGGAAGGTCATCTGCTACCTGTCCACGGGCGCCTGGGAGGACTTCCGCCCCGACGCCGGCGACTTCCCCGACGAGGTGATCGGCCGCGGCAACGGCTGGGAGGGCGAGCGCTGGCTCGACATCCGGCGCACCGACGTCCTGGAACCGATCATGGCCGAGCGGTTCGACATGTGCCGCGACAAGGGATTCGACGCGGTGGAGCCGGACAACATGGACGGCTACCGCAACCGCACCGGATTCCCGCTCACCGCGGCCGACCAGCTCCGCTACAACCGCCTGATCGCCCGGCTCGCCCACGAACGCGGCCTGGCCGTCGGCCTGAAGAACGACCTGGACCAGATTCCGCAGCTGGTCGGCGACTACGACTTCGCGGTCAACGAGCAGTGCGCCCAGTACGGCGAGTGCGAGGAACTCACCCCGTTCGTCGAGGCCGGCAAGGCCGTCTTCCACGCCGAGTACGAACTGCCCGCCGACCGCTTCTGCGCGGACTCCCGGCGGCTGGGGCTGAGTTCCCTGCTGAAGAAGTACGAGCTGGGGGCCTGGCACCGAGCCTGCTGAAGCCCGTACCGGACGGGTCCCGGGCGTCGTGGACGGTTCAGCCCAGCGCGGCGACGACGAGGACGGTCGTCGCCGCGGTCTCCGTCAGCGCGCCGAACACATCGCCGGTGACTCCGCCGAAGCGGCGGACGCAGTGCCGCAGGAGGAGTTCCGCGGCCGCGGCCGACAGCAGCACCGCGAAAACGGTACGGACGACGCCGTCCGTGCCGAGGAGGGCGCCCCCGGCCGCCGAGGCCCCGGTCACCGCGAGCCCGACCATCACGGCACCCGCCCGCGGGACGGCCCCGGCGACCGCGGCGCCCAGCCCTTCCGGACGGGCGGGCGGCACCCCGGTGCGGGCGGCGAGGGTGAGGACGAGCCGGGCCGCGACCGCCGCGACCACGGCGGCGAGCGCACCCCGGGTCCAGGAGTCGCCGTACGCCTGGGCCAGCGCGGCCACCTGGGCCAGCAGCGCCAAGACGAGGGTGAGCACGCCGAACGGTCCGATGTCCGACTGCTTCATGATCCGCAGCGCGTCCTCGGCCGGCTTGCCGCTGCCGAGCCCGTCCGCGACGTCGGCCAGCCCGTCGAGGTGCAGTCCGCGCGTGAGGACGGCGGGTACGGCGACGGTGGCGACGGCGGCGAGCGGCGCGCCCGCGCCGAGGAACAGCAGCAGGAGTCCGGCGGCGGCGGCCACGGCGCCCACCACCAGCCCGGCGAGCGGGGCGCACAGCATGCCGCCGCGCGCGGCCGGGCGGTCCCAGCGGGTCACCCGGACCGGGAACACGGTCAGGGTGCCGAAGGCGAAGCGCAGACCGTCGGACAGCGAGGTCGGGAAGGGGGCGGGCACCGGCGCAGGTTACCCGGTGGTCGGCAGGGCGCCCCGGGCAGCCGTGGATAAAGTGCGCTTATGGGACATTGGCTGCAGCGGAACATCATCGAGCCGGGCAAACTGCCGCTGCTTCTCGCCCTCGCCTCCTTCGTCCTCACCTTCGTGATCACCCGGACCGTCACCCGGTTGATCCGGGCCGGCAGGGGCCCCTTCGGCAACGTCAAGGCGGGCGGTCTGCACATCCACCACGTCGTGCCCGGCGTGATCCTCACGGTCGTCGGCGGTTTCGGCGCGGTGGCGGGCGGCCGGCACGGCTTCGGGTCGGCGCTCAGCGCGGTCGTCTTCGGCATGGGTGCCGGTCTCGTCCTGGACGAGTTCGCGCTGATCCTGCACCTCGACGACGTCTACTGGACCGAGGCGGGCCGGCAGAGCGTCGAGGTGGTCGTCCTCACCGCCGCCCTGGTCGGGCTGGTGCTGGCCGGGTTCTCCCCGTTCGGGGTCAACGACCTCAGCGAGGACGAACTCCAGAACCGCGTCGGCGTCGCCCTGAACGTCGCGGGCAACTTCCTCTTCTCGCTCATCGCCCTGAGCAAGGGCAAGGCGAGGATCGCCGTGTTCGGCGTGATCGTCCCCGTCATCGCCGTGTTCGGCGCGCTGCGCCTGGCCCGTCCCGGTTCCCCGTGGTCCAGACGCTTCTACCGGCGCAGGCCCCGCGCCCGCGCGAAAGCAGTCCTCCGCGCCTACCACCACGACCTCCGCTGGTCGGCGCCCCGCCGCGCCGTCCAGGACTGGATCGGCGGCAAACCCGACCCCGACCCGACCCGCCCCGTCGAACGCGGGTGACCGGTCGAACGCGGGTGACGGAGCGGGGCGGTGGCGTACCTGGGGCCGTCCCCCGGGACGTCAGGGGGCCGGCTGCTCGGGCTTCGGCGCTCCCGAGGCCTCCGATTCCGCCGGCCGGCCCGCCTCGGCAGACTGCTCCGAGGGCTCCGAGGGCTCCGAGGGCTCCGAGGGCTCCGGTGTCTCCGATGGCTCCGGGGTCTCCGACTCCTTCGGGCGTTCCGGCAGTTCCGCGGCCAGGGCGGCCGCCGCCTGGACCAGGGGGAGGGCCAGGAGACCGCCCGTGCCCTCGCCCACGGTGACGCCGTGGGAGAGCAGCGGTTCCAGCGCCATCCGGTCCAGCGCCTTGGCCTGGCCCGGCTCGCCGCTGTCGTGCGAGGCCAGCCACCAGTCCGGCGCCCGGAACGCGATCCGCTGCGCCACCAGCGCGCACGACGCCGTCACGACCCCGTCGAGCACGACCGGCATCTTCCGTACCGCGGCCTGCAGCAGGAAGCCCGTCATCGCGGTGAGATCGGCCCCGCCCACCGTCGCCAGCAGCCGCAGCTGGTCGCCGAGCACGGGCCGGGCCCGCCGCAGCGCGTCACGGATCGCCGCGCACTTGCGCATCCAGGCCAGGTCGTCGATCGCCAGCCCGCCGCGCCCGGTGACCACGGACGCGTCCGTCCCGCACAGCGCGCCCACCAGCACCCCCGCCGCCGTGGTCCCGCCCACGCTCACATCGCCGAGCACCACCAGGTCCGTACCGGAGTCGGCCTCCTCGTCGGCCAGCGCGACCCCGGCCCGGAACGCCGCCTCGGCCTCCTCGGGGCTCAGCGCGTCCTCGACGTCGATCCGTCCGCTGCCGCGCCGCACCCGGTGCCGTACGACGTCCTCGGGCAGGGTGTCCGGGTCGCAGTCCAGGGCCATGTCGACCACCCGCACCGGCACCCCGAGCCGCCGGGCCAGCACGGACACCGGACGTCCGCCCTCCAGCACCTCGCGCACCAGTTCCCCGGCGCTGCCCGCGGGCCGTGCCGAGACACCCTGCCGGGCGATCCCGTGATCACCGGCGAAGAGGACGACCCGCGGCCGTTCGACCGGCCGCACCGGCACCGCGGACTGCGCGGCGGCCAGCCACTCGCCCAGTTCGTCGAGGCGGCCCAGCGAACCGGGCGGCACGATCTGGCGCTCGCGGCGCGCCTCCGCGTCACGGCGTACCCCGCCGTCCGGACGCTCGATCAGATCGGTGAAGTCGTCGAGATTAAGCGCGCTCATTCGCCGAACAGTACCGGCCCGGATCGAACACGCCGGAGCCCTGGGGCCCGTCGCCGGCGTCCCGCCCACCGGGCGACGCCACCCCGGCGTCATTGCGCCCGGGATCGGCATCCGATCCGTAACGTTTTGCAAGGGAATGTCGCCACCGTCCGCCCCGACCGTTCAACGGTCCACCGAGTCCGTTCCGCCTGCTCCACCCGTTCCGCTCACGCCTCTCCCCGCCCGCCTCGCCCGACTCACCCGGAGCCGCCATGTCCGAACCCGACGCGCCCGCCGCCGTCCCGTCGTCCGCCGTCCCCCGCACTCCGGTCGTCCCCGCCCAGCAGGCCTCCGTGCGGGTGCACGAGCCGCGCCGCGAAGACTGCCCCTGGTGCGGCTCCACGCGGCTGCGCAACCGGCTGCGCACCGGTGACCTGCGGCGGCACCGGCCGGGGCGGTTCACCGTCGACGCGTGCCGGGAATGCGGCCACACCTTCCAGAACCCCCGGCTCACCGCCGAGGGCCTGGCCTTCCACCGCCGGACGCCGCGCGGAGCCCCCCGGGACACCGTCACCGACCACGTCCTCGCGCTGCGCGACGCCCCGCGCCGCCGCCGGGCCACGGCCCGCGCGATGCTGCGCTTCGGCGAACCGGAGAGCTGGCTGGACGTCGGCACCGGACACGGCCGCTTCCCGGACACCGCGCGGGAGTTCTTCCCCTACACCGCCTTCGACGGCACCGATCTCACCGCGCGCGTCGAACGCGCCCGCATCCTCGGCCGCGTCGAGGAGGCCCACATCGGCGCGCTGACGGACCCGAAGCTGCTGGCCCGGGTGGCGGCCCGCTACGACGTCGTCAGCCTGCTGCACCACCTCGAACACACCACCGACCCGCGGGCGGAACTCCGCGCCGCCCTGGACTGCCTGCGCCCCGGCGGCCACCTGCTCGTCGAGACCCTGGACCCCAGGTGCGCGTTCGCCGCCCTGTTCGGCAACCGGTGGCTGTCCTACGACCAGCCCCGCCGGCTCCACCTGCTGCCGCCGCGCAACCTCCGGGCCGAACTGGAGGCACTCGGCTGCGCGATCGTCACCACCAGGTCCGTCGCCGCCGGGTCCGGCACGTCCAGGTCCGCCACCGCCAAGTCCAGGCACCGTGCCCTGTACGTCCCGTACGACCTGGCCGGCGCCGCCGCGCTGGCCCTCTCCCAGGCCCTGCCCGCCCCGGACGCCCCCTGG
>NZ_LIQT01000095.1 GCF_001418415.1 Streptomyces hirsutus
CACCGTCCCTGAGACGGCCGGAACCCGGCCGTCTCAGGGACGGTGCTGCCCGTCGCCCTTCAACTCGCCTATGAACGCGGCCCAGGAAGCGACTTCGAAGCACAGCGCCGGACCGTGCGGCACCTTGCTGTCACGGACGGGCACGACGGCCCGGAACCCGTCGGCCACCTCCACGCAGTTGCCGCCCTCCTGATTGCTGTAGCTGCTCTTGCGCCAGACGGCGCCGGTCGGATCGGGATGGGACCTTCGCTCCACGGTGGTTGTCCTCCCTCACGGATCGGATCATGTCGAGCGACATGAGCGGGGGCAGAGCTGCCGCCCGCAGCCGATCGTAGGTCAGCGCGAAACTCCTGACCTCCCCTGGATCCTCGATGAGTTGGCCGTAGTGCGCGCCCTCCGTATAGGCGGTCTCCGAGCCGTCCGGCAGGGTGAGCACCGTGAGCGAGCCACCCATGACCTCGTGCTCACCTTGGTCGAACGGCAGCACCTGCACGGTGATGTGAGGTTCCTCCGAGGTGTCGAGCAGCCGCTCCAACTGCTCCCACATCACCGCGTGTCCGCCGACGGGACGCCGGAGCACCGCCTCGTCGAGGACCACCCACAGCTCAGGACGGCAGGACGTGCCGAGGCGCTCCTGCCGTCCCATACGAAGGGCGACTCGCTCCTCCAACTGCTCTTCACCTCCCAGCGTTCGACCGACACTCAGCACCGCCCGCGCGTAGTCCTCCGTCTGCAACAGACCCGGCACCACATGAGCCGCGTACTCGTGGACGGCCACCGCTCGCCCCGAGTACTCCATGAACCTCCGCGACCAGTCCGGAAACGCCTCCCGGTACACGTAGGGCCACAACTCGACGAGCAGATCGTCCGCACCGAGGACCGCGTCCAGCGCACGGGCCAGCTCCAGCGTCGGCTTCGCGCCGGACGCCCGCTCGATCTGCGTGATCCGCGTGCTCACCACATGCGTCCTGGCACCGAGTTCGGCCTGGGTCAGCCCGGCCGCCGTACGGAGCCGGCGCACCCGCGCGCCGAACAGCGCCGCCATCGACGTACTCGGATCAATTCCGTTGGCCAAAGCGTCACTTCCGTTCCTTACCGCCTGAAAGGTAATGCTGTGTCACCTTTCGAGCGTAGGGCGATCGGACGACTCTTGTTCACGGAACGTGACGCATCGCGCACGCCGCGAGATGTCGCGGCTCGAACGGACAAGGACGGACAGGCCGTGCTGACAGGAACGACCACCCCGGAAGAACGGCCGCGCCGGACCGCGACCGCCGCCGCACTCGACGGCACCGCACGCGAACCCCACTCCTGGGCCGGACAGTTCGCCCCCTCACCGCGAGGTGCGCAGCTCGCCCGACGCCTCGCCGTCCGGCGCATGGAGGACTGGGGCCACCCACCGGAGACGGACGCGTCGTGCACGGTCGCCCTCGTCGTCGGCGAACTCGCGGCGAACGCCGTACAGCACGGCAGGGCCCCCGGTCGCGACTTCCACCTCCGGCTCGCCCTCGACACGGCTGCGGACCTGGTACGCGTCGAGGTCGCGGACGCCGCCTCGGCGAAACGGCTGCCCTCGGCCCCGCCCACGTCGTGCCCGGAGGGCGAGTCGGGCCGGGGACTACTCCTGGTGGACGCCCTGGCCCTGCGCTGGGGCTCGACACCTCGCCGGCCCGTGGGCAAGACGGTGTGGGCGGAAGTGTCCGTGGGGGCAAGCTCCCCAGCCGACCCCGGAAACCACCCAGGGACCGACCCGCACTGCTCCCGAACGACTTCCGAGGCGTGAATTCCGAGTGGACCATGTCGCGAACGACATATATCGTGGGCGACATGGCTGATCTGTACGATGTCGAGATCGAGCCCGAGGTACGAGCTTGGCTGGAGTCCCTTCCGGCAAGGCACTACCGGAAGGTGGAGCGGATGGTGATGCTCCTGGCCGACGACCCGACGAACTTGGGAGAGCCACACGCCCGCCATCTCGGTGACGGTGTGCGCGAACTGAGACCGATGCTCGACGGCACGGCCTTCCGTATCACCTATTGGCTGACCTCGCGCCGCACAGTGGTGTTGTTGACCGTGTTTCGCAAGACAAGGATGCGGGAGGAAGCGGAGGTCGACAGGGCCAAGCAGGCGAAGAAGACCTGCGAAGCCGAGCATGGGCCGGCACATCAGTTGTTCGACCGCGACGTCGACAAGGAGGAACTGGAATGAACCACAGCCGCTGGAGGCTCGCACGGGAAAAGGCGCTCACCGGCGAGGACGGCCGTTCGCCGGAGCTGAAGGAACTCGACCGGGAGATCAGCCTTTCCATGGCGCTCGCCCAAGTGGTGTACGACCGACGCAAGGCCCTCGGCCTGTCCCAGGAGCAGCTTGCCCGTAGCTGTGGTCTGACCCAGGCGAAGATCTCCCGCATCGAGGGATCGGACACCGTTCCCACCCTGCCGCTGCTGGCGAAGCTGGCCAAGGGGCTCAATGCCTCGCTGAACATCGCCATAAACGAGGAAGATGTAAGCCTCACTCTCACCGCCCGCGACGCGGCCTGATCCGGCCCCGGACATTTCCCTCACACCACGGCATCTGGAGCTCTTGGTGCGGACCGCGGGCGAGCACGGGCGGGTGGATGGTCGGCGAGTGCCGTAGCGATTGCTGTGCTCCGTTGCTGTACACACGACAGAGGCCCCTTCACGATCACGTGAAGGGGCCTCTGCCCTCTGCCGGGGTGGCGGGATGTGAACCCACGACCTCTCCGTCCCGAATAAGGTCAGGGCGAGACCCATACCTGCCCTCGCTGGTGTTTACGCAGGTCAGGCCCTTGGGATGGCATGGTATCCCTGGGCGCTTGAGAGGCATGGGGAGAAGATCTTCTCCCGGATTTCTCCCAGCGCCGTCGCTGTACTCAGGGCGCCAGGACCACCCAGTCGGCGTCGGGCGCGGACTCGGTGCCGTCCGCGTACTGGGCGGTCACCCAGTAGAAGTGAGTGGTGCCCTTGGCGGCGCCGGTGTCCTCGTAGGAGGACCCCGTCGTGGCCGCCAGCTTCTCGTACGCCTTGGCGTGCGGGTTCCACCTGTAGATCTGGTAGCCGGTGGCGTCGGTCACCGGAGACCAGGACAGCTCGACGCCCGCCTCTCCGGAAGCCGCCGTCAACCTGACCGGCGAACCCCCCGGCGTCGCCACGCTCGGCGTCATGTCGAGCTCGGTCGCGGTCACGATCTGGGCCTCGCCGGTCACCCGGAAGGAAGAGTTCCCGGCGTCGTCCACGGCGTCGACGATGAAGCAGGACTCCTCGCCGTCCGGGAGGACGGTGTACGCGTACGAGGTGGTGTCGGCCGACACGTAATAGCCCGGGTAGAGGGAGCACAGCTGCTCCTCCTCGTCCCCCAGCAGCTCGCCCCGTCGGACCACGTAGCTCGCCAGGTCGGCGGTCGGGTTGGCGTCCCAGCGCACCTCGAAGCCGTACTCGGTCGGGGTGACGGTCACCCCGGTGACGGCGGACGGCGGGGTGAGGTCCCGGCGCTTGCCGCTGACGACGGCGGACCGCGCGGACTCGTTGCCCGCGGCGTCCAGAGCGGTCACCCGGTAGTAGGAGGTGGTGTCCTCGGCGGCCGAGGCGTCCACGTACGAGACCTGCTCGGTACTGCCCACGTTGGTGTAGGCCCCGTCCGCACTGGCCGCCCGGTACACCCGGTACGACACCGCTCCCTGGACCGCGCTCCACCCGACCCGCAGCCCCTCCGGTTGGGAGGCGGTGCTCAGTCCGGCCGGCACGGGCGGCGCGGTGCGGTCGACGGTGGTGACCGCCTGGTCTGCGGTGCCGGTGGACTCGTTGCCGGCCTTGTCGACCGCGCGGATCTCGTAGTAGTACGTCTGGCCGGTCGGGGGCGGGGTGTTGGTGTACGACGTGGAGGTCGTGGTCGCCAGCGGCTTGGCGGGGTACGCGCCGCCCTTGAGACGGCGGTAGACGCGGTAGTCGGCGAGGTCCATCTCCTTGTTCTTGGACCAGGTGATCCTGGCCTTGCCGGTCGCCGTGTCGTACGTGACGGCGGCGCCCGTCGGGGTGCGCGGCTTGACCTTGTCGACGGTGGACGAAGTCCGCGGCGCATAGCCGAACTTGACGTTGGCGGTGCCGGTCCAGTTGACGAAGTCGACGCGCAGGGTGTGCTTGCCGGACGGAATGGTGACGTTGACCGTCTTCTTCACCGTCGTCGAGACGTCCTTCCACAGGTCGACCTTGCGGACGCCGTCGAGGTAGACGCGGATGCCGTCACGCGCTTCGACCGGGAAGGAGAAGGGGCCGCCGGAGCCGAAGTCGCGGGTCACCGTCCAGCGGACACCGAATTTGTTCGACGGCAGACCGGAAGCCGGGGCGCCTGTGCCCCAGTTCTGGTCGATCTTGGAGTCGCAGTCGGTCTTCTTCGGCGTACCGGAGAAGGTGGTGTTCGCGAAGAACTGCCGCTTGTAGACCGGCGAGGCGCAGGTGGTCGCGGCGGAGGCGGGCGTGGCGACGGCGGTGAGCAGGCCGCCCGCGGTGGCGAGCACGATCGCGGTCGCGGCCGCGGAGGTCGTGCGTCTGGCTGGGTTCATTCGGTCCTCTGATCGGATCAGGACGCACAAGAGCGTTCATGACCACGACATGCGAGGCCGGGATGAGGTTGTACCGATCTCTCTCTACGGCCCGACGACCGGGACTTTTTCTTCCAGGAACGCCCCGGACAACAAATCAGGCCCGGTGCTGGTCTCTCAGCACCGGGCCTGCCCTGGTGTTTCTCTGTCGGGGTGGCGAGATGTGAACCCACGACCTCTTCGTCCCGAAGTAACTCGGGTGGGTGCCCGGCCTCGGGCTGCCGTGCCTGTCACCTGCTGCGATGGTCCACAGGCGTCCGCACCTGTCCGCCGGTGTGCATGGGTGTCGTCACGCAGTCAGACACTCACCGACCCGCGACGCTTGAGGCTCCCGACCATGCAGTTCTGATTCCCTGCAACTGCCGCTCACGACCGTGTGGCAGTCCCGCAGCCCGCATCGCCGGCCTCCCGCATGCGCGTTTCCATCGACGTGCTCCGGTCGTACGGGTCGACCTCGGGGCCGTCTCCCGGGCGCGAGGCCGCGCGCTCTGCGCTGAACTCGGGGGTGAGGTAGCCGGTGAAGGTATCGCAGCCGCCGTTGGTGGTGTCCACCTTGTAGGAGACGAGGGAGAACGTACCCGGTTCGACGAAGACCTTCGCCGGGTCGTCCCAACTCATCACGACCTCGCGGCGCACGATGGTGCGCGCGACTTCGTCGCTTCCCGCTGCGGCGCGTACGACCGGATATACGTACGTGATATCGGTGGTCACCTCGACCGCACCACGCTTACCTTCTCGGTACGTGATCCGCCCTCGTGTCTTGACCACATCCCCGACAAGCCGGACCTTCGTGTTCTCGAACCGGCTGAACAGCAGCAGAGGATCGTTCTCCCGGCTGGGCGTACGGAACGCGGTCGCCAGATAGTCCTGGACATCCTGCTGATGAGGATTGATCAACGCGATCGCCTTCCTCGGCCGCTCCCCGCGCAGCACACCAGGATCCAGACTGGACGCGGCGAGGAAGTCCCGGGTCTTCTCGAGCGCCTGCGCGACCTGCCTCTCGCTCATCCACCCGGTCGCCCGTGCCTCAGGCAGGCCGATCCCAGCTGTCCCGTCACCCCATTGCGCCGCGGGCGACCCCCTGAACGGCTGCTCCACGGTCGGACGTTGGGCTGCCGCTTCCGTCGGCGGCGGTTGATCCGGACGTTGCGACTCCGCGGCGAGCGGCGCACTCTCGCCGCCTCCGCCTCCGCCTCCGAACCATCCAGCCACCCGCCCTGGATCCAGCGCCACGACCAGCAAGGCGACCGCGACCAGCAGACCGATCGCGTACCAGCCCTTGCCTCCTTGCCGCCGGGCCGGCTGGTGACTCCGCCACGGCTCCGGTCGGCCGGTCTCCTCCCGCAGTCGCCGCCCCACCATCCGGGCCCGCGCCGACGGCTCCTCGGGCGCGCCCTTGGTCCCCGCCTCGGCTTCACGAAGGAAGCGCTCCCACTCTTCGTCCGGTATGGACTCCCCACCCTTGCCCACGATGGGCCCCGCCCTTCTCACGTACCCGGTCCCTCCCCAGGGCCGGTCATCTTCCGTGCATCCTCACACAGCTCGGCTTGGCTCCGTGATCGCCGCCGGTCGGGGCCCCGGCCCAGAGGACCTACGCGAAAGGTCGGTGGAGTCTGATTCGAAAATCAACCATCCGCGCAGGTCAGACCACTTCCGCTGAGGGAAGGGACACTTGATGGCCGAGCATGTTGAGCCGGCTGATCAGGCGGCGGGTCTGCCGGGCCCGGCCGGTTCGCTGGATGAAGTAGTCGCCTCCGAGGTCGTGGTACTCGGTGTCGTGGGTGAGCATGTGCCAGACCGACGTCAGGACCGTGTGTCCGACGGCGACCAGGGCCCGCCTCTTTCCGCGGCGACAGAACCGCGAGCAGGCCGAGACGATCGAGGTGCTGCGAAAAGCGGCGGTCTTCTTCGCGAAAGAGAGCGATCGATGAGCGACGTGTACGCGTTCATCGAGGCGGAGAAGACCACCCACCCAGTCGCTCTGCTGTGCCGACTGCTGAAGGTGACCCGGTCCTCCTTCTACGCCT
>NZ_LIQT01000096.1 GCF_001418415.1 Streptomyces hirsutus
AGCGCGGTACCGCGGTACCGCAGTGACGAAGCCGGGCGGGCACCTCAGTGGGTGCCCGCCCGGCTTGTGTGCCCCGGGGGCGCCGTTTTGCCGGACCGGCAACAGGAGTGGCGTGTCCGGGACACGTCGGGCGACGGTGGGCCGATGAACGACGACATCGCAGCGGGACCGCCCGCGTCCGACACCTCCTTCCCTGCCGACGGATACGTCGGAGACCCCGCGGTGAGGGCGGAGTGGGACGACCTGTACGCCGACCGACAGCAGTTGTGGAGCGGCCGGCCCAACGGTGCGCTGGTGGCCGAGGCCGCCGGACTCACACCCGGGCGGGTGCTCGACGTCGGTTGCGGCGAGGGCGCGGACGCCCTCTGGCTCGCACGCCGCGGCTGGGACGTGACCGCGCTCGAGGTCTCGGGCGTGGCGCTGGAACGGGCGGCCGGGCACGCACGGGACACCGGCCTCGCCGTTCGCTGGGTGCACGCCTCACTGACGGAGGCGGCCCTCCCGCCGGCCTCCTTCGACCTGGTCTCCGCGCAGTACCCCGCCCTGTTGCGCACCCCCGACGCCGCAGCCGAGCGAGCGCTGCTCGCGGCCGTCGTGCCCGGCGGAGTGCTGCTGCTCGTCCACCACGCGGGGGTGCACACCCGGCAGGAGAACGAGAGCGGCTTCGACCCGGCCGACTACGTCTGGCCCTCGATGGTCGCCGCTCTGCTCGACGAGGACTGGGAGGTGGAGGTGGACGAACAGCGGCCCCGCGTGGCACCCGACGGCGGCGCCGGCGCGCACCACACCGACGACCTGGTGCTGCGCGCGCGCCGGCTGCGCTGAGCCCCTCCGGCCGCAGCGGACCCGGCAACCCGAGCCGATGCCCGGCGTGCGCCGGTCGACGAGCACCGTGTCGGATGTCACGGTGCTTGTCACCTCACGCCGCACATCGCCCGAATGTCACCCTGTGCCACGATCCGTTTGCGACAGGCAATGGTTTACTCGCGGTAGGGGGCGGGTAGGGCACGGCCGCATAACAAGGTGGACAGAAAGGGTTTCCAGGGAGGTCTACGCGCGTTAATCTGCGGCGAAGCCAGCGCCGCCCCCCCGACTTCCGGCGCTTGTACGAAGGAGCACCACACATGCGCCGGATTTCCCGGATCACGGTCGCAGGCGCAGCGACCGCCTCTCTGGCCCTCGCGCTCTCCGCCTGCGGCGGCACCTCGACCTCTTCCGGCTCGTCGGAGTCGAAGGGCGACAAGGGCATCGCCATCGCCTACGACGTCGGCGGCAGGGGCGACCAGTCCTTCAACGACGCCGCGTACGCGGGCCTGAAGCAGGCGGAGAAGGAGTTCGGCTACAAGACCGCCGACATCGAGCCCACCGAGGGCGAGACCGACGCGGACAAGGAGCAGCGCCTCTCGACGCTCGCCAGGCAGGGCTACAACCCCGTGATCGGTGTCGGCTTCGCCTACGGCGCCGGCGATGACGGCCGTGGCCGAGAAGTACCCGGACACCACCTTCGGCATCGTCGACGACTCCACGGTCGAGCGGGACAACGTCGCCTCCCTGGTCTTCGCCGAGGAGCAGGCCTCCTACCTCGCCGGCGTCGCCGCCGCCAAGGCCACCGAGACCGGCGTCGTGGGCTTCATCGGCGGTGTGGACATCCCGCTGATCCACAAGTTCCGGGCCGGCTTCGAGCAGGGCGTCAAGGACACCGACCCGAACGTCAAGGTCGTCTCGCAGTTCCTGACGCAGACGGCGGAGGAGGGCGGCTTCTCCAGCCCCGACAAGGGCAAGGCCGCCGCCGAGGGCCAGATCGAGAAGAAGGCCGACGTCATCTACACGGCGGCCGGTCTGTCCGGTCAGGGTGCCATCGAGGCCGCGGCCGCCAACAAGGTCTGGGCGATCGGCGTGGACTCCGACCAGTACGCGCAGGAAGCCCTGGCGAAGTACAAGGGCTCGATCCTTACCTCCGCGACGAAGGACGTCGCCAAGTCGGTGTACAAGCTGGCTCAGTCGGTCGAGGACAAGGCCCCCCGCACCGGTATCCTCAGGGGCGATCTGGCGTCGGGTGAGGTCGGCCTCGCGCAGTCCAACCCCGTGTTCGCGGACAACGCGAAGCTTCAGGACGTCATCGAGACGGCCAAGAAGAAGATCATCAGCGGCGACATCAAGGTCCAGTCGAGCTGACCCCGGCGGGACCTTTCGTTCGCATCGGGCCGGGCCCGCGGGCCCGGCATGGTCCGCGCGAAAGGCCCTGTGCCTGAACAGCGTGTAATCCATGGGGTCGTGACCGCTCGACGGGGTGCGGGGAGTAGGCTCCCCGCACCCCGTCGAGCCGGGTGTGCGACCCCGTTCGATGCCGTAGGGGCGCTACGCGCGTAGACGACCCCCGTCCCCAGGAGTGCGCCATCAACGCGTCCAGCAGCCCTCCGGCCGGAGCGGCGGTCAACGAGTCGGTGACCGCCGTCGAGCTCGCCGGGATCACGAAGCGTTTTCCCGGTGTCGTGGCCAACCACGACATCCACCTCACGGTCCGCAAGGGCACCGTGCACGCCCTCGTCGGCGAGAACGGCGCCGGCAAGTCGACGCTGATGAAGATCCTCTACGGCATGCAGAAGCCGGACGAGGGCACCATCGCGATCCACGGCGAGACGGTCTCCTTCTCCTCGCCGGCCGACGCCATCGTCCGCGGCATCGGCATGGTCCACCAGCACTTCATGCTCGCCGACAACCTCACGGTCCTCGAGAACGTGGTGCTCGGCAGCGAGAAGCTGTACGGCATCGGCGCGAAGGCCCGCCGCAAGATCAAGGAACTCTCCGACCGCTACGGCCTCGGCGTACGCCCCGACCTGCTGGTCGAGGAACTCGGCGTCGCCGCCCGCCAGCGCGTGGAGATCCTCAAGGTCCTCTACCGCGGCGCCACCACGCTGATCCTCGACGAGCCCACCGCCGTCCTCGTCCCGCAGGAGGTCGACGCGCTCTTCGACAACCTGCGCGAGCTCAAGGCGGAGGGCCTGTCGGTCATCTTCATCTCCCACAAGCTGGGCGAGGTCCTCTCGGTCGCCGACGACATCACCGTCATCCGCCGGGGCGCCACCGTGGGCACCGCCGTTCCCGCCGAGACCACCCCGCGCCGGCTCGCCGAGATGATGGTCGGCAGCGAACTGCCCACCCCGGAGACCGCCGAGTCCACGGTCACCGACCGCGCGGTCCTCACCGTCGACAAGCTGCGCCTGGCGGCCCCCGGCGGCAAGGCCCTGCTCGACGACATCAGCTTCACCATCCACGCGGGCGAGGTCCTGGGCATCGCCGGCGTCGAGGGCAACGGCCAGACCGAACTGGTCGACGCGCTCATCGGGCTGCGGCACGCCGACTCCGGCGTGATCCGGCTGGCCGACGAGGAGATCACCGGCTGGGCCACCCGCAAACGCCGCGAGGAGGGCATTGGGTACATCCCCGAGGACCGCCACCGCCACGGCCTGCTCCTGGAAGCACCCCTCTGGGAGAACCGCATCCTCGGCCACGTCACCGAGAAGCCCAACGCCAAGGGCTTCTGGCTGGACCCGAAGGCGGCCCAGGAGGACACCCGGCGCATCGTCCAGAAGTACGACGTGCGCACCCCCGGCATCGACGTCACCGCCGCCTCCCTGTCCGGAGGCAACCAGCAGAAGCTGATCGTCGGCCGTGAGATGAGCCACCGGCCCCGCTTCCTGATCGCCTCCCACCCCACCCGCGGTGTGGACGTCGGCGCGCAGGCCGCGATCTGGGACCACATCCGGGAGGCGCGCCGCGAGGGCCTCGCCGTCCTGCTGATCTCCGCCGACCTGGACGAGCTGATCGGCCTGTCCGACACCCTCCGGGTGATCTACGACGGCAGGCTCGTCGCGGACGCCGACCCCGCCACCGTCACCCCGGAGGAGCTCGGTACCGCCATGACCGGTGCCGCCACCGGACACCTCGAACACGAAGAGACCCCCGAGACCCCGGCCGGCGCAGGGAAGACCGGGGCCGACGCCCCCGGCTCCGCGGCCGACGCCCCCGAGTCTCCGGAAGACGAGGCCCGCTGATGAAGAAGTTCGACAAGGAGCGCGTGCTCCTCGCAGTGGCCGGACCGGTCATCGCGCTCGCCGTGGCCTTCGCCCTGAGCGCGATCGTGCTGCTCGCCTCGGGCAAGAACCCCGTCGAGCCGTTCGCCCTGATGTTCGAGCAGGCGACGTTCTCCGACGTCCAGGTCCTGATCATCAACCAGGCCTCGATGTACTACATCGCCGCCCTCGCGGTGGCCATCGGCTTCCGGATGAACCTCTTCAACATCGGGGTCGACGGCCAGTACCAGCTCGGCGCCATCATGGCCGCCGTCGTCGGCGCCCACATGAACCTGCCGGCCGTGCTGCAGCTTCCGCTGCTGCTCCTCACCGCCGTGTTCACCGGCGCCTTCTGGGCCGGTATCGCCGGAGTCCTCAAGGTCACCCGCGGGGTCAGCGAGGTCGTCGCCACGATCATGCTCAACGCGATCGCCACGTCCCTCATCGTCTACCTGTGGAAGCCGGACGTCTTCGGCGTCAAGATCGGCAACAACAGCACCACCGGCGAGATGTACGAGTCCGGCTGGGTCCCCGGCATCGACATGGGCGAGGCCGGCGAGATCTACGGCCTGGTCGTCCTCGCGGCACTGCTCGGCATCGGCTACTGGATCGTCCTCAACCGCACCCGCTTCGGCTTC
The DNA here is from genome assembly GCF_001418415.1 of Streptomyces hirsutus. Taxonomy (GTDB): domain Bacteria; phylum Actinomycetota; class Actinomycetes; order Streptomycetales; family Streptomycetaceae; genus Streptomyces; species Streptomyces hirsutus. Next base: position 4,712 of record NZ_LIQT01000096.1, read on the forward strand.
GACCTGCGCGCCTCCGGCGCCTCCACGACCGCCGCCGCGGCCAGCGGGGTCAACCCCAAGCGCATGGTGCTCACCGCCATGCTGATCTCCGGCGGTCTCGCCGGTCTCGCGGGCCTGCCGATCCTGCTCGGCGACTCCCACACCTACAACCTGAACTTCCCCACCGGCATCGGCTTCCTCGGCATCGGCATCGCCCTGCTCGGCCGCAACAGCCCCGTCGGCATCGCCTTCGCCGCCCTGCTGTGGGCCTGGCTCGACAAGGCCTCGCCCGAGCTGGACTTCCACGGCTACGACAAGGAGATCGCGGTCATCATGCAGGGCCTGATCGTCCTCTCGGTCGTCGTCTCCTACGAGGCCGTCCGCGAGTGGGGCCTGCGCCGTCAGCAGCGCCGGGTCGGCGCGGAACTCGCCGCGGGTCACGTCCTCGGCGCCGACAACAACACCACGAAGGAGGTGGCTGGCCGATGACCGCCCCGACCACAGCGACCGACGTCAACCAGCCCTCGCTGCAGCCTGCGGCGCCCACCGGCCGCCGCATGTCGTGGCCCGTGCTGCTGCTGGTCATCGCCGGCGCCCTGGCCCTGCTCTCGATCGTCCGCATCGTCACCGGCGCGGACGGCATCACCAACGTCAGCCAGATGTCCACCGCCCTCCAGCTCGCCGTCCCCATCGGCCTCGCCGGACTCGGCGGCCTGTGGGCCGAGCGCGCGGGCGTCGTCAACATCGGCCTCGAGGGCATGCTGATCCTCGGCACCTGGTTCGGCGCCTGGGCCGGATTCCAGTGGGGCCCGTGGACCGGCGTCCTGGTCGGCATCATCGGCGGCTGCCTCGGCGGCCTGCTGCACGCCGTCGTCACCGTCACCTTCCGCGTCAACCACATCGTCTCCGGTGTGGCCATCAACATCCTCGCCCTCGGCGTCACCCGCTACCTCGCCCCGCTCGCCTTCGAAGGCCACCAGGGCGGCTCCGCCAAGCAGTCCCCGGCGGTCGAACCGCTCGGCCACTTCACCGTGCCGGGGCTGTCCGACGCGCTGCGGGACCTCAACGCCAAGGGCTGGTTCTTCGTCTCCGACATCGCGGGCCTGCTCGGCGGCCTGGTCACCAACGTCTCCTGGCTGACCCTCATCGCCGTCGCGCTCATCCCCGCCACCTGGTGGATCCTCTGGCGCACCGCCTTCGGCCTGCGCCTGCGCTCCTGCGGCGAGAACCCCGTCGCCGCCGAGTCCCTCGGCGTCAACGTCTACAAGTACAAGTACCTCGCCGTGATCATCTCCGGTGGTCTGGCCGGCCTCGGCGGCGCCTTCCTCTCCATCGTCGCCAACCCCTTCTACCTGGAGGGCCAGGTCAGCGGGCGCGGCTACATCGGCCTCGCCGCGATGATCTTCGGCAACTGGATGCCGGGCGGCCTCGCCATCGGCGCCGGACTCTTCGGCTACACCGACAGCCTCAACCTGCGCGGCGGCTCCACCAACGTGCACGCCCTGCTGCTGCTCGGCGCGCTGCTGCTGCTCGCCGGCGCGATCTGGCTGGCGATCCGCAAGAAGTACGTGCACGCGGTCATCACCCTGGTCGTCGGCGCACTCGTCTTCGCCTGGTACGCCGGCACCAACGAGGTCCCCAACCAGGTCGTCGCCGCCACGCCGTACGTCATCACCCTGGTGGTCCTCGCCCTGTCCGCCCAGCGGCTGCGCATGCCGAAGGCGGACGGACTCCCGTACCGGAAGGGACAGGGCGGATGACGCCCGCCCCGGCCCCCGCGGCGGACACCGACTGGGAGGCGCTGCGCGCGGTGGCACGGGAGGCCATGTCCCACGCGTACGCCCCCTACTCGGGCTACCCGGTCGGTGTCGCCGCCCTGGTCGACGACGGGCGCACCGTCTCCGGCTGCAACGTCGAGAACGCCAGCTACGGCCTCGGCCTGTGCGCCGAGTGCGGACTGGTCTCGGAGCTGCAGCGCACCGGAGGCGGCCGGCTCACGCACTTCACCTGCGTGGACGGCACGGGCGCGATCCTCGTCCCGTGCGGCCGCTGCCGGCAGCTGCTGTACGAGTTCGGCGGCCCCGGACTGCTCCTCGAAACCCCGTCGGGCGTCCTGCCGCTGTCGGCGATGCTGCCCCAGGCCTTCGGCCCGGAGCACCTCGCCGGGTGACCCCGTAACACCTCCGACCCGCGGCACCTCGTACCCCGTAGCTCCACCGCGGCCCCTCCGCGCGGCTCACTCCCGACCGGAGGGGCCGCGTCCCGAGGGGCCGCGCCCTTCGCACTCCGGAAGGAATGCCACCCATGGCCATGGACGTCATCTCCGTCATCCGCACCAAGCGGGACCGCGGTGAACTCAGCGACGAGCAGATCGACTGGGTGATCGACGCGTACACCCGCGGGGAGGTCGCCGACGAGCAGATGTCGGCCCTCGCGATGGCGATCCTCCTCAACGGCATGAACCGGAGCGAGATCGCCCGCTGGACCGCCGCGATGATCGCCTCCGGCGAGCGCATGGACTTCTCCTCGCTGTCGCGCCCCACCGCCGACAAGCACTCCACGGGCGGCGTCGGCGACAAGATCACCCTGCCGCTCGCCCCGCTGGTCGCGGCCTGCGGCGCGGCCGTCCCGCAGCTCTCCGGCAGGGGCCTGGGCCACACCGGCGGCACTCTCGACAAGCTGGAGTCGATCCCCGGCTGGCGCGCGCTGCTGTCCAACGACGAGATGCTCTCCGTCCTGAACGGCGCGGGCGCCGTGATCTGCGCGGCCGGCGACGGCCTGGCCCCCGCGGACAAGAAGCTCTACGCCCTGCGCGACGTGACCGGCACCGTCGAGGCGATCCCGCTGATCGCCTCCTCGATCATGTCGAAGAAGATCGCCGAGGGCACCGACTCGCTCGTCCTGGACGTGAAGGTCGGCAGCGGCGCCTTCATGAAGACCCTGGACGACGCCCGCGAACTGGCCTCCACGATGGTCGGCCTCGGCACCGACCACGGCGTGAAGACCGTCGCCCTGCTCACCGACATGTCGACGCCGCTCGGCCTCACCGCCGGCAACGCGCTCGAGGTCCGCGAGTCGGTGGAGGTCCTGGCGGGCGGCGGCCCCGCCGACGTCGTGGAACTCACGCTGGCGCTGGCCCGCGAGATGCTCGACGCCGCCGGACTGAAGGACGCCGACCCGGCGAAGGCCCTGGCCGACGGCTCCGCGATGGACGTCTGGCGCCGCATGATCGCGGCCCAGGGCGGCGACCCGGACGCCCCCCTGCCCACGGCGCGGGAACAGCACGTGGTGACGGCGTCCGCCTCCGGCGTCCTGACCCGCCTGGACGCCTACGACATCGGCGTCGCCGCCTGGCGCCTCGGCGCGGGCCGCGCCCGCAAGGAGGACCCGGTGCAGGCGGGCGCGGGCGTCGAACTGCACGCCAAACCCGGCGACACCGTCACCGAGGGCCAGCCCCTCCTGACCCTGCACACGGACACCCCGGACCGCTTCGCGTACGCCCTCGACGCGGTGGCCGACTCCTACGACATCGCGGCCCCCGGCACGTCCTTCACGGCGGCGCCGGTGGTGCGGGAACGTATCGCCTGACCTGCGCGCGGGCCGGAGGCGGGGGTGGGACACGCCCCATACGGGTGAACGGGACCGGTGGACCGCCACCGGTCCCGTTCGGCGTGGTGGGATCGGTGTGGCACCGATGGGAGTACCGCCATGACCGTAGTCGCCGTGAGCGAGGACCCCGGCCAGAGGTGGGACGACCTGGTCCGCTTCTGGGAGGAGATGGAATGGCCCGAGGGCAGCAAGGTGGAGATCATCGAGGGGATCGTCACCGTGTCACCCGCTCCTGGGCTTCACCACAATGCGATCGCGGCAAGCATGCAGCGTCCCCTGTACGCCGTGATTCCGCGGAACTGGTCAATCTTCCAGACCCAGGCCATTGCCGTGCCCTCACGTCGGGCGATGTTCATTCCTGACCTTCTGGTGTACCCGGACCGGGAGAACCCGGAGTCGGACACCCACCTTCCCGCCGCCCTCGCCGAACTCGTCGTCGAGGTGACCTCGGCGTACAACGCCCGCCACGACCGCGTGACCAAGCTGGCCGCCTACGCCACCGCCGGCATCCCCTTGTACCTCCTGGCCGACCGCTGGGACCCCGACGGCCCGACCCTGACGCTCTACGGAGAACCCGAGGGGGACGTCTACCGTCCCTTGAGCACCGCGAAGTTCGGTGAGCCGGTCGCCCTGCCCGCGCCCTTCGACCTCGAGCTGGACACCTGCGAGTTCCCCGACACCTGAGTCACCCCAGCACCGCCGCCACCACCACGAGCACCGGTACCGACAGCAGGGTCGACACCAGGATCGCCTCCCGCGCCAGGGTCTCGCCGACCCGGTAGCTGCTCGCGTACGTGAAGAGGTTCTGCGCGGCCGGCAGGGCCGAGGTCACCACCACGTCCAGCAGCTGCGCGCCGCGCAGCCCGAACACCCCCACCGCCAGCCCCCAGGCGACCACCGGCTGGCCCACCGACTTCAGCGCCACGGCCAGCAGCACCGCCCCGCGCTCACCGCCCCGCAGGGGCAGGGAGCTGCCGCGCAGCGAGATGCCGAAGGCGAGGAGGACGGCGGGGACAGCCATGTTGCCGATCAGCGTCACCGGATCCATGACCGGGCCGGGGATCTCGACGCCGCTCGCCGCCACCGCCACCCCCGCCAGTGAGCCCAGCGCGACCGGATTGCGCAACGGCGTGAGCAGCCGCCGCCCCAGGGGCTGCTTCTCCCCGGCGGTCGCCAGGTCCAGGATCGTCAGCGCGACCGGGGTGACCATCACGAGCTGGAACAACAGCACCGGCGCCACCAGCGAGGCGTCACCGAGGACGTACACCGCGATCGGGATGCCGAGGTTGCCGGAGTTGACGTAGCTGGAGCACAGGGCGCCGACGGTGGTGCGGCCCACGCCCCAGCGGCGTACGACACCCACCGCCACGAAGACGCCGGCCACCGCGGCCGTACTCAGCGCCGTGACCAGGAGCCGGCCGGAGAAGACCAGGGACAGGTCGGCCTCGGCGAGGACGGTGAACAGCAGGGCCGGCGAGGCCACGTGGAACGCCAGCTTCGTCAGCACGTCGCGGGCCTGCCCGCCGAGATACCCCCGGCGGCCGATCACATAGCCGACGCCGATGACGACCGCGATCACCGCGAACCCGCTCAGCACCCCCTGCACGACGGCTCCTCGCCGGGGTGGCGAGCACCGGGGGGCGTGGGCGGGGACGATCTGTGGCGCATACAGCCAACCCTCGGGGGAGGGCCGTGCCCGGGTCAATGTGATCTCCGCGGCGCCCGCCCCCGCTCCGCGTCACGTGTCCGTGGGGGGCGGCGCGGGCGGACGCGGGCCCGCGATGAGTTACGCGCCCGTGCCCGGTCTACCGATCGTGGACGCCATGACACCCCCTGTACTCGTACTGCTCGGCCCCGTCACCCCGGACGGGGTGAGCGGGCCGAGCGACGCGCTGCGGGCACTCCTCGACGGCGGCGGGGCCGGCGGGGTGGTCGTCTGCGACGTGGGCGGGCTGGGGCCGCCGGGGCTCGCCGCCGTGAACCTGCTGGCGCGCCTCCAGCTCCTGGCCCGCCGGACCGGGGGCCGGATACGGCTGCGCGACCCCGACCCCGCCCTATGCTCCCTGCTCGACCTCGTCGGTCTCGGCTTCGAGGTGGAGGGGCAGCCCGCACAGCGGGAACCAGCGCCGGGTGTCGAGGAAGCAGTGGAACCCGGTGATCCGGCCGTCTGAGATCTCCAGTACCTGGACCGCCCACGGCGTGAAACCGCCGGCCTCCGGGTCCGGCTTGTAGTGGGCGAACCCGGGCAGGCCGTTGACCTGGACCGGCAGCAGGCGCGAACCCGCGCAGGAGGCGCCCAGCGTCGTCATGAAGCCCGTGATGTCGCCGGGGCCGGTCAGCCACAGGTCGAACGGCGGCATCGTCATGATGGCGTCCTCGTGCAGCAACGCCGTCAGCGCCGCCATGTCGTACCCCTCGAACGCCGCCACATAGCGCTCCAGGAGCTTCTGCTGCTCCTCGTCCAGCGGGTCCGAGACGGACGCTTCGGCGCCCGGCTGCCGCCGCTCCGCGAGCGTCGCCCGCGCCCGCTGCAACGCGCTGTTGACCGACGCGACCGAGGTGCCGAGCAGCTCCGCCACCTCGCTCGCCTTCCAGGCCAGCACCTCGCGCAGCAGCAGCACCGCCCGCTGCTTGGGCGGCAGCTGCTGGAGCGCGGCCATGAAGGCGAGCCGCACGGACTCCTTGGCGACCGCCGCCTCGGCGGGGTCGGCGGTCTCGGGCAGCACCCGGGAATCCGGCATCGGCTCCAGCCAGGTGTGCTCCGGCCGGGGCGAGAGGGCCGCGCGGGCCAGCGGGGTCGACTCCGTCAGGTCCATCGGACGGGCCCGCTTGTTGCCGGCCGTCAGCATGTCCAGGCAGACGTTGGTCGCGATGCGGTACAGCCAGGAGCGCAGGCTGGAACGGCCCTCGAATGTGTCGAAGCTGCGCCAGGCACGGACCATCGTGTCCTGCACCGCGTCCTCCGCCTCGAAGGAGGAGCCGAGCATGCGGTAGCAGTACCCGGTCAGCTCGACGCGGTGCGCCTCGAGCCTGGCGTCGATACCGGTCGTCGTCGCCGTGCCGTTCGTCATCGTCCACCCACCCCTGTGGCTTGTCTGCGGCGCGCCTTCGCACCCAGCACTTCGGAAGCTACCGCAGCCCACTGACAACGGCCCCCCGAGTCGACGAACGCGCAGGTCGGGGAAGCCGGTTCAGCGGACGGAACGAAAGCTTCCGCCCGCTTCCCGGCCGCCCGGCCCGCCGGACCGCCTCACGCCGGGGCGAGCCCGCGCCGCTCCACCCGGGCCGCCCGGGTGCCCAGCACCGTGATGGTCACGACGCCGGCCACCGCCACCAGACCGACCCCCACCGTCCCGGCCCAGCCGCCCGAGTGGAAGGCGAGCGCACCGACCGTGCTGCCCACGCTGGAGCCGACGTAGTAGGCGGACTGGTACAGCGCCGACGCCTGGGCGCGGCCCCGGGTGGCCGTCCGTCCGACCGCCGAGGACGCGACCGCGTGGCCCGCGAAGAAGCCGCCGGTGATCAGTACCAGGCCCAGCAGGATCAGGGGCAGGGAGCCGGCCAGGGACAGCAGCAGGCCCGCCGTGGTGGTGCCGCCCGCCGCGTACAGCGCGCCCCGGCGGCCGAGCCGGCCCACCAGCCGGCCCGCCGCCGACGCCGCCACCGTGCCGACCAGGTACACCAGGAAGATCGAGCCGACGATGCCCTGGGGGAGGGAGAAGGGCGCCTCGGCCAGCCGGTAGCCGATCACGGTGTAGACCCCGCCGAACACCGTCATGAACAGGGCGCCGATGGCGTACAGGCGCCGCAGCAGCGGGTTCGCGAGATGGGTGCGGACCGTGCCGAGCAGCACCCGCGGACGCAGCGAGCCCGGACGGAAGTGCTTCGGCGCCGGCAGCAGCAGCCGGAACGCCACCGCGCACGCCACCGCGAGCACCCCGATCACGCCGACGGCGACCCGCCAGCCCCACTCCTGCGCCACCCAGCCGGTGATGACCCGGCCGCTCATCCCGCCGACGCTGTTGCCCGCGACGAACAGTCCGATCGCGGTCACCAGGGCCTTCGGCCTGACCTCCTCCGCCAGGTACGCGGTCGCCGAGGCGGGCACCCCGGCCAGGGCCGCCCCCTGGAGCGCCCGCAGTGCCACCAGGGCGCCCAGCGACGGGGCGAAGGGAACCAGCAGCCCGACGGTCACCGCGACGGCCAGGGAGGCCGTCATCACCGTACGGCGTCCGTACCGCTCCGACAGCGCGCTCATCGGCAGTACGAACACCGCCAGACCGCCGGTGGCCGCCGCCACCGTCCAGCTCGCGTCGCCCGCGCTCACCCCGAGGTCGCCGGAGATCAGCGGCAGCAGGGCCTGCGTGGAATACAGCAGCGCGAAGGTCGCCACACCCGCCAGGAACAGGGCGAAGCTCATCCGGCGGAAACCGGGGCCGCCCGGGGAGATGCGGGAGTCGGCGCCGCCCGGCGCGCTCGGGACGTCCGGGGAGTCCGGGACGTCCGGGGCGTCGGGCGCGCTCGGGTGAGGGGAGGAGGGAGAGACCGGGGACGTGACGGATGTGCGGGCGTCCACAGCGGTGGACGCCTTGGTACTGGCGGGAGACATGCTTCGACGCTACGGACGGCTCCGCTCATCCGTCCAATGCATGGAATCGTCATAATCGTTCCCATGCAGCATCAGCAGAGGTCGCAGGGTCGGCTGTCACCGTCCAGTGACACAGAAGACATCGTCGCGCTGCTCGCGCCGCGTCTCGTCCACTTCGCCGGCGTCGCCCGCACGGAGCATGTCACCCGTGCCGCCCAGGAGATGCAGGTCCCGCAGTCCACGCTCTCCCGGTCCGTCGTCCGCCTCGAACAGGACCTGGGCGTCGACCTGTTCGCCCGTCACGGCCGTACGCTCTCCCTCACCCCCGCCGGCCGCACCTTCCTCGTCTCCGTCGAACGGGCCCTCGCCGAGATCGAGCGGGCCGCCGACGAGGTGCGCGCCGACGCCGACCCGGCCACCGGCAAGGTCGCCTTCGGGTTCCTGCACACCATGGGCGCCGAGACCGTCCCCGGGCTGCTGCACACCTTCCGCGCCGACCATCCGCGCATCCGCTTCAGCCTCGTCCAGAACCACGGTGACGCCATGCTGGAAGGCCTCCGCGCGGGCGAGCTCGACCTGTGCCTGACCTCCCCGGTCCCGGACGCCCCCGACCTCGTCGCCCGTCGCCTGGACGAGCAGAAGCTGCGCCTGGTCGTCCCCGCCGACCACCGGCTCGCCGGCCGCCGCCGGATCCGCCTCGCCGAGGCCGCCGACGAGACCTTCGTGACCCTGGAGCCCGGTTACGGGCTGCGCCGCATCACCGATGCCCTCTGCGACCGGGCCGGGTTCCGGCCCCGGGTCGCCTTCGAGGGCGAGGAGGCGGAGACCCTGCGGGGCCTGGTCGCGGCCGGGCTCGGCGTCGCCCTGCTGCCGCCGCCGGCCGTGCCCCGCCCCGAAGTGGTCGAACTGACCGTCACCTCCCCGCGGGCGGCCCGCGAGATCGGCGTCGCCTGGCTGGCCGGGCGGCCGGACACCCCGCCGGTGACGGCCTTCAAGAAGTTCCTGCTGTCGCGCCGCGGCCGCCTGCTCCCGGACTGACCGGCACCCCGGGGCACCCGGCTGCCCGCCGCCGCAAAGCCGTACGCCGGTCGCCGGTCGCCGGTCGTGGTGCGACGGCCGTCGCACTCCGGTCGCCTATCGCCGTGACGACGAACCGAACCCCGAGGCCAGCGGCATCCGCAGCCCCAGGGGCGGAGGCGCCGCCAGGGCGTCCCGCAGCGGTCGTGAGAGCGCCCGTCCGAAGAGCGCCCCCATCACGAAGTCCTCGCACAGGGCGAGGACTTCGTCCCGGTACTGGCGCAACCCGTGCCCGTCGGTGTGCACTTCGAAGCGACAGACGTCCCGGTTCGCCTTCTTCGCCCGCGCCGCCAGCCGGAAGGACAGTTCGGGGTCGGTCCGCGTGTCGTGCGTGCCGTGCACGATCAGCACCTGTCGTCCGGTCAGCTGCTTCACCGGTTCGGGTGGCCCGGGCCCGTCCTCCCCGGGCAGCCAGGGGGCCAGCGCCAGTACGGAGGTGACGGCCTCGTGGCCGCCCGCGCGCAGGGCCGCCCGGCCGCCCATGCCGAGGCCGGCCAGGCACACGGGAACGTCCCCGTAGCGCCGCACGGTCTCGTCGACGGCCCAGGCGGCGTCCCGGGCGGGATGCGCCTCGCCGCCGTTCCAGCCCCGGTAGCGGTAGTGGACGACATGGGCGGCGATCCCCTCGGTCCGGCCCGCGCGGCCGAGGCGGCGTCCCAGCGCGCGTACGGAGGCGGTCGCCACCAGGGGGGACGGCCTGCGGCTGGAGACCGGATCACCGCCGGGCAGCAGCAGCACCACGCCGCCCACCGCCCCCGGCTCCGGGCCGAGCGCCCTCCCCAGCCGTGCCCCGTGAACCGGCGTCGCTTGCTGTGCCATGGCAGAACAGTGTCAGAAGCAACGGCGTACGCCACCCTGCCGTGCGGTCACCGTTGGATATCGGCGTATGTGTGCGCCGGATGATCTACGCGCGTAGGAGTTAGAGTGCGCAGATGACGAGCCAGAGCACTGCGAACACCCCGACCGCGGACCAGATCCGCCGGGCACCCAAGGTTCTGCTGCACGACCATCTCGACGGCGGCCTGCGCCCCGGCACCGTCGTCGATCTGGCCCGCGAGGCCGGATACACCCAGCTCCCCGAGACCGACCCGGACAAGCTCGGTCTCTGGTTCCGGGAGGCCGCCGACTCCGGTTCCCTGGAACGCTATCTGGAGACGTTCTCGCACACCGTCGGCGTCATGCAGACCCGGGACGCCCTGGTGCGGGTCGCCGCCGAGTGTGCCGAGGACCTGGCCGCGGACGGTGTCGTCTACGCCGAGGTGCGCTACGCGCCCGAGCAGCACCTCGAGGGCGGGCTGACCCTCGAGGAGGTCGTCGAGGCGGTCGACGAGGGCTTCCGCCAAGGGGAGCGGCGGGCCCGGGAGGACGGCCACCGCATCCGCGTCGGCGCGCTGCTCACCGCCATGCGGCACGCGGCCCGCGCGCTGGAGATCGCCGAACTCGCCAACCGCTACCGGGACCTGGGTGTCGTCGGCTTCGACATCGCGGGCGCCGAGGCCGGTTACCCTCCCACCCGGCACCTCGACGCCTTCGAGTACCTCAAGCGCGAGAACAACCACTTCACGATCCACGCCGGTGAGGCCTTCGGGCTGCCGTCCATCTGGCAGGCCCTCCAGTGGTGCGGCGCCGACCGGCTCGGGCACGGAGTGCGCATCATCGACGACATCCAGGTGCGCGACGACGGCACCGTCGAGCTCGGCCGGCTCGCCTCCTACGTCCGGGACAAGCGCATCCCGCTGGAGCTGTGCCCCAGCTCCAACCTCCAGACCGGGGCGGCGGCCTCGTACGCCGAGCACCCCATCGGCCTGCTGCGCCGGCTGCACTTCCGGGCCACGGTGAACACCGACAACCGGCTCATGTCGCACACGAGCATGAGCCGGGAATTCGAGCACCTGGTCGAGGCGTTCGGCTACACGCTCGACGACATGCAGTGGTTCTCCGTCAATGCGATGAAATCGGCGTTCATTCCTTTCGATGAAAGACTCGCCATGATCAATGACGTGGTCAAGCCCGGTTATGCCGAGCTGAAATCCGAATGGCTGTTCCGGCAGGCCGCTTCCACCAGCGGTTCTGTCGCCTCGGAGGAGTGAACTGGAGAACCTCGGGCATTCGGGAATGCGGGCGGTGTTCACCATTCCCCCGCATTCCGGTGTTTGCGGCCGGTGGTTCCGTCTGATTACGGTCACCGGACCGCTCACATCGCCGCATCCCCTTTCGAGGAAACATCTTCATGAAGCAGTCTGCTGCCAAGACCCTCGGTGTCGCCGCGCTCGGCGCCGCCTTCGCCGCCGCCGGTGCGGGTGCCGCCACCGCCGCCCCGGCCGTCCCGGACGCCCTTCCGGCGCTGGACACCGCCACCCAGGCCCTTCCGGCGGAGAACCTCTCCGGCGCGCTGCCGGAGGCGGGGCAGGCACTGGAGACCGGACAGCAGCTCGCCGACGGCCCGGCGCAGCCGGTCGCCGGCCTGCTCGGCGGCATGCCGCTGCAGGGCTCCGTCAACGGCCTCCCCATCGGCTGACGTCCACAGGAGCGTCCCGCCCCGGGCCTGTACCCGGCGGACCCGCGACCCATGGGGCGCCCCCGGACCGGGGGCGCCCCACAGGCGTGCTCACGGGGAGGGCGCGGGCCTCACCAGGCGCTCGTCCGGACCTTGTGCTCCGACGGGAGCAGGATCCACAGCGCTATGTAGAGCAGGAACTGCGGACCGGGCAGTAGGCACGAGGCCAGGAAGACGACCCGCATCGTGGTCGCGGAGGTGCCGAAACGGCGGGCCAGCGCGGCGCACACGCCGCCGATCACGCGGTTGTCGGTGGGGCGGGCGAGGCGGGACATCGTGAACTCCTTCGTGGTCGTGCTGCCGAGTGGCCCACGGGTGCCGGGGGTCCGGGAACGGCTCCGGGACTGATGCCGGGCCCGGGTCCGGGCCCGGGCCCGGGGCTGTTCCGGCCGGCTTCCGTACGGCTGTTCCTGTGCACTCCACGTTACGGAGACGAAGGGGGCAAAGCATCACTCCAGGGGGCGATCCCGACCCTGGCAATCGTCGGGGTCCGACCCTGAGCCGGCTCCTCCCGGTGGCTCTCCGCCCCCGTACGGTGCAGGTCCCGCCGGCGCAGCCACGCGCGGCCCGCCGGCACCAGGGCGGCATGCGCGAGGGCCGCGCCCAGGGTGTTCAGCATCAGCGCGTCGACGTCCACGACCCGGCCCGGCACCCCGGTCTGCAGCATCTCGATGCCCAGCGACAGCAGCGCCGCCGCGGTCATGGTGCGGATCAGCGAACCCACCGGTGAGACGGTCAGTCTGCCCCCCGTCATCGGCAGCAGCACACCGAGCGGCGCGAACAGCGCCAGTCCCTCGGCGACCCGGCGGGCCCCCGTCGCCCAGCCCAGCGCGAAGTCCGCCCGGATGCCGTGAAAGGGACGCAGGTTGGAGGGCACCACCCAAGGGACGTTCAGCGGGCGCAGCGTGCACCAGGCGACGAACACGAGATACGCGGCCAGGAGGAGACCTCCTGTCACACGGATACGGAACGCGGCGGTGCCGCCGGCGGGGCCTTGACGCTGCACGAACCCCTAGACGCGGCCCTCGGCGGGATCGGTTCCGCGTGGGGCCCCGCCGGTCGGGTGAGGCGTGCGCCACAGTGCCGCACGCAGGCCGGGTGCGGGCCGGGTACGGGCCGCGTACGCGGCCGGAGCGCGTGACGCACCCCGGGCCTCACCCGCCGGTGACCGCCGTGGACGGGGGTTCCGCGCTGCCCGGACGGGCCCGGACCTCGTCCGTGCACCGGTAGCGGCGCGCCCGCTCGTCGTCCTGGCCGCCCAGGACCACCGAGCCGTCACCCTCGGCCGCCGCCGAGTCGGAGAACGTGCAGACGATCTGCGCGAGGGCGTAGGACGTCAGGCTTCCCGGCGGGGTGCTCAGACGCAGCGTGTCCTGGGGGTCGCCGGACCGCGGACCGCTCACGGTCATCCCGCCCCGTACGTTCGTGGCGTACCCGGCCTCCTTCTCGGCGGACGTCGGCGACGCCGAGAGCTGGTCCAGCAGCCCTTGCGCCACCTGGGCGCGCCGCTGCCCGGAGTCCGCCGCCCCCTCCGGCGTCCGTACCGTCCGGTCGACGGCCACCAGGGACGAGCCGCAGCGCAGGAACACCTGGGCCGGCAGGCCCTGCGCGGGCGGTGAGGCCCCGTCCGCCTCGGTCTGCGAGCAGCGCACCCGGGAGGGCGCCGGACCGAAGTCGGTCGGCACCTCGGTGGCCCGGATCCCGCACCCCGCGAGCAGCACACCGAGCACGGTGATGCCGAGCAGCCCGGGGAAGCGGCCTACGCGCCTCGGCCGTCCGTTCATCGGTCGTCCCCCTCGGCGTTCTCACGCCGGGTGCCGCCCTTGCCGCCGGCCTTCCCGGAGGTGCCGCCCGCGCGCTTCCGCGCGTTCTCGGTGTGCTCGGTGTTCTTGGTGTCTTCCTCCATCAGCGCGGAGACGTCGCGCGGCAGCCGCAGGGTGAACACCGCGCCGCCCCCGGGAGCGTTGGCAGCGGTGATCTCACCGCCATGGGCATGGGCGTTCTCCATCGCGATGGACAGGCCGAGCCCGCTGCCCTCGGAACGCGGCCGGGAGGCACTGGCCTTGTAGAAGCGGTCGAAGACATGCGGCAGGACGTCCTCGGGGATGCCCGGTCCCTGGTCCCGCACCTCGATGATCACCGTTCCTCCGTCTTCGGTGCCGGTCCCGGGTTCCGCCCCGTCGTCCGCGACTTCGCCCGCCACTTCCTCGGCGCCGCCGGTCGCGCTTCCGGCCCCCGAGTGGTCGCCTCCGCTCCCGTCCCCGTCCCCGTCCCC
>NZ_LIQT01000097.1 GCF_001418415.1 Streptomyces hirsutus
CGCTGAGAGCGGTCGCGTGACGGAGTGGCGGAGTGACGGAGTGACGGGGCGGGGCGCCCGGGCGGGGCGATGCCTCTGGTCCGACGGCTCCGGGTGCCCGGCGGCTCAGCCCGCGTAGGGGTTCTGCGCGGGCGGGGCGTACGGATTGCCGGGGGTGCCCAGGGCGTACGGGGACTGCGGGTAGGTGTAGGGGTTCCCCTGGACCGGGATGTGCGGCTGCCCCGGACCGGGCGCCGGGGCGGGGACCGGGTGCGGCGCCGGGGCCTGTGCGGGGACCGGCGGAACGGGTCCCGGGAGCGGGCCCCGGGCCGCCGGGTGGTCCGCCAGCCGGACGCCGTAGCGCCGCTTGAGCCGCCGCAGTTCCAGCAGCGCGATCCCGGTGACCGTCAGCGGGGCGGCCAGGATGAAGACGACGCCCAGGGCCAGACCGAGCCCTTTCAGATCACCGGTGATCAGGTCCGGCAGGGACATCAGCCAGCAGGTGACGACGGCGAGCAGGGCCGGCAGCGAGCGGTGCACGGCGCCCGTGCCGAAGAAGTTCCCGGAGACCCGCAGCGCCGCCGCGAAGACGAAGACGACCAGCCACAGCATCACCAGGCAGAGAAACAGGAACAGGAACAGGTCGTCCCTTCCCAGTCCGAGCATCCACCATCCCAGCAGCACCGGGGTGGCGAGGGCGCAGACGAAGAGCAGCAGCAGCTTGAACCCGTCGGCCAGCGGCACCCGCAGCTCCCGTACGGTGCCGGTGCGCCGCCACACCAGGAGCATCACGCCGACCGTCAGCGGGGTGAGGAACAGCAGGACCACGGCCGCGGTCAGCGTGTTCGTCAGCAGCTCCGTGAAGTCGAACCCGCCGGCGAGGAAGGTGTACACGCCGAGGGTGGCGGTCAGTCCGGCGATGAGCCGGATCCGTTTGAGCCGTTCGATGGACGGATCGAGCGAATCAGGGATCCATTCGGGGTGGAACAGCGCCCGTGCCACCTGGTGGGGCTTGAGGAACGACGACGCCCTGAGCGTGCCGCCTGTCCAACTCCCGCTTGTACGTCCCAACTTGAGCGCCCCCGAACGTTCACCGCGATGACTGGCACCATGATCGACGGGGGATTCTACGGGAAGCGGGCGACAGTCCGTCGCCCGCTTCCCGCTCCGCTCTCAGCTCCGGCCGCGCAGCTCCCGGTAGGTGGCGACCAGGGCCCGGCTGGAGGCGTCCAGACCGGGCACGTCGGCGCCTTCGGTGAGCGCGGGCTCGACACGCTTGGCGAGCACCTTGCCGAGCTCCACGCCCCACTGGTCGAAGGAGTCGATGTTCCAGATCGCGCCCTGCACGAACACCTTGTGCTCGTAGAGGGCGACGAGCTGGCCGAGGACGGACGGCGTCAGTTCGCGCGCGAGGATCGTGGTCGTGGGGTGGTCGCCCTTGAACGTCTTGTGCGGCACCAGTTCCTCGGGCACGCCCTCGGCGCGCACCTCGTCCGGCGTCTTGCCGAAGGCCAGGGCCTGCGTCTGGGCGAAGAAGTTGGCCATCAGCAGGTCGTGCTGCGCCTTGAGCGCGTCGCTCAGCTCGGCGACCGGCTCGGCGAAGCCGATGAAGTCCGCCGGGATCAGCTTCGTCCCCTGGTGGATCAGCTGGTAGTAGGCGTGCTGCCCGTTGGTGCCGGGCGTGCCCCAGACGACGGGGCCGGTCTGCCACCGGACCTCGCGCCCGTCCCGGCCGACGTACTTGCCGTTGGACTCCATGTCGAGCTGCTGGAGATAGGCGGTGAACTTCGACAGGTAGTGCGAGTACGGCAGGACCGCGTGCGACTGGGCGCCCAGGAAGTTGCCGTACCAGACGCCCAGCAGGCCCAGCAGCAGCGGCACGTTGGACTCGGCCGGGGCGGTGCGGAAGTGGTCGTCGACGAGGTGGAACCCGTCGAGCATCTCCCGGAAGCGGTCCGGGCCGATGGCGATCATCAGCGACAGGCCGATCGCCGAGTCGTACGAGTAGCGTCCGCCGACCCAGTCCCAGAACTCGAACATGTTCGCCGTGTCGATGCCGAAGTCGGCGACCTTCTCCGCGTTCGTCGAGAGGGCGACGAAGTGCTTGGCGACGGCGACCTCTCCCCCGTCGAGCGCGTTCAGCAGCCAGGTCCGTGCGGAAGTGGCGTTGGTGATCGTCTCGATGGTGGTGAACGTCTTGGACGCGATGATGAACAGCGTCTCGGCCGGGTCCAGGTCGCGGATGGCCTCGTGCAGGTCGGAGCCGTCCACGTTGGACACGAAGCGGACCGTGAGGTCACGGTCGGTGAAGGCGCGCAGTGCCTCGTACGCCATCGCGGGACCGAGGTCGGAACCGCCGATGCCGATGTTGACCACGGTGCGGATGCGCTTGCCGGTGTGGCCGGTCCACTCACCGGAGCGCACACGGTCGGCGAAGGCGGCCATCCTGTCGAGAACGGCGTGCACGCCGGGGACGACGTTCTCCCCGTCGACCTCGACCACCGCGTCGCGCGGCGCCCTGAGGGCGGTGTGCAGGACGGCCCGGTCCTCGGTGGTGTTGATCCGCTCACCGCGGAACATGGCGTCGCGCAACCCGAACACGTCGGTGGCCACGGCCAGTTCGCGCAGCAGCCGCAGGGTGTCGTCGGTGACGAGGTGCTTGGAGTAGTCGATGTACAGGTCACCGACCCGGAGCGTGTACGCGGTACCACGGTCGGGGTGGGCGGCGAACACCTCACGCAACCGCAGGTTCCCGAGCTCCTCGCGGTGCTTGGCCAGTGCGGTCCACTCGGGAGTCTGGTCGAGCCTGGTACGGCCGTCTGCGTTCATCTCGGACTTCAGCCTTCTTCCTTGCTGCCTGTGCTGCGTATCCGCCCCGCTGCCGGTTCCAACCTAATGGAGCAGAGGTGGACATCACCTGTCGTGACGCCGTCGTGGGGCACAACAACAGATACGGCTGTCCGGCCCCCGGCCATTCAGCACGGCGACGGGCAGGACGTCCGCCGGGCCGGGCCACGGGCAGGC
This sequence comes from Streptomyces hirsutus, assembly GCF_001418415.1. GTDB lineage: Bacteria > Actinomycetota > Actinomycetes > Streptomycetales > Streptomycetaceae > Streptomyces > Streptomyces hirsutus. The sequence goes on from NZ_LIQT01000097.1 coordinate 3,004, forward strand.
GGGAGGGGCGGAACAGGCAGGGCCCCGAGGGCGGGAAGAAGGAGCCGGCTGCGAGCAGCCGGACATGAACACGGCACGACGCGGATACGGATCGGGGACAGCACGGTGCGGCGCGGGCCGCCCGGCCGGCCGTCGGCTCCCAAGCCGAATCGAACTGAACTGCTAGATCTCGCCCCGCAGTTTGGCGAGCGCCTCGGCGAGGATCGCCTCACCGTCCGCGTCGCTGCGGCGCTCCCGCACATAGGCGAGGTGGGTCTTGTACGGCTCCGTACGCGGCGGATCCGGAGGGTTCTCCCGGTCCTGGCCGGCCGGAAAGCCGCAGCGGGGGCAGTCCCACGTATCGGGTACCTGCGCGTCGCTCGCGAAGCTCGGCTGGGTCTCGTGCCCGTTGGAGCACCAGAAGGAGAGGCGCAGCCGCGGCGCTGACTCACCGCGTTCGGCCTCACCCATCGGCCCCGCCCCGACCCGGCTTCCCCGGATCGCGTTGCCACTTGCCACGGTTGTAACTCCCTGCGTGATGGCGCGGCGAAGCGAGTCGGCGTTCCGCTTCGCTGCGAGCGCCTCAGTCTACGTAAGGCCCAACGCGCGTCCAGTGATTGGAGTTACCGCTCCCCTCCCCAGACGCAAGCCCCATGATAGGCCGCGCTGTGCTGCGCGTACCGGACATGGGGCCTTACGTGGGGAATGCGCACCCGATGCGGGCGGATCGTCCGCCAAGGTCTTCCGCTCGGATCAACCCGTCTTCATCATGATGCCGAGCGTGACGATGCAGACGGCCCAGAGCAGTCCGACCACGACGGTGATCCGGTCGAGGTTGCGCTCGGCGACCGAGGAGCCGCCGACGGAGGACTGCATGCCGCCACCGAACATGTCGGAGAGGCCGCCGCCCTTCCCCTTGTGCATCAGCACCAGCAGCATCAGCAGCAGGCTGAAGACGATCAGGGCGATCGAGAACCCCAAAACCACGGCTGGACCAACTTCCTCGGATTCGGATGGGACGACGCGGGGTCCAGTTCAGGACTGGACCCCGCAAGGGTACGACGGATCGCGGCTAGCGCCTACTCACTGGTCGCGAAAGCGGATGATCTTGACGAACTCGTCCGCGTCCAGCGAGGCACCGCCCACCAGCGCGCCGTCGATGTCGGCCTGCGCCATGATCTCGGCGACGTTGCCCGACTTGACCGAGCCGCCGTACTGGATGCGGACCTGGTCGGCCACTTCCTGCGAGTACAGCTCGGCGAGCTTGCCGCGGACGGCGGAGCAGACCTCCTGGGCGTCCTCGGCGCCGCAGACCTTGCCGGTGCCGATGGCCCAGACGGGCTCGTAGGCGATCACAACGGATTCGGCCTGCTCGGCGGGCACGTCCTTCAGACCGCCCTCGACCTGGGCGAGGGTGTGGGCGACGTGGTTGCCGGCCTCGCGGACGGCCAGTTCCTCGCCGACGCACAGGATCGGCGTGATGCCGTGCTTGTACGCGGCCTTGACCTTGGCGTTCACGAGCTCGTCGGTCTCGCCGTGGTACTGCCTGCGCTCGGAGTGGCCGACCGCCACGTACGTGCACTTCAGCTTGGCCAGCATCGGGCCGGAGATCTCGCCGGTGTAGGCGCCGCCGTCGTGCGCCGAGATGTCCTGGGCGCCGTACTTGATCTTCAGCTTGTCGCCGTCGACGAGGGTCTGCACGGAGCGCAGGTCGGTGAAGGGCGGCAGGACGGCGACCTCGACGGCCTCGTAGTCCGTGTCGGCCAGGGCGAAGGCGAGCTTCTGGACGTGGGCGATGGCCTCGAGGTGGTTGAGGTTCATCTTCCAGTTGCCCGCCATCAGCGGGGTGCGGCCTTTTTCAGCAGCGGTCATTGAGGGTCAGTCCTCCAGTGCGGCGAGGCCGGGGAGCGTCTTGCCCTCGAGGTATTCGAGGGAGGCGCCGCCTCCGGTCGAGATGTGGCCGAATGCCTTTTCGTCGAAACCCAGGATGCGGACGGCCGCGGCGGAGTCGCCGCCGCCGACCACGGTGTAGCCCGGGGAGTCGAGAAGGGCCTGGGCGACCGCTTTGGTGCCCTCGGCGTAGTCGGGGTGCTCGAAGACGCCCATGGGACCGTTCCAGAAGACGGTGGCCGCGTCGGCGAGCTTCGAGGCGTAGAGCGTGCGGGTCTCGGGGCCGATGTCCAGGCCCATCCGGCCGGCCGGCATGGCGTCCGCGGCGACGGCGGCGGGGTGGGCCGGCGCCTTCGTCTTCAGGTCCGGGAACTCCTCGGCGACCAGGGTGTCGACCGGCAGCACCAGTTCGACGCCGTTCTTCTCGGCGCGCTCCATGTACTCGGTGACGGCGGACAGCTGGTCCTCCTGGACCAGCGACGTGCCGATCTCGTAGCCCTTGGCCTTGAGGAAGGTGTACGCCATGCCGCCGCCGATGAGGATGCGGTCGGCCTTGCCGAGCAGTTCGTCGATGACGGCGAGCTTGTCGGAGACCTTGGCGCCGCCGAGGGCGACGACGTAGGGCCGCTGGACGTCGTCCGTGAGCTTCTTCAGGACGCCGACCTCGGTGGCGATGAGGAAGCCGGCGGCGTGCGGCAGGCGGGCCGGGAGGTCGTACACGGACGCGTGCTTGCGGTGCACCGCACCGAAGCCGTCGCCCACGTAGAGGTCGGCGAGGCCGGCCAGACGGTCGGCGAAGGCGCCGCGCTCGGCGTCGTCCTTGGCCGTCTCGCCGGCGTTGAAGCGCAGGTTCTCGAGGACCGCGACCTGTCCGTCGGCGAGGCCGGCGACGGTGGCGGTGGCGGACTCGCCGACGGTGTCCGTCGCGAACGCCACGTCGGCGCCGAGGAGTTCACCCAGGCGGGCGGCGGCCGGGGCGAGCGAGAAGGCGGGGTCCGGGGCGCCCTTGGGGCGGCCCAGGTGCGAGGCGACGACGACACGGCCGCCCGCTTCGGCAAGAGCCTTGACGGTGGGCAGCACCGCGCGGATGCGGCCGTCGTCGGTGATGGTGGTGCCGTCCAGCGGCACGTTGAGGTCGGCGCGGACGAAGACCCGCCGGCCCGCGACCCCTTCGGAGAGGAGTTCGTCGATCGTCTTCATGAAGGGACTCCTGGAGAAGAGCTTGTGTTCGCTCGTGATCGCTCGTGATCGGAAGCGGTCGACCACTCCGATACGTGCGTCAGGGCTCGGACAGCGCGTAGGCGCGCCGGCCGAGCCCTGCACTCATATCAGGCGGTCTGCTCCACGATCAGAGCTGGTCGCCGACGAAGACCGTGAGGTCGACGAGGCGGTTGGAGTAGCCCCACTCATTGTCGTACCAGCCGATGATCTTCACGCTCTTGCCGTCCTGGACCATGGTCAGGGACGAGTCGAACGTGCAGGACGCCGGGGCGTTGACGATGTCGGAGGAGACGATCGGGTCCTCCGTGTACTCGAGGAGACCCTTGAGCTCACCCTCGGCGGCCTTCTGGAAGGCGGCGTTGACCTCTTCCTTGGTGACCTCGCGGCCGAGCTCGACGACCAGGTCGGTGACCGAGCCGGTCGGGACCGGGACGCGCATCGCGATGCCGTCCAGCTTGCCCTCGAGCTGCGGCAGCACCAGCGCGGTGGCCTTCGCGGCGCCGGTCGTCGTCGGGATGATGTTCTCGGCGGCGGCACGGGCGCGGCGCAGGTCCTTGTGCGGGAAGTCCAGGATGCGCTGGTCGTTCGTGTACGCGTGCACCGTCGTCATCAGGCCCCTGACGATGCCGAAGTTCTCGTCGAGCACCTTCGCCATCGGCGCCACACAGTTGGTGGTGCAGGAGGCGTTGGAGATGACGTGGTGGTTCGCCGGGTCGTACTTGTCCTGGTTGACGCCCATGACGATGGTGACGTCCTCATCCTTGGCCGGAGCCGAGATGATGACCTTCTTGGCGCCACCGGTGATGTGCTTCTCGGCGTCGGCCTTCTTGGTGAAGATGCCGGTCGACTCGATGACGATGTCGACGCCCAGCTCGCCCCACGGGATGTCCGCGGGGTTGCGCTCGGAGAGCACCTTGACCGTCTTGTCGCCGACCGTGATCGTGTCGGCGGTGTGGGAGACCTCCTGCTTGAGGCGGCCCAGAATGGTGTCGTACTTCAGCAGGTGGGCAGTGGTCGCGGTGTCACCCAGGTCATTGACCGCCACGATCTCGATGTCTGCGCCCTGCTCGAGCAATGCGCGGAAGTAGTTCCGGCCGATGCGGCCAAACCCGTTGATGCCTACGCGGATCGTCACGAACCGATCTCCTCGTTGGTGCGCCGGCTCAAGTCGCCGGCGAGCTGTATGGGATGTCCCCGACCACCCCCGACCCTACCTCTCCGGGACCACGCCCGTGACATCGAGTCGGGCCATACCCGGCAGGCCGACCCTTACCCGTCAGTAGGGTACGGACCGCCCAGGCAGAGGGCCCTCGTCCGGCCCGTCCGACAGGGCGACTTGACCAGGGCCGGAAGGATTTCCCGGTGTCCGGTCACCGTGTCGGAGTCCGTGGAGGGACCCCCGCCCGCCCGCCGACCGGCCTCCGGCCGGCTGCGGTCGATCGATGAGCGGGGGCGCAGGAGGGCTTGGCGGTGAGGGCTCGTCCTCGGTGGGAGGTTCGTCCCGCGGCGGGGGTCCGTCCGGCGGGGCGTCGGGAAGCCTTGGCAGCGGGATCCCGTCAACGGGCGCCGGCGGTCGGCGCGGTCCGGACGCCCGTCCCGGCCGCGGGCCGGGTGGCCGGCAAGGCCGCGGGCCGGACGGGAAGGTGTCAGCCGACGAGGTTGTCGGCGAGTTCCTCGCCGATGTTGGCTTCCGTGCCCGGGAGGCCGAGGTCGGCGGCGCGCTTGTCGGCCATCGCGAGCAGCCGGCGGATCCGGCCGGCCACGGCGTCCTTGGTCAGCGGCGGGTCGGCCAGTGCGCCCAGTTCCTCCAGCGAGGCCTGCTTGTGCTCCATGCGCAGCCGCCCGGCCGCGGCGAGGTGCTCGGGAACGTCGTCGGCGAGGATCTCCAGTGCGCGCTGCACCCGGGCGCCGGCGGCGACGGCCGCGCGGGCCGAGCGGCGCAGGTTGGCGTCGTCGAAGTTGGCCAGCCGGTTCGCCGTGGCGCGCACCTCGCGGCGCATCCGGCGTTCCTCCCAGGCCAGCACCGAGTCGTGCGCGCCGAGCCGGGTGAGCAGGGCGCCGATGGCGTCGCCGTCACGGACGACGACCCGGTCCACGCCGCGCACCTCGCGGGCCTTGGCCGCGATGGACAGGCGGCGGGCGGCGCCGACCAGGGCGAGCGCGGCCTCCGGGCCGGGGCAGGTCACCTCGAGAGAGGAGGAGCGGCCCGGCTCGGTGAGGGAGCCGTGCGCCAGGAACGCTCCGCGCCAGGCCGCCTCGGCGTCACAGGTGGCCCCCGAGACCACCTGCGGGGGCAGACCGCGGATCGGTCGGCCCCGTCCGTCCACCAGGCCGGTCTGGCGGGCCAGCTGGTCGCCGCCCGCGACCACCCGGACGACGTAGCGCGAGCCGCGGCGCAGCCCGCCCGGCGCCATCACGATCAGTTCGGAACTGTGTCCGAAGATCTCCATGATGTCCCGCTTGAGGCGGCGGGCGGCCATCGCCGTGTCCAGCTCCGCCTCGATCACAATGCGTCCGCTCACCAGGTGGAGGCCGCCGGCGAACCGCAGAATGGCGGAGACCTCCGCCTTTCTGCAGCAGGTCCGCGTGACGGGGAGCCGGGAAACCTCGTCCTTCACCGCTGCCGTCATCGCCATGGGCCGATCCTTCCATGCATCCGAAAAATACGGTCGTACGCGGCGGCCAGCAGCTCCGGGTCGTGCCGGGGGCTTCCGTCGGGCCGGGCCACCGGCGCCAGCTCGACCGCGGCGCCGAGCCGCTCGGCGGCGTCGGTCAGCAAGTCGCGGTCGGGCACGGCGGCCTCGTCGGCCAGCACCACGTCCAGGGCGAGTTTAGGGGCGTGTCGTCCCAAAACCTCCACATGACGCTGCGGGGAGAAGCCCTCGGTTTCTCCGGGCTGCGGGGCGAGGTTCAGGGAAAGTACCCGGCGCGCCTTGGTCCGGATGAGCGCGTCCAGCAGTTCCGGCACCAGGAGGTGCGGCATGACCGAGGAGAACCAGGAGCCGGGGCCGAGCACCACCCAGTCGGCGTCCAGGACCGCCTCGACCGCCTCGGGGACGGCGGGCGGGTCGTTCGGCACGAGGTGCACGGACTGCACCTCGCCGGGGGTGAGGGCGACGGTCGCCTGCCCGCGGACGGTGTCCACGGTGTCCGGGCGCTCCGGGTCGTGGCCCTTGACCAGGGCCTGGAGCTCCAGCGGTACGGCGGACATGGGCAGCACCCGCCCGTGCGCGCCGAGCAGCCGGCCCACCAGGTCCAGGGCCTGGACGTGGTCGCCGAGCTGCTCCCACAGAGCGACGATCAGCAGATTGCCGACCGCGTGCTCGTGCAGGTCCCCCTTGGACTGGAAGCGGTGCTGGATGACCCGGGCCCAGGTCTGGCCCCATTCGTCGTCGCCGCACAGCGCGGCCAGCGCCTTGCGCAGATCGCCGGGCGGCAGTACGCCCAGTTCGTCGCGGAGCCGCCCGCTGGAGCCGCCGTCGTCGGCCACGGTGACGACGGCGGTGAGGTCGCCGGTGATCCGGCGCAGCGCGGCGAGCGAGGCGGACAGCCCCATGCCGCCGCCGAGGGCGACCACCTTGGGCTGGGTGCCCCGGCGTCGCGGTTTGGCGCCGCGGGCCTCGGTCCGCCGTCCGGCGCGCCCTTCGGGCACCGCCCGGCGCAGCCGGTACAGCCGCGGGGTACGCGCGGTCATTCCCGTCCCATGTCCCGGTGGACGACCACCGTCTCCACGCCCTCCGCGGCGAGTCGGGCGGCGAGCTTCTCCGACATGGCGACCGAGCGGTGCTTGCCGCCGGTGCAGCCGACGGCGATGGTCACATAGCGCTTGCCCTCACGGCGGTAGCCCGCGGCGATCAGCCGCAGCAGCTCGGCGTACCGGTCGAGGAACTCCTTGGCGCCGGGCTGGTTGAGGACGTACGCCGCCACCTCCTCGTGGCGGCCGGTGAACGGGCGCAGTTCCGGGACCCAGTGCGGGTTGGGCAGGAACCGCATGTCCACGACCAGGTCGGCGTCGACCGGGAGGCCGTACTTGAAGCCGAAGGACATCACGGTGGCCCGCAGTTCGGGCTCCTCGTCGCCGGCGAACTGGGCGTCCATCTTGGCGCGCAGCTCGTGCACGTTGAGGCTGGAGGTGTCTATCACCAGGTCGGCGTCGCCGCGCAGTTCGCGCAGCAGTTCGCGCTCGGCGGCGATGCCGTCGACGATGCGGCCGTCGCCCTGGAGGGGGTGCGGGCGGCGCACCGACTCGAAGCGGCGTACCAGGGCTTCCTCGGAGGACTCCAGGAAGACGATCCGCCGGGTGACGCCCCGGGCGTCGAGATCGGCGAGGGATTCGCGGAGGTTGTCGAAGAAGCGCCGGCCGCGGACGTCGACAACGACCGCGATCCGGGCCACGTTGCCCTGGGAGCGGGCGCCGAGCTCCACCATGGTGGGGATCAGCGCGGGCGGGAGGTTGTCGACGACGAACCAGCCCAGGTCCTCCAGACACTTCGCGGCCGTGGAGCGGCCCGCCCCGGACATGCCGGAGATGATCACCAGCTCGGGGATCGCCGCCTCGGCGGCCCCGGCCGTTTCCTTGCCCGTACTCACCTGTGCTCCGTCACCTGTTCCGTCGTCGTCCCGCCGTGTCCCAGGATCTTCGTCCCGGCCCGCGCCCCGGTCCGCGCCCGCGCCCGTGTTCCGGTCCGCGCCCTGACCAGGGTCCTGGTGTGTCTCGTGCTCGGTCATCTCTCCAGCCCCCGTCGGTCGTCCGGGGCGCCCGCGGAAACGGGCTCCCCGGGGGAACCCCCGGACTTCCCGGGTTCTTCCCCGTCGTCCATGCCCTCCATATCAACCATGTCATCCATGTCATCCATGATCTCGCCCGTCGCCGTGTTCACGGCGGGACCGGCGGGAACCGCTCCGGCGAGGGCCGCGGTGATCGCCTCGGCCGTCTTGCGGCCTATGCCGGGCACGTCGCAGATCTGCTCGACGGTCGCCGCCCGCAGTCTCCTCACCGAGCCGAAGTGCTTGATCAGCGCCTGCTTGCGGGTCTCGCCGAGGCCGGGCACGTCGTCCAGTGGACCGGACCGGAAACGTTTGGCCCGCTTGACGCGCTGATAGCCGATGGCGAAGCGGTGCGCCTCGTCGCGGACCCGCTGGAGCAGATAGAGGCCTTCGCTGGTGCGGGGCAGCACCACCGGGTCGTCGTCGTCCGGCAGCCACACCTCCTCCAGCCGCTTGGCCAGGCCGCACACCGCGATGTCGTCGATGCCGAGCTCGTCCAGGGCCCTGCGGGCCGCCGCCACCTGGGGGGCGCCACCGTCGACGACCACCAGCTGGGGCGGGTACGCGAAGCGCTTGGGACGGCCGTCGTCCTCGGTGAGCGTGCTCGCGGAGGGTACGGCGGGGTCGCCGGCGGTCCCGTCCGGGCCGGGGGGACCCTCGGTGCCGGCGGTCCGGTCCGGGCCCGCGGTCCCGTCCGCGCCGGCCGCCTCACCGCCGGCACCGGCCGCGGGCTCCTCGCCGTCGCTCCACTCGCCGGTCCGCTCCTTGTCGGCGAGGTAGCGCCGGAAGCGCCGGGTGATCACCTCGTGCATGGACCGGACGTCGTCCTGGCCCGCGAAGCTCTTGATCTGGAAACGGCGGTACTCGCTCTTGCGGGCCAGCCCGTCCTCGAAGACGACCATGGAGGCCACGACGTCGTCGCCCTGGAGGTGCGAGACGTCGTAGCACTCGATCCGCAGCGGGGCACTGTCCAGGCCGAGGGCGTCGGCGATCTCCTCCAGCGCGCGCGAGCGTGTGGTCAGGTCGGAGGCGCGCTTGGTCTTGTGCAGGACGAGGGCCTGCTGGGCGTTGCGCTCCACGGTCTCCATCAGGGCCCGCTTGTCCCCGCGCTGCGGAACCCGCAGGGAGACGCCCGAGCCGCGCCGCCCGGTGAGCCACTGCTGGACGGGCTCCACCGGGTCGGGCAGCGCGGGGACCAGGACCTCCCTCGGGACGGCGTCGCCGGTCTCCTCGCCGTACAGCTGCTGCAGGGCGTGCTCCACGAGGGCGCCGGTGGTGATCTCCTCCACCTTGTCGGTGACCCAGCCCCGCTGGCCGCGCACGCGTCCGCCGCGTACGTGGAAGATCTGGACGGCCGCCTCCAGCTCGTCCTCGGCGACCGCGATCAGGTCGGCGTCGGTGGCGTCGGCGAGGACCACCGCGCTCTTCTCCATGGCCTTCTTCAGCGCCCCGATGTCGTCCCGCAAGCGGGCGGCCCGCTCGTACTCCATCTCCTCGGCCGCCTCGGCCATCCGCTGTTCCAGGCGACGCAGCTGGGCGCCGGTGCGGCCGGCCATGAAGTCGCAGAACTCCTCCGCGAGTTCGCGGTGCTCCTCGGCGGAGATCCGGTCCACGCAGGGCGCCGAGCACTTGCCGATGTAGCCGAGCAGGCAGGGGCGGCCCGTGCGGGCGGCGTTCTTGAAGACCCCGGTCGAGCAGGTGCGCACCGGGAACACCCGCAGCAGCAGGTCCACGGTGTCGCGGATCGCCCACGCGTGCCCGTACGGACCGAAGTACCGGACGCCCTTCTTCTTGTGACCGCGCATCACCTGCACGCGGGGGAACTCCTCGTTCATCGTCACCGCGAGGTACGGGTAGCTCTTGTCGTCGCGGTACTTGACGTTGAAACGGGGGTCGTACTCCTTGATCCAGGAGTACTCCAGCTGGAGCGCCTCGACCTCCGTGGACACCACCGTCCACTCCACGGAGACGGCCGTGGTGACCATGGTGCGGGTGCGCGGGTGGAGCCCGGCGAGATCCTGGAAGTAGTTCGCCAGGCGCTGGCGCAGGCTCTTCGCCTTTCCGACGTAGATCACCCGGCGGTGCTCGTCGCGGAACCGGTAGACCCCCGGCGAGTCGGGGATCTCACCCGGTTTGGGGCGGTAGCTGGAGGGGTCGGCCATGTCTCACACCCTACTGGCGGGGACCGACACAGCGGCGGGGCCGTGCGGCCATCGGCAGGGCACTGCTCCGGGAGGGTTACGACCTGTGGGAAGCGGGAATGTGGGGGGTCCGGCCCCTCGGGCGGGATGCCAGCAGAATGCGGACGCGGTCACGAGTCGGAGGGCTGGTCGGACAATGCGACAGACACGGATCGAGAAATCACGACGGCCGGCCGCCCGTGCCCGCCGGTACGCGGACGAGACGGCCGCCCTCCTCGACTCACTCGACCCACGCGACCCCGACATCGTGCGCGCCAAGCGCCTGGGTCCGCGTCCGAGGAGCGGCCAGGACACGGCAGGCCGGCCGTAGGGAAGTCGTAGGAAGTACGCGGGGAAGCCCTTCGCAGGAGGACGTCAGGGGCCGTGCCGGCCTTCGGGTCGGCACGGCCCCTGACGTGTGGACACCGCGCGTGCGCACTGCGCGCGCACGCGCGGTGTGTCCGCTTGTTGGGCGTCAGGTGTTGTCGGGAATTGGTCAACACGCTTCAATGCGGGGAAACTCGGGGCCCTGAACGGCGGCGTACGGATGTGAAGACCCGTCCGCGCCGACGGGGGAGGGTCCTGAAGTGCGCCGAGCGAACGGCCTGACCAGCCGTTGTGGACATTCAGAGAAAGGCCCCTGCATGCCGCACGCCACACCGCACACGGACACCACCGCGAAACTGGACTCGGCCCTGCGCGGCGGCCCCTTCCATGTCGCCCTGCGGGCCGCGATAGCCGCCCGCGGCCTGCCCCTGCAACGGGTGCAGCACCATCTGTCGCGCCACGGCGTGAAGGTGGGCGTCACCAGCCTCAGTTACTGGCAACAGGGCGCCCGCCGCCCGCAGCGCGCGGAGTCGCTGCGGGCGGTACGGGCACTGGAGGAGATTCTGGAGTTGCCGGAGGAGTCGCTGATCCGCCTGCTCGCCGAGTCCGACGAGCAGACGCCGGACGGCCGCCCCGCGGGCCGTTCCTACCGCTCGCTGATCGAGGCCTCGGGTGTCCTCGCGGGACTGCTGGCCGAGCTCGACGCCCCCCGGGACAGCGGACTGCAGATCCTGGGGCACCACGAGCGGGTCCGGATCGGGGCGCACCGGGAGCTGGCGGAACGTGAGTCCCACCACATCGTGCGCGCACACCGGGACGGCATCGACCGCTTCGTGGCCGTCCACCACGGCGACCCTGGTTCCGCACCGGCCCGGATGACCGTGCACTCCCTGGAGAACTGCCGCACCGGCCGCGTCCGCTGGCAGCAGGACACCGGTGTGCTCGCGGCCGAGCTGCTCTTCGACACACGGCTGCGGGCCGGCGACACGTTCCTGTTCCGGTACGCCGTCGAGGACGGCACGGCCGGTGTCTCGCACGAGTACCTGCACGGGACGGACTCCCCCGGCGGCCAGTACGCGCTCCAGGTGTGCTTCGACGCCGGGGCGCTCCCGGCGCGCTGCCACCGGTTCACCCAGCACTCCGCGGCGGCACCGCGCGGCGGCCGTCAGGAGCTGGCGGTCAGCGCTCTGCACCGCTCGGTGCACCTGGTCGAACCGCGCGTGCGCTCGGGGTACGTGGGGATCGGCTGGGACTGGGGCTGAGGCCAGGCTCGGAGCCGGCTCTCAGCCCTGCAGCCCGGGTCTCAGCCCTGCGGCCCGGGTCTGCGGCTCAGGTCTGCGGCTTCGCGACGATCGTGCCGTTGTGGACCTCGACGGAGAGCGGTGTCAGCGGTGCCACCGCCGGCTCGCGCAGCACCTTGCCGGTGGTGGCGTCGAACTCGCTCCCGTGGCACGGGCAGATCAGCTTCGTCCCCTTCAGCTGGTTGATGGGGCAGCTCGCGTGCGTGCAGAGGGTGCTGTACGCCGTGAAGGAGCCGTCGTCGTCCCGGCTGACGACGACGTTGTGGTTCCAGTACAGCTTGCTGCTCCCCCGGGCGACCTCGCTCTCCGCGCCGAGTTCGACGGGCCCGGCCAGCTGCGAGGGCCTCTCCTCGCCTCCCCCGCAGGCGGTGAGGCCGAGTCCGGCCACAGGAGCGAGGGCCATGCCTCTCAGAACGGTGCGGCGGCTCGCGGCGGATCGGCCGGACATGGGGATCTCCACTGGTCGAACGGCGGTACGAGGCGACCTTACCGGGGGCGATCCCTGCGGTCGCCGGGCGGGGAGCGGGTGAGGACGGCGGGACGGGGCAGGGCGCGCACCTGAGACGTAAACGCTTGCGCAAG
>NZ_LIQT01000098.1 GCF_001418415.1 Streptomyces hirsutus
CGCCCCGGCGTCCGCGTCCGTCGTCGCCAGGCTCGGCGTGGAGGTCGTGGACGACCACGGGCCGGGGGCCCTGGTGGCCGGCGTGCAGGTGCCGGGTCCGGGGTTCTCGGCGGGCCTGGTGCGGGGCGACGTGCTCCTCGCTCTCGGCGACACCCGGACCGACACGGCCGCCGACCTGGCGCGCGCGGTCCTCCGGGCGAGACCGGGTGCCGAGGTGCCCCTCACGGTGCGCCACCGCAGCGGCGGCTTCCAGCAGCTCACGGCCGTCCCCGGCTTCGTCACCCGAACACCGGGGAGTGGCACCGCCGGAGTCGGCACGACCTGAAGTGCCTCATCCGGACGAACACGGCCCACCGGCTCGCGCCGCCCCCGCCCGCCGGGCAGGATGCTGCACATAACCCCCGTACCTGCCCCGGGAGGCCCGGATGACCGGAAGTATGTCCGCGTCCCGCACCACACCCGGTGCCGCGTCCCGCACCGCCGCCCACGACATGGCTCGCCCCCGTACGGAGCGTACGGAGCGTGCGGCGGGGGAGACGGTCATAGTGGACTGAACGGCCCCGACGTCCCCTCCCCGCCCACCGAACGACAGCGGCGCGACCATGACCCAGGCACCGACACCCACCGCGGACATCGTCCGCCGGCTGGTCCGTACCCTCCTCAAGGACGAGAGGGACGGCGAGACCGCCGACGGACCAAAGGTGCGGCCCGTCGGCGAGGACGCCGGACCCGCCACCTGGTGGGTCGGCACCCGGCAGGTGCTGCGCCTCGCACTCGACCGGGAGACGAGCATCCGCCGGCGCCGCGAGCTGCGGCTGCGGGACCTTGTCCGCCCGCACGTCCCGGTCGCGGTGCCGTCGAGCGTGGCGCACGGCGAGTGGGCGCCAGGCCTGATCTGCACCCTGGACACCAGGCTGGCCGGCGGGTCGGCGGAGGAGCACCGGGTCTCCGCCGTCGGTGAGACCGATCTGGCCGGGCTGCTCACCGGGTTGCGCGAGGTACCGGTGCGGCAGGCGGAGACGCTCGGTGTGCCGCGTGTCCCCCCGCGTTCCCTGGAGTCCCTGCGCCGGGCCGCCGCAGAGGCCGCCGAACGGCTGGCCGACGCCGACGAGTTCGCCGCCCACCGCATGCGGCAGCTCACCCCCTCCGCCGCCGTTCAGCTCACCGGCCAGTCCGGCTCGCCGGTCCTCGTCCATCACGACCTCACGGGCGCGCATCTCGTGGTCAGCGCCGACGGCCGGGTGCGCGGGGTCCTCGGCTGGGCCGGGGCGGTGGTCGGCGACCCCGCCGAGGACATCGCGGGCCTGGCGCTCGCCGTGGGCTCCCCGGCCGCCGTACGCGCCGCCACCCTCGCCGGCTACGGCGCCCGCCCCTGCCTGCGCGGCCTGTGGCTGGCCCGCTGCGACGCGATCCTGCACCTCGCCGAGGCGCTGGGCGGCGGGGTCACCGGCCCGCTGCCGCCACTGCTGCGCGTCCGGCTGCGCCGGGCCTGGGAGGCGATCCTGCTGGAGCGGGTGACGGACCTCCGCAGCGTGGACGACATGCCATAGCCGCACGTCCGAGCCGCGTGCCATGGCCACACGTCCGAGCCGCGCGCCCCGGGCGTTCACTGCAGCAGCACCACCGCAGACTCGCCGGGCAGGTGCAGCACTCCGTCCGGGCCCGGCGTCCCGACGGGCTCCCAGGCGGCGAGTACGCGCGCGTGCGGGACGCCCAGCGCGATCGCGGCCGGTTCACCGGCCAGGTTCACGGCCACCAGCACGTCCCCGCGCCGGAAGGCGAGCCAGCGCCGGTCCTCGTCGAAGACCACCCTGGTGTCGGCGAGGTCGGGGTCGGGGAGGTCCGGCTGCGCGTGACGCAGCGTGACGAGCTGCCGGTACCAGGCCAGCACGCGCGCGTGGGGCTCGCGTTCCGGCTCCGACCAGTCCAGACAGGAGCGGTCGCGGGTGGCGGGGTCCTGCGGGTCGGGCACGTCCCCCGCGGCCCAGCCGTGCGCCGTGAACTCCCGTCGTCTGCCGTCGCGCACGGCCTCGGCGAGTTCGGGGTCGGTGTGGTCGGTGAAGAACTGCCAGGGGGTGCCCGCCGCCCACTCCTCGCCCATGAACAGCATCGGCGTGAACGGAGCGGTCAGTGTGAGGGCCGCGGCGCAGGCCAGCAGGCCGGGGGAGACCAGTGCGGCCAGCCGGTCGCCCCGGGCCCGGTTGCCGATCTGGTCGTGGGTCTGGCTGTAGCCGAGGAGGCGGTGCCCGGCGATCCGCGTACGGTCCAGGGGTCGCCCGTGCCGCCGGCCGCGGAACGAGGAGTACGTGCCGTCGTGGAAGAAGCCGCCGGAGAGCGTCTTGGCGACCGCCGCGAGCGGGGCACGCGCGAAGTCGGCGTAGTAACCCTGCGACTCACCGGTCAGCGCGGCGTGCAGGGCGTGGTGGAAGTCGTCGTTCCACTGTGCGTGCAGCCCGTGACCGCCGTCCGCGCGGGGCGTGACGTACCGGGGGTCGTTCCGGTCCGACTCGGCGATCAGGAACAGCGGCCGGCCGGTGTCGGCCGACAGGGCGTCCACGGCCGTCGCCAGCTCCTCCAGGAAGGGGTAGGCGCGCGTGTCCGCCAGCGCGTGCACCGCGTCCAGACGCAGTCCGTCGATCCGGTAGTCCCGCAGCCACGCCAGCGCACTCTCCACGAGGTACGTCCGCACCTCGTCCGAGCCGGGGGCGTCCAGGTTGACGGCGGCGCCCCACGGAGTGTGGTGGGTGTCGGTGAAGTACGGGCCGAACCGCGGAAGATAATTCCCGGAGGGCCCCAGATGGTTGTGCACCACGTCGAGGACGACGCCCAGCCCCAGGGAGTGCGCCCGGTCGACGAACCGTTTCAGTGCCTCGGGTCCCCCGTACGGCTCGTGCACCGCCCACAAGGAGACCCCCTCGTACCCCCACCCGTGACGGCCGGGGAAGGGACACACCGGCATCAGCTCCACATGGGTGACGCCCAGTCCGGCGAGATGCTCCAGCCGCTCGGCGGCGGCGTCGAACGTGCCCTCGCGCGTGTACGTGCCCACGTGCAGTTCGTACAGGACGGCACCGGGCAGCGGGCGCCCGTCCCAGGCCGCACGCCAGGCGAACGCGTCGTGGTCGACGACGGCGCTCAGCCCGTCGGGCCCGTCCGGTTGCCGGCGCGAGCGCGGATCGGGCAGTACCGGCCCGCCGTCCAGCGCGAAGCCGTACCGGGAGCCGTCCCGCGCGTCCGCCTCACCCCGCCACCACCCCTCCCGTTCCGGATCGCGCGCCAAAGGGCGCGTGACGCCGTCGCACTGGAGCGTCACGTCGTCGGCCTGCGGTGCCCACACCTCGAACTGCACGGACGGTTCCCCTTCGTCTGCTCACCGTGATGTAGCTCGTACATCGTGCTGCATCGGAGAGCGATCCGCCGGTGAATGTTCCCTTTGCGGCGGGTGTCGCCGCATCGGGAGCGGGGACGGCCGTGCGGTGCTTCGGCCGTCTCCTGGACAGTCCGGCCCGTACTGGCCGACAATCAGCAGCGTGACGTCGTCATTCGAGTTCAACACGTACCCCGCGCGGCTCTCCGACGTGGAGCGCGACAAGGCGCTGAAGGTACTGCGGGACGGCGCCGCGGTGGGGCGGCTGTCCCACGACACGTTCATCCGGCGCATGGAGCTGGCGCTCGCGGCGCGGTGCCCCGAGGAGCTCGTCCCGCTCACCGCCGACCTGCCCACCGAGGGCCGCTTCTCGCGCCTGCTGTTCTCCTCCGTGGAGGCGGTCTCCGGGTTCACGGTACGGCTGCGCGGGGCATGGCGGGCCGAGCGGCTGCCGAAGCTGCTGCTGCCCCATCCGGCGACCGCCCACCCGTTGCGCATAGGGCGCGACCCCGCCAACGGGCTGAGGCTCCACCACGAAACGGTCTCCCGCGTGCACGCGGAACTCCGTCGACAGGGCGGCCTGTGGGTGCTGCGGGACCTCGGTTCCACCAACGGCACGACGGTGAACGGGCGTCGGGTGGTCGGCGCGGCCGTCGTCCGGGAGGGCGACCAGATCGGCTTCGGACGGATGACGTACCGGCTCACGGCGAACTGATCGTCCGCACACGGCCGGACGGGTCGCGGCGTCCACGGGCGCGCCGGAAGATCGTCGAACTCCCTTTGCTCTCCATGGTGTTGACGTGCCCCCGAAGCGGTGACTCACTGCAGGCGTCCGGCGCACTCCCCGTGAAGGGTGAGTTGACGAACCGACGGCGCCACTTCGTGGAAGTGTGCCCTGACGTCCCTCCCGCGCTGTCCGACCGCCGACGAGCCGGTCACGCGGGCCGCCGCCCTCGTGACCGGGAGCCCCCGGCGCGGCGCGGCTGCTCGCCCCGGTCGACGACCATGTGCTGATCTGCCCCGGACTCGCCGACGCCTGGGACCCCGACACCAGGACCCGCGGCGCCGGGCTCTCCGGCCCCGGGCACAGCACAGGGGACCCCGGCACCGGCGACGGGGGCGGCCGCCCGTTCCCGCTCATGAAGACCGCCCGGCCGACCGCGCTCACCGTCGCCGGCCGACGGCCGGCGCTGCGCACCGTGGGACTGCTGCACCAACTGGTCACCACCGCCGGCCGCGATCCGGCGGGGGCGCTGCCGGAACTGGACCGGCTCATCGACGCGCGGTGCGCCGACTACCGGGACATCCGCGAGACACACCGGATCCCGGTCGCACGTCAGGTCGAGTACCGGACACGGGTCGTGGTCGCCGTGTTCGAGCCGGCCGTGCGGCACCCGGGCACATCTTCCCGTTCGGGTGAGCCGGGCTGGGGTTCCGGCACCGTCGTGCCGATGCATCCGGAATGACGTACACCTCACTGAAAGCGGTACGGGGCGCGCTGCTGGCGGCGACCGCCTTCCTCGCCTGCCTCGCCCCCACTCCCGCGCAGGCGGACCCCGGCCCCGCGGGCGCCGACACCTCCGACACCTGGCTCGTCCTCGGCGTCGACCGGGGCGAGACCCGGACCGGCACGGCATCCGGCCACCTGCTCCTCTGCGACCCGCCCCAGGGCCATCCGCGGGCGGCCGACGCCTGCGCGGAACTCGCCGCGGTGAACGGGCGCATCACCGGCATTCCGGCCCGGGACACGTACTGTCCGATGGTTTACGCCCCGGTGACCGCACGCGCGCACGGGCAGTGGCGGGGACAGCCGGTCGAGTACACGGAGACCTTCTCGAACCGGTGCATGATGGAGGCCCGGACCGGCTCCGTGTTCGCCCTGGACGGGCCGCAGCCCTCCTGAGGTCGTGGGAGCGGGCGATTCAGCCCGTTCCCGTTCCCGTACCCGCGCGGGCGTGCAGCGCCGCCGCCACGACCGTGCGGACCTGATGCTCCACCTGGTGCGCCACGGGCACCCGGCGGGCCCGGAAGTGCGCGGCGAACGAGTCGCTCCACAAGGCGACCAGGCGCTCCAGCCGCGCCGCCGCGTGCGGCTCGCTCTCCCGCAGTTCCCGCCGCAGCATCGCCGCCGCCCGCAGCGGCACCCGGCGCGTGAACGCGTCCACGCTGCTCACATACGCCCTGGTGCCGTCGGGCGGCCGGGTGCCGACCAGGTCTCCGGCCAGCCCCGGCACCAGCTCCAGCCCCCAGGTGGTCGCCCGCAGCAGCGGGCCACCGGCGGTACCGGCGCCCTCCATGGCCCCGGGGCGGACCTCCTCCAGCACCTGCCGCACCTCGCGCGCGTCCCGCAGCAGCCGGTCCGCGAGATGCCGCAGCGCCTCGGCCGGAGCCGGATGCGGCTCCGGATCGTCCACCAGGCCGCCGGCCCACATCGGTACCTCGACGACCGCCGTCAGACCGCCGTACCGGTGCGGGCGGTACCAGGTGCTGTGCCGCGCGTCGTCCGGCAGGCTCGGATACACCGGACCGGCCTCCGCCGCGGGCATCACCCGCACCCCGGGACCGGACACCGGCCAGCCCGCCGCGTCCGAGGCGCCCGTCTCCACCGGGATGTGCAGTTCCGCGGCGGACTTGCCGAACGGCTCGGCGAGCCCCGGCACGTCCCTCGTCAACTGGACCCAGCTGCCGCCCAGATCGGTCCCGTGCAGCGACACCTGGAGGTAGGGCCGCAGCTCGTCGATGACCCCGGTCAGGGCCAGGGTCTCGGGCGGCAGCCGGTCGGGCGGCAGGACCGACGGGGCCCACTCCGGCTGTTCCCGGCCGGCAGGACGGAAGAAACCCAAGTGATAGTCGTACAGGCTGTCCGGGTCCGTCGCCGTATGGAGGCTCGCTCCGTCGGGGTCCGCGCACAGCAGGAAGTGCCAGGACGTGTCGTCCCGCAGCTCCCGCTCCGCCACGACCCGCCGGGCCAGCGCGAGCAGGGTGCCCCCGCCGGCCGGCTCGTTGGCATGGGCACCCGCGACCACCAGCACGGCACGCCGGGCGTGGCCCACGGACAGCAGGTGCAGCGGCCGCCCCGCGCGGGAGAGTCCCACCTCCCGCAGGACGCACAGGCCGGGCCGCCGGGCCGTCAGCGCGCGGGAGGAACAAACGAGTTCGGCCACCGTCGGGTGGCGCAGCTCCGGCAGGAGACCCACCCCCCGTCAATCACCCGTCGTCGCACACCGCAGTACCCCACGGCCGCGGACCGGTGTCAAGGGTGCGACGGGGGAGGCCGAAGGGGGTGCACACGGCGCATATGACCGGCACCTCCGCGGCCGTGTCCCACCCGGGGCACGGTCCTACGCCACGCC
Organism: Streptomyces hirsutus; assembly: GCF_001418415.1. Classification (GTDB taxonomy): domain Bacteria; phylum Actinomycetota; class Actinomycetes; order Streptomycetales; family Streptomycetaceae; genus Streptomyces; species Streptomyces hirsutus. Next base: position 6,721 of record NZ_LIQT01000098.1, read on the forward strand.
CGGCTCCCCGACCTGTTCCAGCAGTGCCACCGGTGACCGCTCGAACAGCTCCGCCACGCGCGCGTGCCCGGTGAACTCCCGTCCGGGCTCCAGCACGTCGGCCCACCGGCCCGGTGGCAGCGCCAGCCGGGTCTCCCGCCAGCCACCCGCCTCCGTCAGCCGCAGCGACAGCCGGGTCACGGCGGTCAGCACCGCCCCGGACCGCACGAACGCCAGGCAGTGCGCCGCCCCGGGTCCCTCGGCGGCCAGCGGTTCGTACGACGCCGTGTCGCCGAACACCTCTGGCCGCCGCGCCCGCAACCGCAACGCGGCCCGCGTCACCGCCGCTTTGCCGCTGCCGCTGTCGGCATCGTCCGCGCCGTCCTTGCCGTCCGTCCCTTTGGCCGGGAAGTCCACCGCGCGCCGGTTGTCCGGGTCCACCAGGGCCCGGTACTCGAACTCGGTGCCCTGGTAGACGTCGGGCACGCCCGGCATCGTCAGATGGACCAGGGCGGCGCCCAGCACGTTCGCGCGGATGTACGGCTCCAGCGAGGCCCGGAACCGCGCGACCCGTTCGCCCGTGGCCCCGCACGGCCCCGCCGCCACGAACCGGGCCACCGCCTCCTCGTACGCCGGTTCCTGCTCCGTCCAGCTCGTGTGCATGCCCGCCTCGCGCACGTGCTTGAGCAGGGCGCCCGTCACCCGCTCCGGATCGGCCGGGCCCAGTCCGAACACCGTCTGCCAGGCCGCCCACGCCAGCTGCGGGTCCGGTACGCCCGCGCCGACGTGGGTCACCTCCGCCAGGACGTCCGCCCACGGTCCGGGGCACTCGGTGAGCACATGGAGCGCGGCCCGCACATCGGCGCTGCGCTTGGTGTCGTGCGTGGAGACGACGGTGCCGGTCGCCGGCCAGTCGCGCTGCACGCGCGCGCAGTACGCGTGGAACCGCTCCGGGGACAGCGCCGGAGCGCCGGGGTTGTGGCCCACCTCCGTCGCCGACAGCAGCGGCACGTAGCGGTAGAACGCCGTGTCCTCCACCGACTTGGCCCGCAGTGCCGACGCGGTCTGCGCGAACCGCGTACGGAACTCCACCTGCCCCGGCCCGTCGCCGTACCGCCCGAGCACCAGATCCCGTACGACGTCCACCGCCCCGGCCTCCTCGGGGACGGCGAAGGCGCGCCGGGCGGCGGCCGCGGCCTCCTCGGTGACCACACCGGCCGGGTCCACGGACGCGTAGGGCCGGTACACCTCGAGCCGGACCAGCAGTTCCTCGAGCGCGGTGCGCAGGGCCCAGGGCGCGCGGTCGCGCAGCGCGGGCTCGGGGGAGGCCGTGCACAGGCAGTGGGCCACCCGGGTCAGCCGGTCGACCTCGGTGGCCAGCTCGTGCGTGAGCACCTTGTACGCGGCCCGCCGCACCGTCGCCTCCCACTCGCCGCCCCGGTCCGGCTGCGGCGCCGTGAACCGCCGGTACTGGCCGAGCAGTTCCCCGGTCCCCGCCGGATCCGTGAACAGGCCGTCCACGTGCCGCAGGGCGTCGTAACCGGTGGTGCCCGCGACCGGCCAGGAGGCGGGAAGCGGCTCGCCGTCGGCGAGGATCTTCTCCACCACGGTCCAGCGGCCCCCGGTCGACTCGTGCAGCCGCCGCAGATACCCGTCCGGGTCGGCGAGCCCGTCCGGGTGATCGACCCGCAGCCCGTCGACGACCCCCTCGCGCAGCAGCTGGAGGATCTTGGCGTGGGTGGCCTCGAACACCTCGGGGTCCTCCACGCGCACGCCGATCAGCTCGGAGATGCTGAAGAACCGGCGGTAGTTGAGCTCGGTGCGGGCCAGCCGCCACCACACGGGGCGGTACCACTGGGCGTCCAGGAGCTGGGGCAGCGGCAGGTGGGCGGTGTCCTCGCGCAGCGGGAACGCGTGGTCGTGGTAGCGCAGCACATCGCCGTCCACCTTCAGACGGCCGAGCTCGGCGCCGAGCGGTCCGCCCAGCACCGGCAGCAGCACCTGACCGTTCTGCGCCTCCCAGTCGATGTCGAACCACCGCGCGTGGCGCGACGAGGGCCCCTCGCGCAGCACCTCCCACAGGGCCCGGTTGTGGCGCGGGGACATCGCCATGTGGTTCGGGACGATGTCCACGACCAGGCCGAGACCGTGCTCCCGCGCGGTGCGCGACAGGTCCCGCAGCGCCTGCTCGCCGCCCAGTTCCTCGCGCACGCGCGCGGGGTCCACCACGTCGTAGCCGTGCCGCGAGCCCGGCACCGCCTCCAGGACCGGCGACAGGTGCAGATGGGACACGCCGAGCGAGGCCAGGTACGGCACGGCGGCCGCCGCGGCGGCGAACGGGAAGTCGGGCTGCAACTGCAGCCGGTACGTGGCGGTGGGCACCGAGGGCTCGGATCGCTCAGGTCGCTCAGAGGTCATGCAGACCTACGTACCCGCCCTGCCGCCCTTCCTGTCAACAGTCCCTCCGCTGCCGCGGCACCGTCCGCGCCACCCCTCCACGCCGCTGTCCGTCACACCGGCCGCTGGAGCACCGTCAGGCTCCGGTCGGTCAGCGTCAGCCGGGTGCCGGCCCGTACCTTCGGACCGGTGCCCGGCGGTACGCCGTCCTCGCGGGCGGTGTCGACGACCACCTGCCACTGCCGGCCGTGGTCGACGGGCACCACGAACTCCAGTGGGCCGGGGGAGGCGTTGAACATCAGCAGGAACGAGTCGTCCGTGATCCGCTCCCCGCGCCGGCCGGGCTCCGAGATCGCGTTGCCGTTGAGGAACACCGTCAGCGCCGAGGCGCGCGCCTGGTCCCAGTCCCGCTGGGTCATCTCCGTCCCCTCGGGGGTGAACCAGGCGATGTCGGACAGGTCGTCGTGGGTGCCCTCGACCGGCCGTCCGTGGAAGAAGCGGCGCCTGCGGAAGACCGGGTGGTTCTTGCGCAGCCACACCATCGCGCGCGTGAAGGCCAGCATCCGCAGGCGGGCGTCGTCGCCGCCGTCCGCACCGTCGTCCCCGCCGGTGTCGCCGTCGGGCGTCTCCCGCTGGTCCCGGCGCCGCCGCTCCTCCCGCTCCGAGGGCCAGTCGAGCCAGGCCAGCTCGTTGTCCTGGCAGTAGGCGTTGTTGTTGCCGCGCTGGGTGCGGGCCACCTCGTCGCCGTGACTGATCATCGGCACGCCCTGGGAGAGCATCAGCGTGGCGACGAAGTTCCGCATCTGCCGGGCCCGCAGCCGCAGCACGTCCGGGTCGTCGGTGTCGCCCTCGACACCGCTGTTCCAGGAGCGGTTGTGGCTCTCGCCGTCCCGGTTGTCCTCGCCGTTGGCGGTGTTGTGCTTGTCGTCGTACGAGACCAGGTCGTGCAGGGTGAAGCCGTCGTGGCAGGTCACGAAGTTGATCGAGGCCAGCGGGCGGCGCCCGTCGTCCTGGTACAGGTCGGACGAGCCGGTCAGCCGGGAGGCGAACTCGGCGAGCGCGCGCGGCTCGCCCCGCCACAGGTCCCGCACGGTGTCCCGGTACTTGCCGTTCCACTCGGTCCACAGCGGCGGGAAGTTGCCCACCTGGTAGCCGCCCTCGCCCACGTCCCACGGTTCGGCGATCAGCTTCACCTGGGAGACCACCGGGTCCTGCTGCACCAGGTCGAAGAACGACGACAGCCGGTCCACCTCGTGGAACTGCCGTGCCAGGGTCGCCGCGAGGTCGAAGCGGAACCCGTCGACGTGCATCTCGGTGACCCAGTACCGCAGTGAGTCCATGATCATCTGGAGGACGTGCGGGGACCGCATGAGCAGGGAGTTCCCGGTGCCCGTCGTGTCCATGTAGTAGCGGGGGTCGTCGGTCAGCCGGTAGTACGAGGGGTTGTCGATGCCCTTGAAGGACAGCGTCGGGCCCAGGTGGTTGCCCTCGGCGGTGTGGTTGTAGACGACGTCGAGGATGACCTCGATCCCGGCCTCGTGCAGCGCCTTCACCGCCGACTTGAACTCCAGCACCTGCTGACCGCGGTCGCCCCAGGACGCGTAGGCGTTGTGCGGGGCGAAGAATCCGATGGTGTTGTAGCCCCAGTAGTTGTTCAGGCCCATGTCCACCAGGCGGTGGTCGTTGACGAACTGGTGAACCGGCATCAGCTCCAGTGCCGTCACGCCGAGTTCCGTCAGGTGCTCGATCAGCGCCGGGTGCGCGAGGCCCGCGTAGGTGCCGCGCAGTTCCTCGGGCAGCCCCGGGTGGCGCATGGTGAGGCCCTTGACGTGCGCCTCGTAGATCACGGTGTGGTGGTATTCCGTCCGGGGCAGCCGGTCGTCGCCCCAGTCGAAGTACGGGTTGACCACGACCGACGTCATCGTGTGCGGGGCGGAGTCCAGGTCGTTGCGCCGGTCGGGCGCGTCGAAGTGGTAGCCGTACACCTCCTCGCCCCACCGGACCGAACCGCTGATCGCACGCGCGTACGGGTCGAGCAGCAGCTTCGCCGAGTTGCAGCGCAGCCCCCGTTCGGGGGCGTACGGCCCGTGGACGCGGAAGCCGTACCGCTGTCCCGGCATGATGCCGGGGAGGTACACGTGCCGTACGAACGCGTCGCTCTCGCGCAGTTCGACCGCCGTCTCGGAGCCGTCGTCGTGCAACAGACACAGCTCTGCTCGGTCCGCGGCCTCCGTGAAGACCGCGAAATTCGTGCCGGCGCCGTCGTACGTGGCACCGAGGGGATACGCCTCGCCAGGCCAGACCTGCATGGACACGACTCTTTCAGGTGTACGGCTCCGGTGGGGGCGCCTTGGCCCGGAGCGTTGGCGTGTCGCCCTGTTGCGATGTTCTTGTCGTACCGCTTGTAGGGTCGGCGGCCGTGCCGTCGTCGCGCCGCCGCCGACGCGTCCTTCCCACGTGGGCCTCCGGTTCTCCGCGAGCGCGTCAGAGCCGCAACATCTGTGCGCACCCTGTGACTTCGTCCACTTCCGGCGGACAGGCATACCAGAACAGTGGTGTGGAAGAAGGAAGTTGAGAAACGGCACCGTCATCGGGCTGCACCGCACGCCGCAAGCGGAGTACTCTCCTTGATCGTTGGGGCTGGGAGTGCTCGGGGGAGTGGAAGGCGGTGCGCGGGTGGGCTCGGGAGGGCTGGAGCTGCCCCCTGGTGGCGAGGGTCACGAGGGGAACTCCACGGACGTCCCGCCCGGTGCGGTGTCCCTGGCGCGGCCGATGGACGCGGGCTCGATCGGGCCGGACCTGGACTGGGGCGTCGACGCCTGGCGCGAGGTGCGGACCCGTGCCCAGCGGGCCGGCCGCGCCTACATATGGCTGAACCTCGTCGAACAGCGGCTGCGCTCGGTCGTGGCCGCCGTGCTGCGGCCCGTCTACGAACCCGTCCACGGCGACGACTGGGTGGTCGCCGCCGCCGGACCCGCCGGGCAGGAGTGGGTGCAGCGCGCGGTCGCGGTGCGCGAGGTCAGCCGCCGCAAGGGCTATCTGCTCGACCCGGCCGACGACAACGTCCTCTCCTTCCTCACGCTGCCGCAGCTGCGGGAGCTGATGGTCCAGCACTGGCCCTGTTTCGAGCCGTACTTCGACGACCGCCGGGACGTCGAGCTCGCCCTGGACGAGCTCGAGGTGACCCGCAACGTCGTCTCCCGCAACCGGGCACTGTCCGAGGCGGTGCTGAACCAGGCCGAGCGGGCCTCCGCGCGGCTGCTGGAGATGCTCGGCGCGGATGGGGACGTGCCGTCCGCCCGCCGGCTGCCCGTCGACGCGGTGGAGGACCTGGTCGGCGACCGGTACGCGGACGTGGTCGCCGTCCACCCCGACCGGGTGCGGCTGCTGCGCCAGTTCCCGGCCGAGGACATCTTCGGCGGCGCCCGCCGCCTGGACGCCATCGGCATAGGCCTCAACCTGCTGGTGCAGAACTTCTCCGGGCGCCGCCTGGTGCGGCTCGCCGAGGCCGGCTGCCGGGTGCGGCTGCTGTTCCTGAACCCGGCCTCCAGCGCGGTCAAGCGTCGCGAGCGCGAGCTCGGTCTCAAGCGCGGGGAGCTGGGCCGCGCGGTCGAGATGAACATCCTCCACATGCGCCGGGTGCGGTCCCGGCTGCGCGACCCGGGCGCCTTCGAGATCCACGTGTACGACGAGACGCCCCGCTGTACGGCGTACCTCGTCGACGGGGACGGCGCCGACGGCGTCGGCGTGGTGCAGAACCATCTGCGCCGGGCCCGGGGGATGGAGGCGCCGGTGCTGGTGCTGCGCAACGGCAGCAAGGTGGTCAAACCGGGCGAGATCGAAGAAGGCGGACTGTTTCCCACGTACCGCGAGGAGTTCGAGCAGATGTGGGTGGATTCGCGACCGGTGTCGTGAAGTGTCCGCGCTCGCGAACGGGACGCGACCCTCGGGTTGTCAGTGGTGCGTGCGAAGGTAAGAACCACTGGGGGAACGCACCGCACAGAAGGGGGGCCACCCATGGGCTGGCACCGGGAGCCGCTGATCGGCTTCGGCCTGGAGACGACGGGCACCGACCCGCGCGAGGCACGCACCGTCACGGGGGCCGTGTGATGAGCTGGATCACTGGCCCCTTGGCGGCCTTCGACCTGGAGACCACGGGTACGGACATCGAGACCGATCGCATCGTCACCGCGGCGGTCGTGCGACTGGAGCCGGACGGGGCCGTTTCGGCGGAGCGGACCTGGCTGCTCGATCCCGGGGTGGCGATACCCGAGCAGGCTTCGGCGATCCACGGCATCTCGACGGACCATGCCCGCGAGCACGGAGTCCCGCCGTCGTCCGCGGTCGAGGACATCACCCGGGCCGTCGCCGAGGTCCTGCGCTCAGGGACGCCCCTGGTCGTGATGAACGCGCGCTACGACCTGTCCTTGCTGGACCGTGAGTGCCGGCGGTACGGGCTGGAGCCGGTCACCGAGCGGCTGGGCGGCGTGCCCTCGCCGGTCATCGATCCCCTGGTGCTCGACAAGCACGTCGACAAGTACCGGAGGGGAAAGCGTGCCCTGCACGCGTTGTGCGCGCACTACGGAGTGTCGCTCGACGACGCACACGACGCGAGGGCGGACGCGGTGGCTGCCGCCCGGGTGGTGCGACGCATGGGCGAGAAGTACCAGCGCGTCGGGACGATGCCCTTGACGGACCTGCATGAGCTCCAGGTGCGCGCGGCGGCCGAGCAGGCGGCCTCTCTGCAGGCGTACCTGCGGCGGACCACGGACCCGGCGGCAGTCGTCGAGCCGGCTTGGCCGGTCGTCCCGCGGAGCCGGCGATCCGGGCCGGCCGAGGCCCCCCGTGAGGGGGAGCCCGGCGGCCGGGCGGCTGCGCCGCTGTCCAGGACCGCCCCCGGGCACGTGCCTTAGGAGGAGCGCGGAGCCGTCTCCGCCGGCGGCTTTCCCCGCCGCGCGGTTGCCGCGGACGGGCGCCCGCCGGCCGGATTCCGCGTGTCGCACCGAATCAGAACGTGTCGCACCGGATCAGAAGGGGTACCAGCGGACCGTCGGGTCGCCGTCGCGCAGGGACGCCACGCGGCGCTCGAACTCGGCCAGGGCCTTCGGGTTGCTCGGGGCGTGCTGGGCGACCCAGGCGCAGCTGGCAGTCTCCCGCGCGCCGCGCAGCACCGCGCAGCCCTCCCACTCGCGCACGTCCCAGCCGTAGGTCTCGGTGAAGGACGCGTACGCCTGCGCCGCCAGCCCGTAGCGGTCGTGGGAGAGGGCCATGACCACCAGGTCGTGCTCGCGCAGATCCGCGGAGAAGGTCTCCAGGTCGACCAGGACCGGCCCGTCCGGCCCGACGTGCACGTTCCGGGGCAGCGCGTCCCCGTGGATCGGGCCCGGCGGCAGGTGGGGCGTCAGGGCCGCGGCGGCGGCCGCGAAACCGTCCCGCCGCTCCCGCAGATACGCCGCGTCCTTCGGGGCGATCACCTCGCCCGCGAGCCGCAGCCAGCGTTCCACGCCGCCCAGCAGCTCCCGGGGCGGCAGCCCGAAGGCGGGAGCGGGAAGGGCGTGGACCACCCGCAGCAGCGCGGCCAGGTCCCGGGGTTCGGCGGGCCGCACCGGTTCGGGCAGCCGGTGCCAGACCGTCACCGGGTGGCCGTCGACGAGCAGTGCCCGCGGTTCGGCCGCCCGCACCGCCGGCGCGCCCTCCTCGGCCAGCCACAGCGCGATCGACAGCTCCCGGCGGGCGCGTTCCAGCAGACCGCTGTCGCGGCCGACCTTGACGACCAGGTCACCGGCCGCGAACACCGCGTTCTCGCCCAGGGCGAGCAGCCGCGCGTCCCCGGCCGCGCGTCCCGGCAGCACGTCCGCCGCCACCAGGACGTCCCGCGCCCGTGCCTCGTCCATCCGCCCGCCTCCGTGGCTGTGCCTGTGCTCCTGTGTGCCGTCGGCCAGTGTCCCATTCGCACAGGTCGGCGATGTGCGCGGTGCCCGCCGGTGGTGGGCCGAGGGCGGGGCGGCTGTCGCGGGAGCCGTCGTGCACCCCCAACCGATTGCACGAGACGTATCGTCTCGTTTAGGGTTCGGGGCATGACCAGCCCCGCTCACATCGCCATGTTCTCCATCGCCGCCCACGGCCACGTGAACCCGAGCCTCGAAGTGATCCGCGAGCTCGTGGCGCGCGGCCACCGGGTGACGTACGCGATCCCCCCGGTCTTCGCGGACAAGGTCGCCGGGACCGGCGCCGAGGTGAAGCTCTGGAACTCCACCCTCCCCGGGCCCGAGGACGACCCGGAAGCCTGGGGCACCACCCTGCTGGACAACGTCGAACCGTTCCTCGACGACGCCGTCCAGGCCCTCCCGCAGCTGGCGAAGGCCTACGAGGGGGACACCCCCGACCTGGTGCTGCACGACATCACCTCGTACCCGGCACGCGTGCTCGGCCACCGCTGGGGCGTGCCCGTGGTCTCCCTCTCGCCGAACCTCGTCGCCTGGGAGGGGTACGAGAAGGAGGTCGGCGAGCCGATGTGGGAGGAGCCGCTCAGGACCGAGCGCGGCCAGGCCTACTACGCCCGCTTCCACGCCTGGCTGGAGGAGAACGGCATCACCGAGCACCCCGACCCGTTCGTCGGCCGGCCGGCCCGCTCCCTCGTCCTGATCCCCAAGGCGCTCCAGCCGAACGCCGACCGGGTCGACGAGAACGTGTACAGCTTCGTCGGGGCCTGCCAGGGCGACCGCGGCGCGGAGGGGGAGTGGCAGCGGCCTGCCGGTGCGCGGAAGGTCGTCCTGGTGTCGCTCGGATCGTCGTTCACCAAGCAGCCCGGCTTCTACCGGGAGTGCCTCAAGGCGTTCGGTGACCTGCCCGGGTGGCACCTGGTGCTCCAGATCGGCAAGCACGTCGACCCTGCCGAGCTGGGCGACGTACCGGCGAACGTCGAGGTGCGGTCCTGGGTGCCGCAGCTCGCGGTCCTGAAGCAGGCCGACCTGTTCGTCACCCACGCGGGCGCCGGCGGCAGCCAGGAAGGGCTGGCCACGGCCACGCCGATGATCGCCGTACCGCAGGCCGTGGACCAGTTCGGCAACGCGGACATGCTCCAGGCCCTCGGCGTCGCCCGGCACCTCCCGGCCGAGGAGGCCACCGCCGAGGCCCTTCGCGCGGCCGCCCTGGACCTCACCGGCGACCCGGAGATCGCCCGCCGGCTGAAGGAGATCCGGGCCGGGATGGCCGAGGAGGGCGGCACCCGCAGGGCGGCCGACCTCATCGAGGCGGAGCTGCCGCGGCGCGGCTAGCGAGAACGGGGAAGGGGCACGGCTGGAATGCCGTGCCCCTTCCCCCGCCCTCACCGCGGCCGCGGATCAGACCCGCACCCGCTCGCCCTCGTCCGCGCCGTGGTCCGTGCCCGTACCCCGGCCCGAGCCCTGGTCCACGCCGCCCTTCGCCACCGGCGCGCCTGCCCCCGCCCCCGTCGGTGACTCGTCGTGGGTCAGGTCGGGCATCCGGTGCAGCCACTTCGGCAGGTACCAGTTGCGCTCGCCGAGCAGCGCCATCACCGCCGGGAGCAGCACGCCCCGGATGATCGTCGCGTCGATGAGCACCGCCGCCGCCAGACCCACGCCCATCTGCTTCATGGACTGCATGGACAGCGTCCCGAAGATCCCGAACACGGCGACCATGATGACCGCGGCGCTGGTGATGACACCGGCCGTGGTGACCACACCGTGCTGGATCGCGTCCCGCGTCGTACGGCCCCGCAGACGGGCCTCGCGGATCCGGGAGACCACGAACACGTGGTAGTCCATCGACAGGCCGAACAGGATGACGAAGAGGAACAGCGGCAGCCAGGTGATGATCGCGCCGACCCCCTCGGCGCCCACCAGGGACGCGCCCCAGCCGTGCTGGAAGACGGCCACCAGGATGCCGTAGGCCGCGCCCACCGACAGCAGGTTGAGCACGATCGACGTGATCGCGATCGTCAGCGAGCGGAACGACACCAGCATCAGCAGGAAGGCGAAGACCACCACGAAGACGAAGACCGGGACGACCGAGCCGACCAGCTGGTCGTTGAAGTCCTCGGAGCCCGCGACCTGCCCGGTGACCGGCGCCTCCAGACCGTCCACCGTGCCCAGCGTGGCGGGCCGTACCTCGTCGCGCAGCGTGTGCAGGCTCTCGGCCGCCCTGTCCTGGTCGGAGCCGCCCACCAGCGGCACGTACACGAAGGCGACGTTCTGCCCCTCGTGCACCCTCGTCTCGACCGGGCCGTTCGAGGCGCCCGAACTCACCGCCTGCTCACGGAAGTCGGCCAGCGCGGCCCGTACCTCCGGGGAGTTGATGTCGTCCGCCCTGACGACCACCTCGGCCGGCTCCGCGCCGCCCGGGAACGCCTCGTTGACCCGGTTGTACGTCTGCACGATGGGCAGCGAGTCCCCGAACTCCTGGTCCAGCGTGAGGTTCTGGGTCTTCATGCCGACCGCGGGAGCGGCCACCGCCAGCAGCGCGCCGGTCGCCACCGCGGCGGCGAGCAGCGGCTTGGCGAGGACACGGCGCAGGACGGCCGTCCAGATCCGGCTGTCGTTGCCGCTGCCCGAGGTGCGCCGGCGCAGGAACGGCAGCCGGCCCTTCTCGACCCGCTCGCCCAGCAGCGACAGCAGCGCGGGCAGCACGGTCACGGAGCCCACCATGGCGACCGCCACGACCATCAGCGAGGCCAGGCCCATCGCCTCGAACTCGGCGAGCCCGGTGAACAGCATGCCCGCCATGGCCACACAGACCGTCACACCGGAGACGACGATCGCCCGGCCACTGGTCGCGGCGGCGATCCGCAGCGCCGTCTGCGCGTCGTGGCCGGCGGCCCGCTCCTCGCGCTCGCGGCGCAGGTAGAACAGGCAGTAGTCGACGCCCACGGCCAGGCCGACCAGCAGCATCACGGAGTTGGCGGTCTCGCTCATCGGCTGCAGATGACTGACCAGGCCCATCAGGCCCATCGTCGCCATGATCGCGGTGATCGCCAGTGCCACCGGCAGCAGCGCGGCCACCAGTGCGCCGAAGGCGATCAGCAGGATGCCGAGGGCCACCGGGACCGCCGAGTACTCGGCCTTCTTGAAGTCGTCGCCGAACGCGTCGTCGAACGTCTTCATCATGCTGGCGCCGCCGATCTCCTCGATCCGCAGCGCGTCGTGGTCCTTCTGAACCCCCTCCACGGCCTTCAGCACCGGCTCGACCCGCTCGGCGGCGGTGTCGGAGTCGCCGCGCATGTCGAACTGGACCAGCGCGCTGCGCCCGTCCTCCGAGATCGTGCCGCTCTCGTACGGCGTGGTCACCTCCGTGACCCGACCGGTCTTCTCGACCGCCGTGACGACCGCGGTGACCGCGGCGCGGAACTCGTCGTCCGTGGCCGACAGTCCGTCGTCCTTGGCCTGCACCAGTACGGTCTCACCGGCCGGCTCCTCGATCCCGGCGTCCTCGACGATCCGGGCGGCGGTCCGCGTCTCCCCCTTGAGCTGGTCGCTGTCGCCGACGTCGACCCGGCCGGCCGCCGAACCGAGGCCCATCGCCAGCACCACGAACAGCACCCAGATACCGACGGCCGCCCATCGGTGCCGGGCGCTCCAGCCGCCGGCACGGGCGGCGAAACCCCTTACCCGTGCATCTCCGTTCCTCATGACGGGCTCGCTCCCTCGTGCACGACAGCGACCTGTGCCGCCGCCTTCCACATTCGAAGCTAGGGGCCGGACAAGAACGTCTCGTCGTGCTGACCGGTGAAGCTCCGGGCGCGGAACTCATCCCCTCGGACTTCGTCCCCTCCCCACTGGGGAGGAGGGGACCCCTACATCTACCGGGGGTTCTCCCGGGGGCGTGATCAGGGTGCGGGACGGCCGTCAGGACGCCCGCGCTGCCGCACTCCGCGCGGACACGGCCGTCGTGCCCACTCCCAGGGGGCACGACGGCCGTCCTATCGTGTGCGGATGGCGACGACATACGCGGCACTGCTGCGCGGCATCAACGTGGGCGGCAGGAGAAAGGTCCCCATGGCCGAACTCCGCACCCTGCTGGAGGGCCTCGGCCACGACGCCGTACGCACCCACCTCCAGAGCGGCCAAGCCGTGTTCACCACCGGGAGCGGCCGACCGGAGGGCCGGGAAGCGGGCGAGGACGGGGGCGAGGACGCGGGAGAGAACGCGATCGAGGACGCACTGGCCGCCGAACTCGCCGACGCCGTCGAGCGGCACTTCGGCTTCGCCGTCGACGTGATCGTGCGCGACCACGCCTACCTGCGGGCGATCGTCGACGACTGCCCTTTCCCGGCCGCCGAGTCGGCGCCCAAGCAGCTCCACGTCACCTACTTCTCCGCCGCCGTCGACGCCGACCGCTTCGCGGACGTCGACCGGGCCGCCCATCTGCCCGAGGAGTTCCGCCTCGGCGACCGCGCCCTGTACCTGTACGCCCCGGACGGCCTGGGCCGCTCCAAGCTCGCCGAGCGCCTGGCCAGGCCCCGGACCACCAAGGGCGTCGTCGCCACCACCCGCAACTGGAACACCGTCGTCAAGCTCATGGAGCTCACCCGTGACTGACCCGTACACCGCCGACGCCGCCATCGAGGCCGAACTGAAACTGCTGGACCCCGAGGTACGCCGCTCGCCCCGACGCGTCGGGGAGCTGCTGCACCCGGAGTTCGTGGAGATCGGCGCGTCCGGACGGGTCTGGGACCGCGACGCGATCATCGCCCTGCTCGCCGGCGAGCGCGATGCGGGGGGCCTCACCGGCACCGTCTCCCGGATGAAGGCCGTACAGCTCGCGCCCGACACCGTCCATCTCACCTACGACACGGACCACAACGGCCGGCGTGCCCACCGCAGTTCCCTGTGGCGCCGCACCGGCCGGGACTGGCTGCTCTACTTCCATCAGGGGACGCCGTACGACTCGCACGCGGTGACCGGCGGCTGACGCCCACCACCACCCCGAGGCCTCAGGCCCCCACGGCGGCCGGCATCGGCACCCGTGCCGCGTCGTACCGCTCCAGCAGCACCCGCGCCACCTCCGGCGCCGGGCCGAGAACGTCCGCCAGGACGTCCGCCTCCACCGCGCCCCGTGCGATGCGGTCCGGGAGGAACCCCGGGGCCAGCACGTACGGGGCCACGGCGACGCGCTCGCAGCCGAGGGCGAGCAGTTCGCGCACCGCGTCCTCGGTGCGGGGCAGGGATGCGGAGGCGAACGCAGGCCGCACGGCGCACCAACCGGTGTGCCGCCACTCCCGCGCGATTGCTGCGATCACTGCGATCGCCTCCGGGTCGGTGGACCCCGCCGAGGCCAGGACGACCCCGGTCGAGGACTTGTCGGCGGGCGTGAGGCCCGCCTCGTACAGCCGACGCTCCAGCGCGGCCAGGAGCAGGGGCGACGGGCCCAGGACGTCCGCCTGGCGGATGCGCAGCCGCGGGTCCGAGTCCGCGAGGACCGCCGGGATGTCCGCCTTGGCGTGGAAGGCGTGGGTCAGCAGCAGCGGGAGGGCCACCACGTCACGCACGCCCTCCGCCGCGAGGGAGTCCAGCACCCCCGGCACGGAGGGGACGGCGAAATCGAGGAAGCCGGTCTCCACGCGCAGCTCCGGCCGCAGCGACCGTACCCGCCGCACCAGGGCGTGCACGGTCGCCGCGTGCCGGGGGTCGCGGCTGCCGTGGGCGATGACGAGAAGAACCGGACGGTGCATGATCGGATCAGTCCTTCACCAGCAGGCCGCGGCTGCGCAGCACCCACCGCTCCAGCGGACTGAAGATCAGCAGGTCAATGGCGATACCGACGGTCAGGATCAGCAGGATCGCCTCGAACACCATGGCCATGTCGCTCGCGTTGCGCCCGTTCTCCAGCAACTGCCCGAGACCGATGCCGAGGTCGGGGAACGACGCGATGATCTCCGCGGCCATCAGTGAGCGCCAGGAGAACGCCCAGCCCTGCTTCAGCCCCGCCACATAGCCGGGCAGCGCGGCCGGGAGCACGATGTGCCAGGTGCCCTTCAGCCCCGTCGCGCCCAGCGTGCGGCCGGCCCGCAGGAACAGCGGCGGCACCTGATCGACGCCGGAGACCAGGCCGTTGGCGATCGAGGGGACCGCGCCGAGCAGGATCACCGCGTACATCATCTGGTTGTTCAGGCCCAGCCAGATCACGGCCGGCGGCACCCATGCCACCGACGGCAGGGACTGCAGCCCGGACAGGATCGGGCCGAGTGCCGCGCGCACGAACCTCACCCGCGCCACCAGCAGTCCCAGCGGCGTACCGATCAGCAGCGCGAAGAAGAAGCCGAGCAGACCGCGCGAGACGCTGGTCCAGATGTAGCCGAGCAGTTCGCCCTGGAGCCACGCGTCCTGCACCACGCTCCACACGGCGCCCGGCGAGGGCAGCTTGGACGGATCGTCGACGATCCTGAAGGAGACCAGCGCCTGCCACACGGCCAGCACCAGGGCGACGGCGAGGACGGGCGGCAGGATCTTCTGAACGAAGGTCTGGCGCCACGGCTTGCGGGCCTGCTGCCTCGTCTCCAGCGCGTCGAGCCCCGCCTCGAGACCGGCGAGGTCGTTCACGTCCTTCGGGTGCGCGTCCTTCGCGGTGGTGTCAGTGCTGGCCATGTCGGCGGATCTCCCCACGGAGTTCTTCGGTGATCTCGACGGACAGTTCCGCGACCGCGGCGTCCTCGATACGGCGCGGGTGCTCGATGTCCACCGTCCACTCGCGGGCGATCCGGCCCGGCCTCGACGACAGCAGCACCACCCGCTGCGCCAGCCGGACGGCCTCACGCACGTTGTGCGTGACGAACAGGACGGACACCCGGGTCTCGCGCCAGATCCGGGTCAGCTCGTCGTGCAGCACGTCCCGGGTGATGGCGTCCAGCGCCGCGAACGGCTCGTCCATCAGCAGCAGCTTGCTCTCCTGGGCGAGCGCGCGGGCCAGCGCGACCCGCTGGCGCATACCGCCGGACAGCTCGTGCACCCGCTTGCCGTGGGCGCCCCCCAGCCGGACCAGCTCCAGCAGTTCCTCGGCCCGGCCGCGCCGCTCGGCCTTCGGCACGCCCCGCAGCTTCAGGGCGAGTTCGATGTTCTTGCCCGCCGTCAGCCACGGGAACAGCGCGTGCTCCTGGAACATCAGCGCCGGGCGGCCGTCCGTGCTGATCGCGCCGGCGCTGGGCGCGTCGAGGCCCGCGACCAGGTTGAGCAGCGTGGACTTGCCGCAGCCCGAGGCGCCCAGCAGGGTGACGAACTCGCCGGGGGCGACATCGAGCGTGATGTCGTCCAGTACGAGCTGCTGCCCGGCCGGGCCCGCGAACGACTTCGAGACATGCTCGATCCGGGCGGCATGGGTGGCCGCCTCGGTGCCGTCGGCGGCCTTGGCGAGGGTCGTGGCCATGGTCGTCACCTCCTGGGACGTTTCTTCGGGGTTCCGGGATCAGCCGACGCCGAGACCGGCGTCGTCGACGGCGGGCGCGCCCTCGGCCGCGAGGACCTTGTTGAGGGGCTCGAGGTCGTAGATGCCGTTCAGGTCGGGCCGCTCGAGCAGGCCCGCGTTCACGGCGTGCTCCGCCTGGGCGCCGAGGGTGGCTGCCAGCGGGTCGTCGGTGAACCGGATCGACTTCCACGCCGGGTCCAGTACGCCGGCGGGCAGTGCCTTGCCGGAGTCGGCCGCCAGCTGCTCGTTGGCGGCGGCCTTCGCCTCGCCCGGGTGTTCGTTGATCCACCGGTTGGTGGAGACCGACGCCTCGAGGACCGCCTCGACGGCCTTCGGGTGCTTCTCCAGGAACTCCTGGCGCGCGACGAGGTTCGTGATGACGAACTGCTCGTCCGGCCACAGGGAGGCCTCGTCCAGCAGGACCTTCCCGCCCTCGGCGACCAGCTTCGACGCGGTGGGTTCCGGTACCCACGCGCCGTCGACCGACCCGGCCGCGAAGGCGTCCGGGGTGACCTTGTTGTCGCTGCGGACGACCGTGACGTCGCCCTTGCCGCTCTGCGCGTCGACCGTCCAGCCCTGCTCGGCCGCCCAGTTGAGGAACGCCACGTCCTGCGTGTTGCCGAGCTGCGGTGTCGCGATCCGCTTGCCCTCGACGTCCTCCACGGACTTCACCCGGTCCGGGTTCACCACCAGCTTCACCCCGCCGGACGCCGAACCGCCGATGATCCGCAGGTTCCTGCCCTGCGACTTGGCCCAGCCGTTCACCGCCGGTGACGGCCCGATCCAGGCGATGTCGATGGAGCCGGAGTTGAGCGCCTCGATCGCGGACGGCCCCGCGTTGAACACCGCGTACCGGGCCTCGGTCGCGCCGAGCTCCTTCTGGAAGAAGCCCTTCTGCTTGCCCACCAGCGCGGTCGCGTGGGTCAGATTGCCGAAGTGGCCGATCCTCACCGCGTCGAGGCCGTCGGTCTTCCGCGCCCCGGCCGCGATGCCGGCGCCGGCGCTCTCCTCGGCCTGGGAGCCGTAGCCGCACCCGGCCAGGGCGAGCAGGACCAGCGCGGCCGTCACGGCGAACGCGCGGCGCGGTGCGGCGGGGGTGACAGGCACGGGAGGTGTTCCTCTCGGGGGCCCGGCGGTCACGTACTCGGCTGGTCGTACTCAGCCGGTCGTGGCCGGGGGATCGGCGGGTTTTCGGCGGTGGCGGCGCGGGACCGGGACACGCGAACGGTGCGCGCGCCCCCGGTGCTCCGGGAGCGTCACGCACATCGCGCGACCCCGCCCTGCCCGCTTCCCGTACGCCCGCCGCCGATCCGGCCGCCTTCTTTGGCGAAGGTGGCGAAGACGTCGAGGGGACGCGCCGCCGGCAGTCCCGTCGACGTCGTCGGGAGCCCTGGCGCAGGCGGTTCTGCCGTAGGCAGTTCCATGGTCAGAAGTCCCATCCGTCGTCCTCGGACGCGTCCTTGACCGGGTCCGGCGCGGCGAAGGACTCGCCGGCCATGCCCGCGGTGAGCGTGGTGCCGTCGTTCGGGTCGATCAGGATGAACGAACCGGTGCGCCGCGAGTCCGCGTACGAGTCGGCCGGCAACGGCTCGGCGGTACGGATCTTCACCCGGCCGATGTCGTTGGCGACGAGCGTGCCGGGGTGCGGGTGCAGCGACAGGTCGTCCAGCGTCAGCCGGGCCGGAATGTCCTTCACGATCGCCTTGACCGTCCGGGTACCGTGCTTGAGCAGCACCCGGTGGCCGACCGTCAGCGGCTGGTCGGCGACATGGCAGACGGTGGCCTCGACGTCCTGCGTGACGGCCGGCGCGTCCTTGCTCGGGACGAGCAGGTCGCCTCGGGAGATGTCGATGTCGTCCGCCAGCAGCAGCGTCACCGACTGCGGCGTCCAGGCCGCCTCGACGAGCGTGCCCAGCAGGTCGATCCCGGTGATCGTCGTGGTCCGGCCGGACGGCAGCACGGTCACCTCGTCACCCGTACGGAACGTGCCCGCGGCGATCTGACCGGCGTACCCCCGGTAGTCGGGGTGCTCGGCGCTCTGCGGCCGGATCACGTACTGCACCGGCAGCCGGGCGTGGCAGTGCGCCAGGTCGTGGCTGACCGGCACCGTCTCCAGGTGCTCCAGCACCGTCGGGCCGCCGTACCAGTCCATGTGCGCGGACGGCTCCACGACGTTGTCGCCGACGAGCGCCGAGATCGGGATCGCGGTGACCTCCGGGACGCCCAGCTCCGTCGCGTACGCCGTGAACTCCTCGGCGATCCGCGCGAACACGGTCTCCTCGTAGTCCACCAGGTCCATCTTGTTGACGGCGAGCACGACGTGGGGCACGCGCAGCAGGGCGGCGATGGCCGCGTGCCGCCGGGTCTGCTCGACCACGCCGTTGCGGGCGTCGACGAGGATGACGGTCAGCTCCGCGGTGGAGGCACCGGTGACCATGTTGCGGGTGTACTGCACGTGGCCCGGAGTGTCGGCGAGGATGAACCGGCGCCGCGGCGTGGCGAAGTAGCGGTACGCCACGTCGATGGTGATGCCCTGTTCCCGCTCGGCCCGCAGCCCGTCGGTGAGCAGGGCGAGGTCGGGGGCCTCCTGGCCCCGGCTCGCCGACACCCGCTCCACGGCCTCCAGCTGGTCGGTGAGGACCGACTTGGAGTCGTGCAGCAGCCGGCCCACCAGGGTGGACTTGCCGTCGTCGACGGAACCGGCGGTGGCGAACCGCAGCAGGGTGGTCTCCGCGAGCGCCTCGCTCGTGATCGTGCTCATGTCTAGAAGTACCCCTCGCGCTTGCGGTCTTCCATCGCGGCCTCGGAGAGCTTGTCGTCGGCGCGGGTGGCCCCGCGCTCGGTCAGCCGGGAGGCGGCGATCTCGGTGATCACCTTCTCGATGGTGTCGGCCCCGGAGTCGACCGCGCCGGTGCAGGACATGTCGCCCACCGTCCGGTAGCGGACGAGCCGCTTCTCGACACTCTCGCCGTCCTTCGGGCCGCCCCACTCGCCGGCGGTCAGCCACATGCCGCCCCGCTGGAACACCTCGCGGTGATGGGCGTAGTAGATCTCCGGAAGTTCGATGTTCTCGCGGGCGATGTACTGCCACACGTCCAGCTCGGTCCAGTTGGACAGCGGGAAGACCCGGACGTGCTCGCCGGGCGCGTGCCTGCCGTTGTAGAGGTTCCACAGCTCGGGCCGCTGGCGGCGGGGGTTCCACTGGGAGAACTCGTCGCGCAGCGAGAACACCCGCTCCTTGGCGCGGGCCTTCTCCTCGTCCCGCCGGCCGCCGCCGAACACGGCGTCGAACTTCTCGGCGGCGATCTTCTCGGTGAGGGGCACCGTCTGCAGCGGGTTGCGGGTGCCGTCGGGGCGCTCGCGCAGCACACCGCGGTCGATGTAGTCCTGCACCGAGGCGACGTGCAGCCGTAGCCCGTGCCGGGCGACCGTGCGGTCGCGGTAGTCGAGGACCTCGGGGAAGTTGTGCCCGGTGTCGACGTGCAGCAGTGAGAAGGGGACCGGCGCCGGGGCGAAGGCCTTCAGCGCCAGGTGCAGCATCAGGATGGAGTCCTTGCCGCCGGAGAACAGGATCACCGGGTTCTCGAACTCGCCCGCGACCTCGCGGAAGATGTGCACCGCCTCCGACTCGAGGGCGTCGAGGTGGGAGAGGGCGTACGGGCCGGCCGCACCGCCGGTGCCCTCGTCGCCGGTCGCGACCGTGGCCACGGTTGTCATGCCAGTCCCCTTTCGCTCAGCAGGGCGTGCACCGCCGCGGCGGATTCCTGGACGGTCTGGTGCTGCGACTCGATGCGCAGATCGGGGGAGACGGGAGCCTCGTACGGGTCGTCCACGCCGGTCAGCCCGGTGAGTTCACCCGCGGCCTGCTTGGCGTACAGCCCCTTCACGTCGCGTACGGAGCACACCTCGACCGGGGTCGCCACGTGCACCTCGACGTACGACGTGCCGTTCGCCCCGTGCCGCTTGCGGACCGCGTCCCGGCTGTCCGCGTAGGGCGCGATGACCGGGACGAGCGCGGTGACGCCGTTGCGGGCGAGCAGTTCGGCGACGAATCCGATGCGCTGCACGTTGGTGTGCCGGTCCTCGCGGCTGAAGCCGAGGCCCGCGGAGAGGAACTCGCGGATCTCGTCGCCGTCGAGCAGTTCGACCCGGCGGCCCTGCTCGCGCAGCCGGCCGGCCAGTTCGTGGGCGATGGTGGTCTTGCCGGCGCTCGGCAGACCTGTGAGCCAGACGGTGGCTCCGGTCGTCACGTCGGTCTCCTGGTTCGTAGAGGGCGTGGGGGGCGCCGAGGGCGCGGG
>NZ_LIQT01000099.1 GCF_001418415.1 Streptomyces hirsutus
GGCGGCCTCGGCCGCCTCGTCCCAGTGGCCGAGGGAGTGGAGGGTCTCGGCGAGGTTGCCCCACACCCAGCCCTCCGAGTCCAGCAGGCCGAGTTCGCGGGTGACCCGCAGGCCTTCCCTCAGGAGTGCGGCCGCCTCCTGTGAGCGGCCGATGCCTTCAAGGGCGGACGGCAGGTTGATGTGGCTGCGGCCCACCACCGGGTCCACGCCCAGTTCGGTCGCCCGGTCCTTGACCTCGTACATCTCGGCGAGTCCGGCGTCGATGTCACCCGCGTCGACCTTGAGGCCGCCGAGCGTGAGCCGGGCGTTGAGCTCGATGTCGTGGGCGCCGACCATGCGCGCGTACTCGACGGCCCGTTCGGCGGCGGCCATGGCTTCGGGGCCCGGCTCGTGCAGCATGGACCAGTTGGCGGCGGAGGCGAGGACCTCGGCGTGCACCTCGGACGGGGGCAGGCCGCGCACCAGGTCCTGTGCGGTGCCGAGTTCGCTCCAGCCGTCACCGCGGGCGAGGGACTGGGTGAGCCGGGAGCGCTGGACCCAGAACCAGGCGGCGCGCAGCGGGTCCGGTTCCTCGTCCAGGACGCGCAGGGCCCTCTTGATGATCTTCATGGCGCGTTCGCGTTCCCCGCAGAGCCGCCCGGCGACGGCGGCCTCGGCCAGCAGGTCGAGGTAGTGCAGGGGGACCGCTCCGGCCGCCTCCGGGTCACCGCTTCGGGGCGCACCGGGCGGCGTACCGCGTCGTTGTGGCGGTGGGGGCGGGTAGGCCTCGGTGTAGGCGACCGGGCGCAGGACGGCCCGTACGGCGTCGGGGACGGCGTCCCACAGTTCCATCGCCCTTTCCAGCAGGCCCAGTTGCTCGGAGTAGGCGTGGCGTCTGCGGGCCTCGACGGAGGCGTCGAGGACGGCGGGCAGGGCCTTGGCGGCGTCGTGGGCGTGGTACCAGTAGCTGGCCAGACGGGTCACCCGTTCGTCGGCGGGGACGGGGGTGGGGTCGGCCTCCAGGGCTTCGGCGTAGCGGCGGTTGAGGCGGGAGCGTTCGCCGGGCAGCAGGTCGTCGCTGACGGCCTCGCGGACCAGGGAGTGGCGGAAGCGGTAGCCGTCGCGGTCGGGCGCGGGCGTGAGGATGCCGGCGTTCACCGTGGAGCGCAGGGCGCCGAGGAGGTCGTCCTCGGCGAGCCGGGCGACGGCGGCCAGCAGCCGGTGCTCGACGGTGGAGCCGCCCTCGGCGACGCACCGGACCACCTGCTGGGCGCTCTCGGGCAGGCTCTCGACCCTGACCAGGAGCAGGTCGCGCAGGGTGTCGGTGAGTCCGCTGCGGCAGCCCTCGGGGGAGGCGGCGGCGAGTTCCTCGATGAAGAAGGCGTTGCCGTCGGAGCGTTCGAAGATCTCGTCGACGTGGTCCGGTTCGGGTTCCCGGGCGAGGATGCCGGCGAGCTGGCGGCCGGCCTCCTCGCGGTTGAAGCGGCCGAGTTCGACGCGGTGGACCGTGCGCAGCCGGTCGAGTTCGGCGAGCAGGGGGCGCAGCGGGTGGCGGCGGTGGATGTCGTCGGACCGGTAGGTGGCGAGGACGACGAGGCGGCCGGTGCGCAGGGTGCGGAAGAGATAGGCGAGCAGGTGGCGGGTGGAGGCGTCGGCCCAGTGCAGGTCCTCCAGGGCGAGGACGACGGTGTGTTCGGCGGCGACGCGTTCCAGCAGCCGGGCGGTGAGCGCGAAGAGGCGGGCCATGCCGTGTTCGTCGCGCCGGGTCTCGGGGGCGGCGGGGCCGAGTTCGGGCAGCAGGCGGGCCAGTTCCTCCTCCTGTCCGGCGGCCGCGGCGGCGAGCCGGGCGGGGAGTTCGCGGCGCAGCCGGCGCAGTGCGGTGGAGAAGGGGGCGAAGGGCAGGCCGTCGGCGCCGATCTCGACGCAGCCGCCGAGCGCGACGACCGCGCCCCGGCCGGCGGCCGCGGTGGCGAACTCCTCGACGAGGCGGGTCTTGCCGACGCCCGCCTCGCCCCCGACGAGCAGCGCCTGCGGTTCGCCCGAGCCTGCGGCGGCGCGGGCGAGCGCGGTGTTCAGGATGTCGAGTTCAGCCGCACGGCCGACGAACACGGGGCTGACAGATCTGGTCTCCACGGCCCCGAGCATCGCACGCGGGTCCGCCGGCCCGGCATCGGTTTTCGCCGCCCAGGACGCCGCGGCGCGGTGCCCGTTCGGGGCCGGAACCGGCTGGGCGCCTCCGCTCCCGGGCTCGATGCGGCGCTCCGGCACCGGTTTCGTTCCGGCGGAACGGCGGCCGACCCCCGTACGGCCGCCGTCGCGCGTCAGGTCGCTCTTCCCCGTGCGGTCACCGCGGCCGGCGCTCCCCGTCCCCGCGGCGGGACTCATACCGCTCGGGCGAACCGGGGGCGGTGCGGGCGGCGGCTATGGCTCTCGTGCTCGGCGCCGCGTGCCTCGGTTTCACGGCGGGCGGCACGTGCGAGGCGGACGGCCTCGCGGGCCCTGCGCTCCTCGTCGGCCCGGCGGATGAGGTCGGCGGCGCGGTTCATGGCGATCTCGTACTCGTACATGGTGTGTTCCCTCGGGGAGTCGGTGTCTGGCATCGCCTTTCGCGATGCCTCCACCTTCGTCTCCCGGGCGGGCCGGCCACATCGGGAAAGTTCCGCATCTTCGGCGGCCCCGGGGCCTTAGGTACGCGTGAGGGGCCTTGGTCCGGTCATAAGGCGCTCGTGGCCGGACTAAGGCCCCTCGGGAACTGTGCGGATTCTCCCCGGTGTCCGCCGGGGGCCCGCGGCGGCTCAACCGGTCGCGGGCAGCCCCAGCAGCACGTTGGTGTACTTGAGGACGGCGAGCAGCAGCCCGATGACGCCGAGGGCGACACCGCCCCACGCGGCCGACTTGATCCAGGGCGCCTGCCCGGCGCCGGGCGTCCCGAACGCGGGCCGCGCGAGCACCACGACGCCGATGACCAGCGCGGTCAGCGCGAACAGGCCGCCCCACAGCGCGCTGGTCCGCCAGGCGTCGCCGTAGATCTCCTTGACCTGGGTGGCGACGGTCGAGTTCGCGGCCGTCTCCAGCTGGCCGACGAGGGTTTCGCGGGCGGCGGCCACCGTGCCGAGCCAGCTGCCGGTGAGCGAGACGACGCCGAGCCCGACGGAGACGATCGCCGCGGCGCCCTGTCCGACTCCTTGGGCACCCTGGGCCTCCGGTTCCGAGGGCGTGTCCGGCTCCGGCTCCCCGTCCGTCTCCGGTTCCGTGGTGCCGCTGTCGGTCACGTCGGCGTCAACGGCCGCCCCGGCCCCGGTCCCCCTCCTGTCCGCGCTGTTGTCCTCGCTGTTGTCCTCGGCCTTGGCCGCTTTCCCGGTCTCGGTCTTGGTACCCATGAGGCGCACCGTACGGACGCTCTCTGAGAAGCGCCTTAATGATCGCTGTGTGTCGCGCGGGCCTGCCGCCATTCGGGAGCCAGGACCGACCACACCTCCAGGTCGTGCCGTACGCCGTGGTGGAGGTGGGACTGGCGCCGTACCCCGTCGAGGGTCATGCCGAGCCGGCGGGCGATGTTGAGGCTGGGCCCGTTGCCGGCGGCGGCGACCCACTCCACGCGGTGGATGCCCCGCTGGTCGATCGCCCAGTCGATCAGCACCCGCATGGCGCGGGTGACGAGCCCGCGTCCGGTGGCGGCCGGTTCCAGCCAGCAGCCGACCTCGCAGGTGCCGTTGCCGGCGTCGAAGTTGAGCGTGAGCACCCCGCCCACGAGGGTGCCGTCCAGCCACAGGCCGTGCAGCGCGGCCGTGTCGGCGGCGCGGAGGTCGGCGTACCGCTGGAGGGCCTCCCGCGCGGTGGGCACGTCGACGGCCTTGGAGCCGAAGGGGACGTACTGGTTGATGAATTCCCGGCCCCGCTCCAGATGGGCGAGGAACTCCTCCGCGTGCCAGGGCTCCAGGGGACGCAGTTCGGATCCGTCGTCACCCAGTCGTATGGCGTACATCCGTCTTCCGTTCCTTCTCGGCCAGCACGTCCTCCACCTCGGCGTCGGTGGCGGCGGCCAGCCTCTCATGGGCGGCACGGCTCTCGGGCGGCTCGATGCTGATGCGCGGCAGGATCCGGTCCAGCCGGCGCGGCAGCCACCAGTTGGCGCCGCCGAGCAGATGCATGAGGGCGGGGACGAGCAGGGTCCGCAGGACGAAGGCGTCGAGGGCGACGGCGGCGGCGAGCGCGATGCCGAACATCGCGATCACGCGGTCGCCGGTCAGGACGAAGGCGAGGAAGACCGAGATCATGATGACGGCCGCGGAGTTGATCACCCGGCCGGTCTCGGCGAGGCCGACCCGTACCGCGCGCCGGTTGTCACCGGTCTCCAGCCATTCCTCGTACATCCGGCTGACCAGGAAGACCTGGTAGTCCATGGAGAGCCCGAAGAGGACCGACACCATGATCACGGGCAGGAAGGGTTCTATGGGGCCCGCGCTGCCGAGGCCCAGCAGTTCGCTGCCCCAGCCCCATTGGAAGATCGCCACGACCACGCCGAAGGCGGCGGCGACGGCGGCCACGTTCATCGCCGCGGCCTTGATCGGGATGGCGACGGACCGGAAGGCGAGCAGGAGCAGCAGACAGCCCAGGCCGATGACGACACCGACAAAAAGGGGCAGTTTGCCGATGATGACGTCGGCGAAGTCGTCGTAGCCGGCCGTCACGCCGCCGACCCGCACGTCGAGGGTCGTGCCGGCCTCGGCGCGCGGCAGTACGTCCTCGCGCAGCCGGTCGACCAGGTCGCTGGTCCGCTTCGACTGCGGGGAGGACTCCGGTACGACGGAGAGGTACGCGATGCGGCCGTCCGCGCTGTGGACCACCGGCCCGACGGACGCGACGCCCTCGGTCCCGCCCAGCACGGGGTCGATCCGGTCCAGGGCGAGCCGGTCGGCGGCGCCGTCCACCTCGGTCACGAGGGTGAGCGGGCCGTTGATGCCGGGGCCGAATCCGTCGGCGAGGAGGTCGTAGGCCTGGCGGGTGGTGGAGGTCTTCGGGTCGTTTCCCTGGTCGGACGTGCCGAGGTGCAGGGAGGAGGTGGGCAGCGCCAGGACCGCCATGACGGCCAGGGCGAGCACACCGAGCAGCTTGGGCCTGCGCTCCACGAACGCCGCCCAGCGGGCGGCGAAGCCGGTCGGCAGCTCCGGCTGCGGTCCGGTCTCGGCCAACCGGCGCCGTTCGCGGCGGCTGAGCGCGCGCATGCCGATGAGCGACAGCAGCGCGGGCAGCAGGGTGACGGAGGCGGCGACGGTCAGCACCACGGTGAGCGAGGCCGCGACGGCGACGCCGTTGAGGAAGTTCAGCCGGAGGATCAGCATGCCCAGCAGGGCGATGCACACGGTGGCCCCGGCGAAGACGACCGCGCGTCCGGTGGTGGCGACGGCCTCGGTGGCGGCCTCGGCGACGGACAGCCCGCGCTTCAGTCCGCGCCGGTGCCGGGTCACGATGAACAGCGCGTAGTCGATGCCGACGCCGAGTCCGATCAGCATGCCCAGCATCGGCGCGAAGTCGGCGACGGTCATGACGTGCCCGAGCAGCACGATCGAGGCGTATGCGGTGCCGACGCCGACCAGCGCGGTGGCGATGGGCAGCAGCGAGGCGGCGAGCGAGCCGAAGGCGAGGAAGAGGACGACGGCGGCGACCGCCACTCCGACGATCTCGGCGAGGTGCCCCTCGGGTGCCCCGGTCAGCGCGGCGGCGCTGCCCCCCAGTTCCACCTGGAGGCCGTCGGTCTGAGCGGCCTCGGCCGTCGCGAGCACGGCCGCCGCCTCGCCCTCGTCGATGTCCTTGGCCAGGTCGTCGAAGACGACGGTGGCGTAGGCGGTGCGGCCGTCCGCGCTGATCCCGCCGGTGCCGTCGTCCCCGTAGGGCCCGCTCACGGCGGCGACGCCGGGCAGGTCCTGTATGCGGTCCAGGGCGCGGGTCATGCTCTGTTCGACGTCGGAATCCAGGACGCTGCCGGACGGGGTGTGCCAGACGACGGTGTCGCTGTCGCCCGAGAGGGCCGGGAAGCCCTCCCGCAGCAGTTCGGTGGCGTACCCGGACTCGGTGCCGGGCACCTCGTAGTCGTTCGAGTACGCGTTTCCGGTTGCGAAGGCTCCGGCCGCGACCCCGCCGAGGGCGAGAAGCCACAGCAGAACGGTGATCAGACGGCGTCGGACACACCAGCGTGCGAGTGCTGTCACGAATCATGCTCCAGAGTGACTGTCGGGGGGATCTTTGGCCGGGAAAGTCGCTTGTGAACCGAACAGCCCGCAAAGAACATATGAGCAAGGAATTCACACTCTTCCAGCCCAAAATGATCGTTTGTTACGTTCGTGTGCTTATTCACAGTTCGCAGAATGGGAACTTTTGCGACAATCTTCCTGAATCCACCCTCGGACGTGAGGTCGCACACCCGTACCGGGGTCAGTCGAACTGGTCCCCCAGCGCCATCACCATCAGTCCCGCGATCAACAGCCACAGCGCCCTGCGGGTCCGTCCGCGCGAGCCCAGCACGGCGGCGAGTGCGCAGGCGCCGGCACCGCAGGCGTAGGCCGCCGGGACGAGGGCCGGGACGGAGCCGGTGAGGCGGAGCAGCGCCGCGGCCGCCCCGGCCAGGGTGAGTACGGCCCCGGCGCCGACCGCGGCCCACCGGGCCCGTCGGGCCCGGTGCGGGGTGTCGTCGTCGTGCTCGTCGTGCTCCCCGTGCTCCCCATGCTCGCCGTGCTCGCCGTGCTCCCCGTGCTCCCCGTGCCCGGCGCCTTCGGCATCGTCGCCGTGCCCGACGTCGTCGCCGTGCCCGGCGTCGTCGGCGTCGTCGGCGCGAGTGTCCGGGGACAGGTCGGAATCAGCGCGTCCGCTCATGGCGCGGGAGCGTATCGCCCCGGGCCAGGGAACGGGGATGCGGGGGTGCGCCTCACCTGCTAGCGTCCGTCGGTCCGACGTTCCGCGGCAGCTCGCCGCTCCGGCTGAAGCAGGTGCTTTGATGACGGTCCGCCCGATCTCCGACGCAGTCCTTTCCCCCTGCACGGCCCCAAGGAGCCCGTTCAACGATGTCGGACATCACACCGCACACCCCGCACGACGACCTCACTGACCGCCTCACCCTGCCCCGGTACCCGCGCAGCAGCGCCTACGACGCCCGCTGGACCGTCGAGAACACGATGGGCCCGCACCCCCTGTGGCTGCTGGAGTGGCTCGCCCCGGCCCTCGGCCTCGACACGCTGCGCCCCGGCGCACGCGTGCTCGACCTGGGCTGCGGACGCGCCATGACGTCCGTCTTCCTCGCCAGGGAGTACGACCTCCAGGTCACCGCGGCCGACCTGTGGATCAAGCCCGAGGAGAACGCGCGCCGCATCGCCGGGGCGGGCGTCGCCGACCGGGTGCTTCCGGTCCTCGCCGAGGCGCACGACCTTCCCTTCGGCGACGAGAGCTTCGACGCGATCGTCTCCATCGACGCGTACCAGTACTTCGGCACCGACGATCTGTACCTGCCGTCGCTGACCCGGCTGCTGAAGCCGGGCGGGCGGATCGGTGTCGTCGTCCCGGCGATGCGCGAGGAGATCGAGGGCAGCGAGCCGCCGGAGCACCTGAAGCCCTTCTGGGACCCCGCGTTCTGGTGCTTCCACACCCCCGGGTGGTGGCGGCGGCACTGGACCCGCAGCGGGGCCGTGGAGGTCGAGGCGGCCGACTGGCAGCCGGACGGCTGGCGGGACTGGCTGCTCTGGTGCGACGTCGTCGCCGAGGAGAGCACGGAGGAGTTCCACGTGCGGTCGAGCCGTGAGAGCGCACGGATGCTGCGCGTGGACGAGGGCCGCACGCTCGGCTTCGTCCGCGTGGTGGGGCGCCGGCCCTGACCTCGGGTCGGACCTGGCCTAGTGAGACACCGGCACCGACCGCGTGAAGCACCGGCGTCGGCCGTGCCACGGAGCCGACCGCACGGGAGAGGGGGACGCATCGAACCCGATGCGTCCCCCTCTTCACCCTCCCGTGCTCCCGTGCGGCGCCCGGGGCTCAGCCCTCGGCGACGCCCAGCTGCTGAAGGATCAGCTCCTTGACGCGGGCCGCGTCCGCCTGACCGCGGGTGGCCTTCATCACCGCGCCGACCAGCGCGCCGGCCGCCGCGACCTTGCCGCCGCGGATCTTGTCCGCGACGCCCGGGTTGCCGGCGATGGCCTCCTCCACGGCGGCGGTGAGCGCGCCGTCGTCGGAGACGACCTTCAGACCGCGCCGGTCGACCACCTCGTCCGGGGTGCCCTCGCCCGCGAGGACGCCCTCGATGACCTGACGGGCCAGCTTGTCGTTCAGGTCGCCGGAGGCCACCAGCGCGGTGACGCGGGCGACCTGCTCCGGCGTGATCGCCAGCTCGTCGAGCGTCTTGGCGGACTCGTTGGCACTGCGGGCGAGTTCGCCCATCCACCACTTGCGGGCGGAGGCCGCGTCCGCGCCGGCGTCGATCGTCGCGACGATCAGGTCCAGCGCACCGGCGTTGAGGATCGCCTGCATGTCGGTGCCGGAGATCCCCCACTCCTCGCGGAGCCGGTTGCGGCGCACCAGCGGCAGCTCGGGCAGCCCGGCGCGCAGTTCCTCGACCCACTCGCGGGACGGGGCGACGGGGACCAGGTCGGGCTCCGGGAAGTACCGGTAGTCCTCGGCCTCCTCCTTCACGCGGCCGGAGGTCGTCGACCCCGTGTCCTCGTGGAAGTGCCGGGTCTCCTGGATGATCGTCCCGCCGTCGTTCAGCACGGCGGCGTGCCGCTGGATCTCGAAGCGGGCCGCGCGCTCCACGGACCGCAGCGAGTTGACGTTCTTCGTCTCCGAGCGGGTGCCGAACTTCTCCCGGCCGTGCGGGCGCAGCGACAGGTTGACGTCGCAGCGCATCTGGCCCATCTCCATCCGGGCCTCGGACACACCGAGCGCCCGGATGAGCTCGCGCAGTTCACGCACGTAGGCGCGCGCGACCTCGGGGGCCCGCTCGCCCGCTCCCTCGATCGGCTTGGTGACGATCTCGATCAGCGGGATGCCGGCCCGGTTGTAGTCGAGCAGGGAGTGGGACGCGCCGTGGATGCGGCCGGTGGCGCCGCCGACGTGCGTCGACTTGCCGGTGTCCTCCTCCATGTGGGCGCGCTCGATGTCCACGCGGAAGGTCTCGCCGTCCTCCAGCTGCACGTCGAGGTAGCCGTTGAAGGCGATCGGCTCGTCGTACTGGGAGGTCTGGAAGTTCTTCGGCATGTCCGGATAGAAGTAGTTCTTCCGGGCGAAGCGGCACCACTCGGCGATCTCGCAGTTCAGCGCGAGACCGATCTTGATGGCGGACTCGACGCCGATCGCATTGACGACCGGAAGCGCGCCCGGCATGCCGAGACAGATGGGGCAGGTCTGGGTGTTCGGGTCGGCGCCGAGCGTGGTCGAGCAGCCGCAGAACATCTTGGTCCTGGTGCCGAGTTCGACATGGACCTCGAGGCCCATGACGGGGTCGTACGACGCGAGTGCGTCCTCGTACGACACCAGGTCGGTCGTGGTGGTCACGGTGTAACTTCCCTCTCAGCCCAGCAGGACGTCGTCGTCGCCCAGCCGCTTCAGCTCGCGGTACAGGATGGCGAGGCCCGTGACGATCGCGACGGCGGACACGGTGGCGTCGATCAGGACCAGGGTGTCCTTCTCGTGCCGCGCCTTCTTGACGCGCTTGGCGACGCCGAGCGCGCCGAACGCGGTGGCGGCCATGGACAGATACGTACCGGACCGGGACTTCTTGAAGCCCTTGGCCTTGGTCAGTGCGCTCACAGCGACGGAGCCTCCTCGATCAGCGGGTGGCCCCACTTTTCCACGAAGGCCGCCTCGACGGCTGCACCCACCTTGTAGAGGCGGTCGTCCTTCATGACCGGGGCGATGATCTGCAGTCCGACCGGCAGGTTGTCCTCAGGCGCGAGGCCGCAGGGCAGCGACATGGCCGCGTTGCCGGCCAGGTTGGTCGGAATGGTGCACAGGTCGGCGAGGTACATCGCCATCGGGTCGTCGGCGCGCTCGCCGATCGCGAAGGCGGTGGTCGGGGTCGTCGGGGAGACGATCACGTCGACCTGCTCGAACGCCTTGTCGAAGTCCTGCTTGATCAGCGTACGGACCTTCTGGGCGCTGCCGTAGTACGCGTCGTAGTAGCCGGAGCTGAGCGCGTACGTACCGAGCATGATGCGGCGCTTGACCTCGGGGCCGAAGCCGGCCTCGCGGGTCAGCGAGGTGACCTCCTCGGCGGAGTGCGTGCCGTCGTCGCCGGTCCGCAGGCCGTAGCGCAGGCCGTCGAAGCGGGCGAGGTTGGAGGAGCACTCGGACGGGGCGATCAGGTAGTACGCCGACAGCGCGAGGTCGAAGGACGGGCAGTCCAGTTCGACGATCTCGGCACCGAGTCCCTTCAGCAGCTCGACGGACTCGTCGAACCGCTGGATGACGCCGGCCTGGTAGCCCTCGCCGCGGAACTGCTTGACGACACCGACGCGCATGCCGGCGACCGAGCCGTTGCGGGCGGCCTCGACGACCGGCGGGACCGGGGCGTCGATGGAGGTGGAGTCGAGCGGGTCGTGCCCGGCGATGACCTCGTGCAGCAGGGCCGCGTCCAGGACCGTGCGGGCGCAGGGGCCGCCCTGGTCGAGGGAGGAGGAGAACGCCACCATGCCGTAACGCGAGACCGCGCCGTACGTCGGCTTCACGCCGACCGTGCCGGTGACGGAGGCCGGCTGGCGGATGGAGCCGCCGGTGTCGGTGCCGATGGCGAGGGGGGCCTGGAAGGAGGCGAGCGCGGCGCTCGACCCGCCGCCGGAGCCACCGGGGATCTTGGTCAGGTCCCAGGGGTTGCCGGTCGGTCCGTAGGCGCTGTTCTCGGTCGACGACCCCATGGCGAACTCGTCCATGTTGGTCTTGCCGAGGATGACGACGTCGGCGGCCTTGAGCCGCTTGGTGAGCGTCGCGTCGTACGGCGGGATCCAGCCCTCGAGGAGCTTGGAGCCGACGGTGGTCGGGATGCCCTCGGTGGTGAAGATGTCCTTGAGCGCGAGGGGAACGCCGGCCAGCGGGCCGAGCTTCTCCCCCTTGGCGCGCTTCTCGTCGACGGCGCGGGCCTGGGCGAGGGCGCCCTCGCGGTCGACGTGCAGGAAGGCGTGCACCTTCTCGTCGACGGCCTCGATCCGGGCCAGGTGGGCCTCGGTGACCTGGACGGCCGTGAGCTCGCCGGAGGCGATCCTCGCGGCGGTCTCGGCCGCGGTGAGCTTGATGATGTCGATCATGCGATTCAGTCCTCCCCCAGGATCTGCGGCACCTTGAAACGCTGCTGCTCCTGGGCCGGGGCGCCGGAGAGCGCCTGCTCGGGGGTGAGCGAGGGACGGACCTCGTCCGGGCGCATGACGTTCGTCAGCGGGAGCGGGTGCGAGGTCGGCGGTACGTCTTGGTCGGCGACCTCGCTGACGCGGGCGACCGCGCCGATGATGTCGTCGAGCTGGCCTGCGAAGTGGTCGAGCTCTTCGGGCTTCAGCTCCAGACGCGCCAGCCGGGCGAGGTGGGCGACCTCCTCGCGCGTAATGCCAGGCATGCAGCGTTCCTCTGGGGTGAGTGTGCGGTTCGGGCTAGGGCCTGTCGTCGCGTCCCGGGCCAGGCGTGGCGCGGCGGGCGGGGAGGTGACGACAGGCCCCAATCCTATGGGGCGCGGCCCCGTACCCGTGAAACGGTTTCCCCGCACCCCCCGAATGCGGGGCGCCCCATGGGTTCAGGCCGGGTGGCCGGAGTCGTCGGCGGCCACTGCCGGGAGGGCGGCTGCCGGGCGCTGCCAGCCGCGGGAGCCGCGGGCGAGGAGCCAGGCCGTGGCTTCGGCGGGCGGCATCGCGGCCGCGACCAGCCAGCCCTGGACGGCGTCGCATCCGAGGTCGCGCAGGCGTTCCCAGGTCTCGTCGTCCTCGACGCCCTCGGCGACGACGAGCAGTCCGAGCGAGTGGGCGAGGTCGACGGTGCAGCGCACGATCTCGGCGTCCTCGGCGTCGACGGCCAGCCGGGCCACGAACGAGCGGTCGATCTTCAGCTCGCTGACGGGCAGCCGCCGCAGGTGCACGAGGGAGGAGTAGCCGGTGCCGAAGTCGTCCAGGGACATCCGCACGCCGTGCCCGGTGAGGGCGTTCAGGGTGTCGGCGGCGCGCTGCGGGTCCTCCAGGAGGACGTGCTCGGTGATCTCCAGCTGGAGGGCCCCCGCCGGGACGCCGTGCCGGGCCAGCCGGGCCGCGACGGAGCCGGCGAAGCCGGGGATGTGGACGTCGCGCGGGGAGACGTTGACCGCGACCGGCACGAACAGGCCCTGCGCACGCCACTCGGCGACCTGGCCGAGCGCGGTCTCCAGCACGTACTCGGTGAGGTGCGGCATCAGCCCGGAGGACTCGGCGATCGCTATGAACTCGTCCGGCGGCACCCTGCCGCGCTCCGGGTGCACCCAGCGGACCAGGGCCTCCAGGCCCGCGACCTGTCCGTCGAAGCGGACCTTGGGCTGGTAGTGGAGCTGGACCTCGTGGGCGTCCAGGGCCCGGCGCAGGTCGCCCAGGAGTCCCAGCCGGTCGGGGGTGTTGGAGTCCCGCTTGGACTCGTAGACCTCGACGCCCGTACGGTCCCGCTTGGCCTGGTACATCGCCACGTCCGCGCGCCGCAGCAGGCCCTCCGCGTCGAGGGCGTGGTCGGGGAAGACGGCGACGCCCGCGCTGGCCTCCAGCACGAGGGTGAGGCCGTCGAGGTCGAGGGGCGAGCTGAGGGCGGACACCAGGCTGCGGGCGACCCGGGTCGCGGACGTGGTGGAGTCGGAGACCGGCAGTAAGACGGCGAACTCGTCGCCGCCGAGCCGCGCGGCCTCCGCCCCGCGCGGCAGGGCCAGTCTCAGCCGGTCGGCGATCTGGAGCAGCAGCCGGTCACCCGCGAGATGACCAAGAGTGTCATTGACCGATCGGAACCGGTCGAGGTCGATCAGCATGAGGGTGGGGCGGGCGTCCGCGCGCTCGGCGTCGTCCAACGCGGTCCAGATGCGCTCGAGGAGCCACTGGCGGTTGGGCAGCCCGGTCAGCGGATCGCGCAACTGCTCCTCCGCGCGGGCCCTGGCGATCCACAGCATGGAGTCGAGCGCGATCAGCGGGATGGCGAACAGCGGCAGGACGATCGGCCGGGCGTCGGCGACCACGCAGATCAGCGGCGCTATGCCGAGGAGCGCCACCGCGACCAGGCCCTGTCTGACCAGGGCGGTGCGGGCGACCGTGGGCAGTCCGCCCCGCGGGACGTGCAGGTACCAGTAGAGGGTGCGGGTGACCGCGAGATACGCGGCGGCGACCAGCACCACCTCGAAGGCGGTGTGCAGACCCCAACGGTCCGGGGTCGAGGGCGACTCGACGGACGGTACGGACCCGCACAGGGCCAGCACCAGCGCGCCGGCGCCGATGCCGAGCAGGTCCACCGCGCCGTGCAGGATGCCCTGCCGCCAGCGGCCCCGCCGGGCCACGCCGACCAGCACGACCACGGTGAGGCTGACCATGCCGGCCGGGACCCAGCCGTAGAGCAGCAGCACGGCGAGGGTGACCGCGGCGCCCGAGCCGGTGCCGCCCCACCAGCGGGAGCGGCCCAGCATCACCAGGTGGCCGACGACGATCCCGGTCAGTACGGCCAGGGACCAGCCGACGCGGCCGGACGGGAAGAGCGCGTGACCGCCGGTGAACGCTCCCAGGACACCGGCGCCGAGCACGAACGCGGCCGCCGAGACGACCGCCGTGGGCAGCGCGGGCCAGGAGAGGTGCCGTTCCGCGTGCGCTTCGGACAGGCCCGGGCCGTCCGAGGACAGTCCGGTGGAGAGCCGGGGTGCCCCGGGACCCCGCCCGGCTCCCGGCTGTCCTGCCGCCGGCTGCCCCGCGGCCTGTCTTCCGGTGCCGCGCACGCCCCGGGGACGCGCCTCCGCGGTGCGCGCACCGGGGCGTCCCGATGCGCCCGCAGGCCCCGCGGGCCGTCCTGTCCCACGTCCGCGTCGCCGTACGGCCGCCATGCGGCGCAGGCCCCGGCGCAGCCGTGAGCCCGGGGCGGCGCTCTCGGTGGGTTCCATTCCCGTCCCTCTCACAGCCGGCGGTGCCCACGCCACGCGGCTCGATGCCTGACAACCCCCGGCGGCTCCGTGAGGGAAAGCCCTTTCACCGTGCCGCCACGAACATGGGGATGCCCCGACCGCAGCTGGGCACGGCGGGCGCACCTCCCAACAGTAGGCTGCGGAGGGCTTCCAGGGGCACCGGTCGCCGACGGTTGCCCGAATGCGCCCCAGCCACCCGTATCCATCTGGTATGCGCCGATCGAGTGGCCTTTCACCTGCTGTTCCCCGACTACTCCTCGACGGGCAGCGCCACGGCGGCCGCCGCCTCCGGCCCCTCGTCGAGCAGGACGGTGAAGCCCTCCTCGTTCAGAACCGGCACCTTGAGCTGCATCGCCTTGTCGTGCTTCGACCCCGGGTTGTCGCCCACGACGACGAAGGACGTCTTCTTCGAGACCGAACCGGTCACCTTCGCTCCCCGGCTCTGCAGCGCCTCCTTCGCGCCGTCCCGGGTGAAATGCTCCAGGGTGCCGGTCACCACGACCGTCAGCCCCGCCAGCGGACGCGGGCCCTCCTCCTCGCCGGCCCCCTCGTCCTCCATGCGGACACCGGCCGCCCGCCATTTGCGGATGATCTCGC
This sequence comes from Streptomyces hirsutus, assembly GCF_001418415.1. Classification (GTDB taxonomy): domain Bacteria; phylum Actinomycetota; class Actinomycetes; order Streptomycetales; family Streptomycetaceae; genus Streptomyces; species Streptomyces hirsutus. The sequence continues at coordinate 14,702 of NZ_LIQT01000099.1, forward strand.
GGTGCCACTCCTCGGCGAACCACTGCTTGACCGAGGCGGCGATGATGCCGCCGACGCCCTCCGTGTCGGCCAGTTCCTTCTCGGTGGCCTGCTCGATCCGGTCGACGGACCGGAACTCCCGGGCCAGCGCCTCCGCCGCGACCGGGCCGACGTGCCGGATCGACAGCCCGGTGAGGATCCGGGCGAGCGGACGCTCCTTGGCCGCCGCGATGTTCGCCAGCATCGCCACCGCGTTCTTGCGCGGCTCGCCCTCCTGGTTGGCGAAGACGGTGGCGGTCTTCTCCTCGCCCGTCTTCGGGTCCCGCTTGGGCAGCCCGCTGTCCTGGTCGAGGACGTACGCCCTGATGGGCAGCAACTGCTCGATGGTGAGGTCGAACAGGTCGCCCTCGTCCTTCAGCGGCGGCTCCGCGGGTTCCAACGGCCGGGTGAGCGCCGCGGCGGCGACATAGCCGAAGTGCTCGATGTCCAGCGCCTTGCGGCCCGCGAGGTAGAACAGGCGCTCCCGCAACTGGGCGGGGCAGGCACGGGCGTTGGGGCAGCGCAGGTCGACGTCGCCCTCCTTCATCGGCCGCAGCGGCGTACCGCACTCCGGGCATTCGGCCGGCATGACGAAGGCGTGCTCGCTGCCGTCGCGCAGGTCGGCGACCGGGCCGAGGATCTCCGGGATGACGTCACCGGCCTTGCGCAGCACCACCGTGTCCCCGATGAGGATGCCTTTGGCCTTGACCACGTCCTGGTTGTGCAGCGTGGCGAACTCGACCTCGGAACCGGCCACGGTGACCGGCTCGACCTGCGCGTACGGGGTGACCCTGCCCGTACGGCCCACGCCCACACGGATGTTGACGAGCTTGGTGTTGACCTCCTCGGGCGCGTACTTGTACGCGATGGCCCAGCGCGGTGCGCGCGAGGTGGAGCCGAGGCGGCCCTGGAGCGGGATCTCGTCGAGCTTGACCACCACGCCGTCGATCTCGTGCGCCACGGAGTGCCGGTGCTCGCCGTAGTGCGCGATGAACTCCCGTACGCCTTCGAGGCCGTCGACCACACGGTTGTGCTCGGAGGTGGGCAGGCCCCAGGATTTCAGCAGGTCGTACGCCTCGGAGAGGCGGGCGAGGCCCTCGAAGCCCTCCAGGGCGCCGATGCCGTGGACGACCATGTGCAGGGGGCGGGTGGCGGTGACGCGCGGGTCCTTCTGGCGCAGCGAACCGGCCGCCGCGTTGCGCGGGTTGGCGAAGGGTTTGTCACCGGCCTCCACCAGGCGGGCGTTGAGGCCCTGGAACTCCTCCATCGGGAAGAAGACCTCGCCGCGGATCTCCACGAGGGCGGGCACCCCGTCGCCCTTCAGGCGGTCCGGGATCTCGGCGATGGTCCGTACGTTGGGCGTGATGTCCTCGCCGGTGCGGCCGTCGCCGCGGGTCGCCGCGCGGACCAGGCGCCCGTGCTCGTAGGTGAGGTTGACGGCGAGGCCGTCGACCTTCAGCTCGCACAGGAAGTGGAACTCCTGTGCGCCCAGCTCCCGGTGGATGCGCTCGACCCAGGCGGCGAGGTCGTCGTCGTTGAAGGTGTTGTCGAGGGAGAGCATGCGGGAGCGGTGCTGGACGGAGGTGAACTCCGTCTCGTACGCCCCGGCGACCTTCTGGGTCGGGGAGTCGGGGGTGCGCAGTGCGGGGTACTGCTCCTCCAGCGCCTCCAGTTCGCGCAGCAGCCGGTCGAACTCGGCGTCGCTGACGACGGGCGCGTCGTTCACGTAGTACCGGAAGCGGTGCTCCTCGATCTGCTCGGCGAGCCGGGCGTGCCGCTCCCGCGCCTTCGCCGGCACACTCGTCGTCTCCGCCTGCTGGTCACCCGCCACCGTGTGTCCTTCCGTCACTCTGGGTTGTCCGCGAGGGATCTCGCCGCCCGGACGCAGTGTGCGGAGGCGGTGCGCGCGTACTCCGGGGAGGCCCCCGCGAGTCCGCACGCCGGGGTGACCGTGACCGCCTCCGTGAGGAGGCCCGGCCGCAGCCCCAGCCTGCGCCACAGCGTTCTGACCCCCATGACGCTACCGGCAGGGTCCGACAACGGGCCGTCCGTCCCCGGCACGACACCGGTGAACAGCCGGGTGCCGCTCTCGACCGCTTCCCCGATCGTCTCGTCGTCACGTTCGGTGAGGAGCGAGAAGTCGAAGGAGACCGCCTGCGCTCCCGCCCGTCTCAGCAGGGCGAACGGGACGTCCGGCGCGCACGAGTGGACCACGACCGGGCCGGCGTCGTGCACCCCGAACACGTCCCTCAGTCCGGACTCGACGAATTGCCGGTCCACCGCGCGGTGGGTGCGGTAGCCGCTGGCGCTGCGCACCCGGCCGCGCAGGACGTCGGTGAGGGAGGGTTCGTCGAGCTGGAGGACGAGCCGCGCGCCGGGCACGCGCCGGCTCACCTCGGCGAGGTGCAGGCGCAGCCCTTCGGCGAGCGAGGCGGCGAGGTCCCGGCAGGCGCCGGGGTCGGAGAGGGCCACCTCGCCGTTGCGCAGCTCCAGCTGGGCGGCGAGCGTCCAGGGGCCGACGGCCTGCACCTTCAGCGGGCCCTCGTACCCCTGGGTGTACTCCTCCAGCGCGTCGAGGTCCTGGCCGAGCCAGGAGCGGGCCCGCTTGGTGTCGCGTCCGGGCCGGTCCCCGATCCGCCAGCCGCTGGGCTCCACGCGCGCGTACAGCTCGACGAGCATCCCGGCGGTCCGGCCGATCATGTCCGCGCCGGGTCCCCGGGCGGGCAGTTCGGGCAGGAAGGGAAAGTCCTCGAAGCTTCCGGTGACGGTCTTGACGGCCTCGAGGACGTCCCCGCCCGGCATCGACCCGACCCCGGTCGCGGCCCCGAACCTGAACTGGCTGTTTTCGCTCACCCCCGAAGCGTACGGAACGGGTGGGGAGGACGGTGCTCCGGTGGGGCCGTCGGGCGTGCGTCCGGGAGTTCAGCGCCCCGGCCGCACCGTCAGGTCGTTGACCTCCGCGTCCCGGGGCAGGTCGAGGGCCGTGAGGAGGGTGGTGGCGACCGACTCGGGGTCGATCCACCGGCCGGGGTCGTAGTCCTTGCCCTCCTGCTGGTGCACCTTGGCCTGCATGGGACTGGCGGTGCGGCCGGGGTAGACCGAGGTGACGCGGACGCCGTTGCCGTGCTCCTCCTCGCGCAGGGAGTCGGCGAGTGCCTTGAGGCCGTGCTTGGAGGCCGCGTAGGCGCCCCACCGGGCGTGGGCGCTCAGGCCCGCGCCGGAGTTGACGAAGACCACGTGTCCGCGGCTCGCGCGCAGCTGGGGCAGGAAGTGCCGGGTGAGTTCGGCGGGGGCGACGAGGTTGACGTCGAGCTGGTGCCGCCAGCTCTTCGGGGTCAGCTCGCCGATCTCGCCGAGGTCGACGACGCCGGCGATGTGCAGCAGGGAGTCCACCCGGTCCGGGAGGGACTGGTGGGAGAAGGCCCAGCTGAGCCGGTCGGGGTCGGCCAGGTCGCCGACGAGGGTCCGCGCGCCGGGGAACTCGGCCGCCAGTTCCTTCGCGCGCCCCGCCGAACGTGCGTGCAGGACGAGTTCGTCCCCGCGCGCGTGCAGCCGGCGGGCGACGGCCGCGCCGATGCCGGAGCCCGCTCCGGTGATCACATGTGTAGGCATGCCCGCCATGCTCGCATCATCACGCGGCCGGGGAGTGGCCCGGGTTCTCCCGTGGAGGACCCGGACCGGGTCACTCGATGCCCTGGCTCTCCTCGAGGTACGCCAGTGCCCCGACGGGCTCCTCGGCGAAGAACACCAGGTCGGTGAGGGCGCGGGGCAGGAAGCCCTCGTCCTCCATCCGCCGGAACTGGGTCTTGAGGCCGTCGTAGAAGCCCGCGCTGTTCAGCAGGACCACCGGCTTGTCCGTGTGCCCGTGCTTCTTCAGCTCGAGGATCTCGGTGGCCTCGTCGAGCGTGCCGGTGCCGCCCACCATGACGACCACCGCGTCGGCCTTCTCGAGGAGCAGGCGCTTGCGCTCCGCCAGGTCCCGGGCGACGATCATCTCGTCGGCGCCCTCGCGGGCCTTCGCCGCCAGGAACTCCACGGAGACGCCGAGGAGCCGGCCGCCCGCCTCCTGCACCCCGTCGGCGACGACCTTCATCAGGCCGACGTCGGAACCGCCCCACACCAGGGTGTGGCCGCCCTTGCCGAGCAGCTCGGCGAACTCCCGCGCGGGGCGCGTGTACCGCTCGTCCAGATCGGCGGCGGAGAGAAAGACACAGATGTTCACGGCCCCAGGGTACGGGGCCGGTCCGGCGGGGAGGGGAAGAATGCGGCTTCGGCGGACGCTGCACTGTTCGGGGTTCGGACCGGCCGGCGTCCGGCCTGCCTCGCCGACCCGGACGACCTCATGACCCGGCTGACCGAGGAGCGTGGACCATGACCGGAGGACACCGCATCACCGTCGAGCGGAGCGACCGGCCCGTGCGTGTGGTGCACGGCGGGGAGGTCCTGGCCGAGAGCGACCAGGCGCTGGTGCTGCGCGAGACGGGCTTGCCCGCGCGGTACTACATCCCGCCGGAGGACGTACGGCTCGACCTGCTGACCCCGTCCGACACCCGCACCCACTGCCCCTTCAAGGGCACCGCGTCCTACTGGTCGCGCCCGGACGCGCCCGATCTCGTATGGGCGTACCCGGACCCGAAACCGGACGTCGCCGGTATCAAGGACCACCTGTGCTTCTACGAAGTGGACGTCCAAGGAGACCCGGAAGCCCGATGATCGGATAGAAGGGTTGCGGTCGTCGGACGCGCGGCCCGCCTCACCGACGATCGGGCCGCGGTACGGCAGTCTGTGGGGATATGGACAAGAACATCGTTTCGCGCGACGGCACCCTCATCGCCCACGAGAGCGCCGGACGGGGTTCCGTGGTCGTCCTCGTCAGCGGCGCGATGTCGACGGGCGCCACGGTGGCACCGCTGGCCGCCCCGCTCTCGGAGCGGTTCCGGGTCGTCGTGTACGACCGCCGGGGCCGCGGCGCGAGCGGGGACCGGACGCCGTACGCGGTGGAACGCGAGATCGAGGACCTGGCGGCGCTGATCGGGGCGGCGGGCGGGGAGGCGTCGCTGTACGGCGTCTCCTCGGGCGGCGCGCTGGCGCTGCGCGCGGCGGCGAGCGGTCTGCCGGTGCGCCATGTCGCCGTGTACGAGACGCCGTACGCCATGTCCGAGGAGGACCTGAGGGAACGCGCGCGGTACACCGAGCGCCTGACGGAGGCACTGCGTGAAGGGCGCCGCGGGGACGCGGTGGAGCTCTTCCTGCGTCTCACCGGGCTGAGCGAGGCGGTGATCCAGGGCGCCCGGCAGTCCCCCCTGTGGGCCGGCATGGAGTCGATCGCGCCGAGCCTCGCGTACGACGACGCGGTCATGGGGGACGGCGGCGTCCCGGTGAAGCTGCTGGCGTCGGTCCCCGTACCGGTGCTGTCCATCGCGGGCGACGCGAGCCCGGCCTGGATGCGCGAGGCCGCCCGGGCGATCGCGGACGCCGTCCCCCGGGGCACCTGCCGTACCCTGCCCGGCCAGACCCACATGGTCGAACCGGACGTGCTGGCCCCGGTGTTGGCGGAGTTCTTCGCGCGGTGAGGTGCGGGGCGGCTCCTCCCCCACGGCTCCTGCGGAAACGGCGTGGCAGCCGGACGTGGCGGGTCGGTACGGTCCGGCCCTCCGGCCGGCCGTCTCCGCGGCTTTCGACGTTCAGGAGCGAGGTCGACGACCGGCCGACGGGCGACGACGACTCCGTGGCGTCCGACCGGACCGAAGGAGCCGGAGCCGCTCGGGCAGCCGGGGCGGCGGGCCTGGCCGCCCCGGCTGCCCGAGCGGCCGTTCTTCCCTCCCGTGCTCGACGGGGACTACGCGATCAGGATCGCCCGGGACTGGAACGTGAAGCACGACGGTGCCGGATTCGTCACCCGGTTCGAGGTCGAGTCGGAGTTCCTCACCCGGTATCCCGTCCAGCGGGCGGGCGGGCGGACCCTCCTCGAACTGTGGGTTCCGGCAGAGGAACTCGACGAGTTCAACGCCCACACCGTGGGTGAGATCGAATTCGTCCACGAGTTCACCGCGGCACCGTGACCATCGCGCGCGTCCAGAGGAAGCACTCCTGCCCGAAGGCGTGAACACTCCGGCCCCCCATGCCATTTTGACGCTCAGATGAGCGCAAAAGTGGCATTCGTTCGCCGACTGCTCACGTCTTCGGGCAGGGACCGCGCCTCGGATCAGACCCTCGTGGGCGTCTTCGTCGTGCGGGACGTCGTGGCGATGGTGGCGGAGCCGACGACCCGGGTGCCGGCGTAGAGGACGATCGCCTGGCCGGGGGCCACTCCGCGGACCGGCTCCTTGAACGACACCTCCAGGATGCCGTCGACGAGTTCGGCGGTGACCTCGGTCTCGCCGCCGTGGGCGCGGAGCTGGGCGGTGTAGGTGCCGGGGCCGGTCGGGGCGGCTCCGCACCAGCGGGGCTCGATCGCGGTGAGCGCGCCGACGTCGAGGGAGTCCGCGGGGCCGACGGTGACCGTGTTGGTCACCGGGGAGATGTCGAGGACGTAGCGGGGCTTACCGTCGGGGGCGGGGGTGCCGATCCGCAGGCCCTTGCGCTGGCCGATGGTGAAGCCGTGGGCACCCTCGTGCGTGCCGACCTTGGCGCCGGACTCGTCGACGATGTCGCCCTCGGCCCGGCCCAGCCGGTTCGCGAGGAAGCCCTGGGTGTCACCGTCGGCGATGAAGCAGATGTCGTGCGAGTCGGGCTTCTTGGCCACCGCCAGTCCCCTGCGCTCGGCCTCCGCGCGGATCTCGTCCTTGGTGGTGACCGTGTCGCCGAGCGGGAACATCGCGTGGGCGAGCTGCCGGTCGTCCAGCACGCCGAGGACGTACGACTGGTCCTTGGCCATGTCGGAGGCGCGGTGCAGTTCGCGCGTGCCGTCGGACAGGGTGACCACGCGCGCGTAGTGGCCGGTGGCCACGGCGTCGAAGCCCAGGGCCAGGGCCTTGTCCAGCAGCGCGGCGAACTTGATCTTCTCGTTGCAGCGCAGGCACGGGTTGGGGGTGCGGCCGGCCTCGTACTCGGCGACGAAGTTCTCCACGACGTCCTCGCGGAAGCGGTCGGCGAGGTCCCACACGTAGAACGGGATGCCGATGACGTCCGCGGCGCGGCGGGCGTCGCGCGAGTCCTCGATGGTGCAGCAGCCCCGCGCGCCCGTGCGGAAGGATTGGGGGTTCGCGGAGAGCGCGAGGTGGACGCCGGTCACGTCGTGACCCGCCTCGGCGGCACGGGCCGCGGCGACGGCGGAGTCGACG